>CAKUYM010000555.1 GCA_934716785.1 uncultured Bacteroides sp. | reverse complement strand
ATGGTAACCTGACTAAAGATTTAAACAAAAATATAACTGAAATTCAATATAATCTCTTAAATTTGCCAAGTCACATACGTTTTGCAGACGGCAGTAGTATTGAATATGAATATGCGGCAGACGGCAGGAAAGTCCGTACCACCCATATAATAAACAATGATACGACCACGACCGTTTATTGTGGCAATGCGATCTATGAGAACGGCAGCTTGAAGATATTGCTGAATGAGTCCGGTTATTATAGTTTCCAAGATAACAGGTTCCATTTTTACATTAAAGATCATCAGGGAAATATCCGTGTAGTTGCTGATGAAACCGGTAAAGTCGATGAAGTGAATGATTATTATCCTTTTGGTGGTTTGATGTCTAATGCATGTAATAATGTGCAGCCTTATAAGTATAATAGTAAAGAGTTGGATCGGAAAGGTGGATTGAATTGGTATGATTATGGGGCTAGACATTATGATGCGACCATAGGTAGATGGCATGCGGTGGATCCGTTAAGTGAAAAGTATTACGATTGGAGTCCGTATAATTATTGTTTAGATAATCCAATAAAACTAATTGATTCAGACGGAAAAGCTGCAATAATTCCTCCTTTCTTCTTTGGAACCGCTAATCCTTTAGTTACAGCGGGCAGTCGTATGACAATGTTTGGAACAGCGGATAAAGTGGTCAAGGCACTGCCCAAAGAGGAACACCATATTATTCCAAGATCGTTGGGTAAACATGGTGTTGTAAAAGCGGCAAGAGAAGGAGGCTTCAAACTGGAAGGGAAGGAAAATAAAATGACTGTTGATAAATTCAGTAAAGCTACTGGGGAAGGACAGCATGGAAAGCATCCGAACTATACGGAACAATTACGTAAAGAATTTGATAATTTCGGTAAAAGGAATCCTAATGCTTCTCCTGAACAAAGTGCAAAATTTGTAAGAGGACAAGTATCTAATGCTAAAAATGCAATAGAGAACAACTCTAATACAAAGATAAATGATTTGGAATTAAAAAATACAACTTTGCCAACGGATGAAATAAAAGTCACTAAGCCGATAGAACCAATCAAACCGATAAAGGTTATTAATCCATGGGAAGTTTAACTTAAAACATTATATTATGAACTATTTTATAGTAGATGATTCTTTAAATGAGAAAATCGTAGGTAGCGATTTTCCACAAGTATACAAATTCATTAAGGGATATGATGAAGATGCGCCAAATTCTTTATTAAGCCTACATAAGTATTGGGATACCTTTCCAGATTATGAACCCAATCTTGACGGAGTAATGCTGGCAGGTTATGCCAAACTTACAGACTTTGTCAGCAGTGGGTTCGGTAGTCGCCTGCGTATTATGAGTCCTAAAGCTAAAGCCGTTCTTGAACAATTTGATTTATGTACTCATCGATTCTATCCTCTTGGGCTATATAAAAGGAAGATTAAGTATGATTATTTTCTTCTTCACATAGCTTCTGCGTATTCGGATTATGTGGATTATGAAAGAACTTCATTTGTGGAACAGAATTTTATAAATGGTTATAAATCAAAATCTTTTTTTGTTAAATCAAAAAAAGAATTTTGGGAAAGAAGGGAGAAAGTGGAGAACGAGAAGGGAATCTCTTGGGGTATATGGGGTGATAGAATTGTAATGAGCAAAGACTTTATCCCTAAACTGGATTTCTTTGAGATTTGCATACTTGATGGAAGTACTTATGTAAGCGAGCGTTTGAAGGAAGCTATCGAGAATGCAGGATTGACAGGCTGGGAATTTACTCCGGCAACTAATTTGATTGTAGAAGATTGATATTTGAAAGTAAATTCAATATTCAAACTTCTTATTTTAGGCAGACAGCTGCTCTGATTGGAATTGATTTTCTATATCAGGGCAGTTCTTCTTTTTTTATCCACCTCTTTCCTCTCCACATTCAGGGCAAAGGAAACCCTGGCGAAGGTATCATACAGTCGACATTTGACGAATTTACCTACCAATATCGCTACGACGCGCGTAACCGCTGTATCGCTAAAAAACTTTCTGGTACCTGCTTTGAGCACCCGTTGAAAACAGGTATCTTTTCTTCCAACTTCTCTTATACGGATACATATGATACCAGTCTGCATCTCCGTAGCCGTCATGATAGCAAGCTAGGCAGTGAGTTTTTTTATCAGGTCGAATTTTCCAATCTGATGTCGGTATCAATTGACACATATGGCTCTGTGGTGAAGGATACTCATCTTAGTCTCCTTCCTGTGTATGACGGCTCCGCGTTGAACGAGGTGGTGGAGGAATATGGTCCCGGCAAGAGCTGGCATACTACGGGACATTCCGTGAAGAATGACCGCATGACGAACTCTTCCCGGTCTGTGCGTATCTATCAGGCGGAAAAAGATGATAATCTGATAGTGGCAGGCACTTATGCAGAACAAACGCTGGATGCTGTCCGCACTACCGATGAGGACGGCAACGTCACTTACGAGTTCAAGGACAAAACCGGTCGAATTCTTCTGACCCGCCAAATGAACGGTGACGAGCCTCATGATACCTATACGGTATATGACAATTACGGTAATGTCCGCTTCGTACTTCCTCCGCCGGCTGCGGATAGTTTG
>CAKUYM010000554.1 GCA_934716785.1 uncultured Bacteroides sp. | reverse complement strand
CGCATACAGTTTCCCTACAATATCCGCACCGGATTCGCTCTTCACTCCATAAAGCCTTGCAATCCGCTCCGCTGTCCCGTCAAAAGCATTCGGCTCACCGTTCCATACAAAAAGAGAGGGATATGCATTCCATACCGCAACAGATTCGAGGGTGTATCCCACAGCCGAGTTATAGACATCGAAACGTGACACGGAACGTTGCAGCACGATATTGACTTTAGTATCCTGCGCTTCCTTCCTCAGTGAAGTACTCATCAGCAACGCTTCACTTTCCAACGGCTTCGTTGTATATTCGGGCGAATCAGCGACTGTACCCGTCATAAAGACCCGGATATCCGCTTTGGCATCCTTGAAAGTCTTGCCCTTAATGGCCATTTTCCAATCATCCAGAGTCTGTGAACCGTCGGCAGGCAGATAGTTGCTTCCCATATTTGCCACCACCAGAATATCATAAGCATCTGTTGTCTTCAGTCCGATGTCCGAAAAGTCGAGCACCATATCGGTATTCATCTGCAGGGGGCTTCCCGATGTTGTCGTCAGCTCTTTCCAACCCTTAAAAGCGCCCGTACCGTTGCTGTTTGATTCGAAAAAAATCAAATCAAGCACCTTTACATTCTCTTCTCCTGCTTCCGGTGCAATTGCCGCACGCGTAGCCAGCCCGCTGACAGGATTCTGGATGCTACAGTTTATGGTCAGTCTGCCATTCTCTTCCAATGCCGCTCCGCTGTCATCTTCCAAATTACAAGCTGCAAAAACGGCAGGTATCAGAAATAAAATGTGCCATGATATCTTTTTCATCATGCTATCTTTTTATGATAATTATTATACTATACTTCTTATGATAATCATTGTCCTAAGTCAACACCTATATCATCATCCAATTCCCAATCATTCTGCCCTTTGTCATAGAGAAGTATCTGTATCTCCAACCGGATTCGTCCGGAAAGCAGTACGACCGTATCTGAATTGGCGACATCGGAATCTTTATCAAAATCGCCCAAAGCCGTTATTTTCAATCCGGCAGGATAACCGTCGGCATCACTGACCAGCTCCACCTCAAAACGATTGTTACGGATGCCGTCGGTAAATGTCGTAGCAGTGTCGTTGGCAGATGTTTTAAACGATAGCATGATTGCTTCCGACAGAATATTGCCATTCATCCCGACAGTAACGGTGGAGTTCGCTTTGCGATACAAAACGGCTTCACGCCTATCCGTCCACAGATAGTAACTGCCGCTTGCCCCCATCTGCCCTTCCGTCATATTCCACTCCACTACATTGACATTCAAGTGAACGGAGGGCTGAACGGCAGCGGTTTCCTTATCTGCATATCCCGGCCCGTCTGCCGAGTTTATATTGAATACATACTTCTTATTCCGTATGATTTTGACAAGTTTATCTGCTCCCGCATCCTCAAAGTCAACAGGATAGTAATATTTCGTTCCGTTATATTCGGCCCCGATTACAAGACGGGTATGTCTTTTATCGGCAGTCTCGTTCTCGGTATCGTTGTCATACAGATAAAGTTTGTTGGCAATGGAGCGGTTGGCTGCATCATAACCGGATGATTCCAAAGTAAGGCATGTCCGCATATCTTCAGGAGAGAAGACATCCCGGGCTTGCCCGTTTATAATGTCGGCAGGGGCATTGCCAAGAAAGCCCTTGTCCGGCACATAATATAAAGTAGCATCTTTTAGAGTGAAGTTATCTATATCCTTGGTCACACAGACATCGACTGACGCGACCGAACGGGTAAGGCTCAATAACGGCCAATAGTTGATTACCCGGTCATTGACATCCTGCTTCTCCAAAACTCCCCACATCGGCAACCCGACAAAAGACGAACCTTCCTGAAGCAATCTTTGCGGATTTGCATCAATCAGATTTTTGCGAAACTCCGCCCAACCTGCCTTTTGTCGATATTGAGCCTCCACAGTCTCGTCAGGAAGCATCTTTTCGATAAACGAACGGCAATTAGCCTGGAAATAGGCATCATAATCTTTCCCTACGGGAAGAGTGGTACGCAATTTTCCGTTTACCCTGAAGGTGGTACGCCAGCAGACGAATTTTCCTCCGGAATCAAAAAGCAACACGTCCAGATTATCGACCCGGTTCTCGTCCGGAGTGGCTGCCGATACACTGCGGGTGGCCGTACCGTTCACAATGGATACCTCAACTTCCGATTCACCCGAAGAGCGGGCAGCCGGAAAGTCCTCGTCCGCTCCGGAACGGCACGAGCAGAATCCCGCCAATGCACATATCATCAAGGATACAAATATCTTATTCATATTTTTACTGGTTTTTCTTTTAAAGCACAGCCAATGCCTTACGTATCTGCCACGAGCCGACCGTTATAACCGCCTCCAACTTGGTTGGTCTGATTACGACATGAATCTGCATACCCCGCTGCGCTTTAATCTCCGTATCCACACTCAGCCTGGCTATTCCGTCCTCAAGCAGTGTGACAACAATATCATCTTCCAAATCCGTTGCCGGATCCACGGAAGCAGGCATTACCTTATTCTCTGCAACGTATTCATCACGACCCGGCACAAAGGAGAACGTATCCCCCACTCCCACCCGACCGCCGCCTTGCTTGCCTTCGGCAACTTTATAC
>CAKUYM010000553.1 GCA_934716785.1 uncultured Bacteroides sp. | reverse complement strand
CTATAGTCTACCTTCCGTCTGACTATAGTGTTTCTTTCGTCTGACTATAGTCAGACGAAAAAACAACTACAGTCAGACGAATAAATATTAGCCTGTTGAAGAATACTTGTTGGTAAATAAAGAATTAAATTATCGCAAGAATATTCATAGTTTTATATTCTTACCTAACACTGATTTCACTTTACTAAAATGAATATAGATACTACTATAAATTAAAAAAGTATTTATTAGTCCAATGCAAGAAAGTAGAGTATTAATATAACTATCTTAATGATACCTTATTAAAGTAAGAGTTATTAATTATCTTTGCATTGAAAGGAGATACATCTATGAAGCGATTGAAAATAATATCCAAAAGATAATTGACCTATGCAAAACACAAGGTACATAAATTGTTTGTTTTGGATTCTATTCATACGAGTCGTTTTAATGACAACAGCAATGTTGATTTAGTTGTCGATTTTAATAAGGCAGAAGTAAGCGATTTCTTTGATAATTTCTTTGATTTTAAATATGCTTTAGAAAATTTGTTTGGTAGAAAAGTAGACTTATAGGAAGAACAGACTATTAAGAATCCATATTTGAAGAAAAATGTGGATGAAACAAAAATTTTAATCTATGGATGAATTAATAAAGAAACATTTTCTAACTGCTATTGAAGAAGTAGAAAATTTCTTTGGCAATACTCCTAAAATTTATGACGACTTCTATAGTAACCAATGCCTTAAGCGAGCTGATAGCTGTTGAAAGAAACATAGAAATTATTGGTGAAACTATGAATAGAATACTAAATTGATAAAGAGATAGCCATAACCAATTCCTGCAAGATTGTTGATGTTAGTTTGTTTCTTATGGCATAACCGATACTATGGGCCGTATACACTCTGATGCACAGTTTGCTGGTTCTTCATCAGTTACTGCTCACGTAGAAATGAGGAATTCTTGGGAATTGGTAGCGACCCGATGGAAAGTTGTACAGCAGCTTACACTGTTGATGTAGCTCAGGCTTGAGGTAAGTAATTTATTACTAAATCCACATAATAAATCCCTATAACTGATAAGTTATGGGGATTTTTATTTTATCCGATAGGTCAGATTAATATGGATAAATAAAAAATCCTCTTTCCATATTCTACTATCTTCATCTGTTTATTTATTAACTATCTTCTCCAAAGAAAAACAAATGGATATGAACGAAAAATATCCATTTTTGAATAGATTTATCCTATTTTTACAGAATAAAAAGAGTTTTAATTCATTTTTTGAGCATTTTTTGAGCATTGTTTATAAAAGCAAGAGACTATATTTGTGACAGTATTTCTAAATTCTAATATCTTATGAAATCAAAATTATTATTATTACCATTACTATTCTTGATGGCAGTTAATTTAGCTGCACAGAATGCGACAATTACCGGAGTTATCACAGACAGCGAAACAAAAGACTATCTAGCGGGTACAACAGTCGTAATTAAAGGAATCACCAAAGGAACTATTACGGATGCTAACGGAAAGTATACCTTATTTATCCCAACAGGTAAGCAAGTCGTCCAATTTTCTTTTGTTGGCTACAAAACACAAGAATTTGAAGTTAATTTAAAAGCAAATGAAGTTAAAACTTTAAATCTTGTACTCAAACCAGATGCCAACATCTTAAATGAAGTACTCATCAGCGCTCAAGCTAAAGGACAAACCGCCGCTATAAAAAAGCAGGTAAATGCTTCGGGAATAATAAATGTTGTGTCAGAAGAAAAACTGCGTGAATTACCAGACGCAAATGTAGCTGACGCAATAGGAAGGCTACCTGGTCTAATGATTCAGCGTGATGGTGGTGAGGGACAGAAAATCATCATTCGAGGTCTGGACCCTAAATATAATACTGTAGCCATCAACGGTATGAATGCACCATCTACTAGTAGTACAGACCGTAGTACAGACTTAAATATGATTTCTCCTGAAATGATTGCAGGGGCGGAAGTTTTGAAAGCCAATACTGCTGATAAAGATGCAGATGGTTTGGGTGGAACAGTAAACCTTATTATGAAAGATGCTTCCAGAGGACTAAAGCTAAGTGTGGCAGGAGAAACTGGTTATCATTCTCAAATTAACAATGTCGGTCATTTTAAAGGTAGCGTTTTTGCCAGTAATCGTTTTTTTGCTGATAAATTCGGTATGATTTTATCAGCAAGTGCAGATCAAACCGACCGAAGTAACGACACATTTAAAGCAGATTACAGCGTAAGCGGTAATACTCCGACAGAAGGTCTGGATTATACAATGCCTTGGTTAACAAGGAGTGGTTTGCAATCTAACCTAGAAAAACGACAGCGTTTTAATGTCAATCTAAATATGGATTGGGAGCTAAGCAACGGTTCAAAGATCAAAATGTCCAATTTATTTAGTAGAATGAATCGTGATCGTGATATTCGCGACAAAAAATATGATTTTGGAAGCAACTATATAAGATTTAACCAAACTGATATAGAATTTCACACCAATAATATAACAAATATATTACAAGGCGAATTTGCTTTATGGAGTTCTACTTTAAATAGGGTTCGCTGAATAAATCATTTCAAATTAATCGCAGAGATTGTCTGAAATCAAAAAATCCGACAATCTCAT
>CAKUYM010000552.1 GCA_934716785.1 uncultured Bacteroides sp. | reverse complement strand
GGCGACTCCTATTTTCATGTCAATCTGCGTACATTGATTGAGGTTCCCGCCTTCTACTCACGCATCAGCGGATTCGATTTCTTTGCCGATCCTTGGTACAACAACAACGCCCTGTACGTCATTTATCATCAGCCCCCGTTTTCGAAATCTGCCGGACACGGCAATTCACACGAGACAAAGATGAGACCGAACGGCACACGGGTGGGTTATGCGGATGCATTGGCACGCGAATGCAACAATCCGTGGGCAGCCGCTTATGTGCGTACGATTCTGGAGAAAGAGCCGGACATCATGAAGAAGACCTTCTTAGGAAAATCCGGAGATTTGACCTGGTATCGTTGTACGACAAAGAAATCTCTGCCGGAGGAGAAACACTCGTTGGCTGAGCTACCCATGACTAAAGTGTTCAATGAAACGGGCATTGCCACTATGCACACATCACTTGGTGATATAGACAAGAATGCGATGCTCTCGTTCCGTTCCAGCCCCTACGGTTCCACGTCCCATGCGCTTGCCAATCAGAATGCGTTCAATACCTTCTACGGTGGGAAAGCAATCTTTTATAGCAGCGGACACCGCACCGGATTCACAGACGACCATTGTATGTACTCCTATCGCAACACACGTGCGCATAACAGTATATTAGTCAACGGTATGACACAAAAGATAGGAACGGAAGGATACGGATGGATTCCACGCTGGTATGAGGGGGAAAAGATTTCGTACATGGTCGGAGATGCTTCCAATGCTTACGGCAAGGTGACCTCTCCCCTATGGCTGAAACGCGGCGAGCTGTCCGGCACTCTGTATACTCCCGAAAAGGGGTGGGATGAGAATAAGGTAAATATGTTCCGCCGCCACATCATTCAGTTGGGCACCACTGGAGTGTATGTAATTTATGATGAGCTGGAAGGAAAAGAGCCTGTTGCATGGAGTTATCTTCTGCATACTGTGGAGCTGCCCATGGAGATGCAGGAATTGTCCGATGAAGTCAAAGTGACCGGAAGGAATAAAGCCGGCGGCATTTCCGTTGCCCATCTCTTTAGTTCGGCAAAAACTGAGCAAGCTATCGTTGATACTTTCTTCTGTGCCCCGACCAACTGGAAGAATGAGAAGAATGCACAGGGGAAAGCGTTGAAGTATCCCAACCATTGGCATTTCTCCTCCACCACCGTGCCTTGCAAGACTGCACGTTTCCTGACGATTATGGATACACACGGTAATAACCGTCCGGATATGGCAGTGACTCGCAAGGGCAACACCGTGCAGGTAGGCGATTGGACAATCACTTGCAATCTGACAGAGAAAGGTAATGCCGCTATCAGTGTCAGCAATAAGGCAGAAAAAGTTTCTCTGAATTATGATGCCGGTAAGAAGGAAGGTGCAACGATTGTTACCGACCAAGTGAAAGGGAAAAAAGTCAATAAGGTTCTGACTGACTATTTGCCCGATTTTGAGATTTAAGAAAGATTCTTATATCAAATTCCTTACATATTATGGATGGAGATAAAATCTCCTTTCTAATAAGAACTCCCTCATTACAGCTATATGCAATGAGGGAGTTTTTTATTCATCAGGATTTTAGCATATTTATCTTCATAGATATGCGAACTTATAAATCATAAATTGATAATCGCGGATATTTTGAATACAACCCTATATTCTGCAACTCTTCTTTCTCAGGAATACGGAACAGGTAATATTTACTGTTCGGAACAAATGGCGTATTATCCGGCAAACTGATAATAGTATGTCCTTTAACAAATATCTCCTTGCCATCCACTGTTATCTTTCCGTCATACTCCTTACGTTCTACCGATTGTTGGTTACGGATAAGGTCTGTCAAAGCAAAGCCTTCACCCCACAATTCTTTACGACGCTCCTTCCAGATTTCCTGTACCAGCGCCTCACCGGTTTGCGTAACCGCCGAAGCAGTCGTACCATTCTTCATGCGTGCATTACGCAAAGTCTGCAATACCTGCTGTGCTTCACTTTCCTTACCTGCCAAATGAGCGGCAGCTTCAGCTTTAACAAGATACATCTCCGAAGTGCGCATCAGTACCAAATCCGCCAACATATTGTCGAGATCTTTAAATATGAATTTCTTATTCAGCATAGCCCAGTCTCCATAAGCCGTCTGTCCCCAGTTGAACAAGTCCTTGCGATAGTCACCTTCTTCAAACTTCTCTTTGAAATAAGGATCGGTGTTGAGACTCGTATAAGCATCGGACGCACAATCTTTGAAGTAGAACAGATAACAAGGCATATTATCGTCGATCGTACAAGACAATCCCCACATCCATTCTTTATTGGTATAATCATTGAAACCGCTTTTATATTCATTCTCATTCATCAGATAAGAGTTGATTGCCAAGGCATCCGAAGCATAGTCATACGCTTCCTGCCAATTACGGGCATACAAATGAGTACGTGCCAACAAGCCCAATGTTACCAAATAATCAATCTGATACTGGGCATTTGCATCATTTCCGTGCGAGTAATTCTCCGGAATAAGCAACAATGCTTCTTCCAAGTCACTTAAAGCTTGAGCAAACACTTCTGATACACTGGAAGCCGGCGGACCGGTCAGGGCAACGTCATTATCCGTCGGTTCGGTATATATC
>CAKUYM010000551.1 GCA_934716785.1 uncultured Bacteroides sp. | reverse complement strand
GGAAAATAAATTTTGATGCTTGGTGTGGCATATTCTTCTTACGCTTCTCTTATACTGTGTTGCAGATAAACGGTATCGGCAACGTCATCTGCAACAGTATCTGCAACGCTATAATTATTTATCTGTCAGTTTGTTATTGCGGTTTTGTTGCAGATGGCAGATGTCTTTTATTTTTCAAACTTTATTGTAGGGGCTCCCACCTATCCTTGTCAGATTGCTGCAAAAGCGCCATTACGACTTGGAGCAATCCTATTTCCGTAATCTACCAAAGCGACTACCTTACCATCAAAGGCTATGATGAACGTTTGGGTATATAATGAGTTTTTAAATGAAAGAGCCGTGAATAACCTTCCCTCGAGATAACGGAACTACAGAAAAAATGTGTACTTTTGCACTATAAAAATAACACTATAATTCAATGGAAGCATTTACATTCAATACAGTCGAACTGATTATATTATCAACGACGGGAGTTCTTTTTATCATTCAACTCATCTACTACCTCGGCCTGTACAACAGGATACATCTACACAATAAAGCGGTACGCAAAGAAGAAGTTCACTTTACACAGGAACTGCCCCCACTTTCCGTCATAATCTGTGCACGCAACGAAGCCGACAACCTCCGTAAAGTCCTGCCTGCCATATTAGAACAGGATTATCCGCAATTTGAAGTCATCGTCATCAACGATGCTTCCACTGACGAGACTGAAGACGTGTTGGGAGTTATGGAAGAGAAATACCATCATCTTTACCATAGCTTTACTCCCGACAGCGCACGTTATATCAGCCACAAGAAACTGGCTCTGACATTGGGAATCAAAGCCAGCAAACACGATTGGCTCGTATTTACGGAAACCAACTGTATCCCCGCAAGCAATCAATGGCTGAAACTGATGGCACGCAACTTCACCTCTCAAACGCAAATCGTATTGGGATACAGTGGATATGACCGCACCAAGGGTTGGCTGCATAAACGGGTTGCATTCGATGCCTTATTCCAATCATTGCGTTATTTAGGCTTTGCCTTAGCCGGAAAGCCATATATGGGTATCGGTCGCAACATGGCTTACCGCAAAGAGTTGTTCTTCAAGCAAAAAGGATATTCCAAATATCTGAACCTGCAACGTGGAGAGGATGATCTGTTTGTCAATCAAATGGCAAATGGCAACAATACTCGTGTGGAAACGGATTTCAATGCAACGATGCGGATACTGCCCGTCTATCGTTATAAAGACTGGAAAGAGGAAAAAGTCAGTTACGCAGCTACCTCGCGCTTTTACCGCGGAGCACAACGTTATTTATTCGGTTTTGAAACTCTGTCACGCCTATTATTTTACGTTATTTGTATTGCAGGCGTCACATCCGGTATTCTCAACTTCCACTGGTTAGTAGCAGGTATTGCATTATCAGCCTGGCTGATTCGCTACACTGTGCAAACTATCATTATCAATCTGACCGCCAAGGAGATGGGAGGCAATAGAAAATATTACTTCTCATTACCTGTGTTTGACATTCTACAGCCAATGCAGTCGTTAAATTTCAAGCTATGTCGTTTCTTCCGAGGTAAGGGCGACTTTATGAGAAGATAAATTACGATGCAATGCAGCAGTTTTCCCCTCAAAGACCCACTGGAAGATTATCATCATTCATATCTAATTGAACTCGCCGGATTGATTTTAGTAATCAGGAACGACGGACCTATCAACATTAGGACAGTAGTTAGTAATGTGCCGATGTTAATCAGAAGAAAAAGGGGTATGTTGAAAGAAACCGGAACAGTGTCTACATAATAAGTCTCCGGGTCGAGTTTGAAAAGACCGAACCGGGACTGAAGAATGCAAAATGCCAGCCCAACAGCATTTCCCCAAAGCATACCTTTGCCAATCAGGAAAACAGCAAACCAAAGAAATGTCTTGCGGATTGTAAAATCAGTAGCTCCCAAAGCTTTCAGGATACCAATCATATTCGTGCGCTCAATAATGATAATCAACAGACCGGAAATCATGGTAAAACCGGCTACACCTATCATCAGAATCAGAATCACCCACACATTCAAATCCAACAAATTGAGCCATTCAAATATTTGGGGATTCAATTGTTCAATGTTACGTACATAATATGTACCGCCCAATTTATCTTGCCGGTTATCTGTTTCGGCAGCAATTTCGTATGTCGTATCTTCCAGTCTATCATAATCTTTCACCTGAAGCTCTACTCCGGTCACCTGTTCCGGCTGCCAACCGTTCAGGCGATTCACCAAGCTTAAGTCAGTTAATAAAAAGAGATTATCGTATTCGGAAAAGTTCGTCTGATAAATTCCGGCGATAGTCAGCCGCCGTGCACGGACATCATCCTGTATATAATAGGTATATATCTTATCCCCCAACTTCAACTTCATTTTCGTAGCCAAAGCCTTGGATATAAGAACCTGATTGCTGGAAACCGAATCACTGAAAACAGGAATTTCGCCTTCCAACAGATACTCTTGCATGAAACGAGGATCAAACTCCGGACCGACACCTTTCAGCACCATTCCCTGAAAGGCATCATCAGTCTTTATCATGCCCGGCTTGGTAGAGAAGCGCTGCACATGACTTATTTGAGGATAACCGGCAAGAACAGCCATCA
>CAKUYM010000550.1 GCA_934716785.1 uncultured Bacteroides sp. | reverse complement strand
GGTAATTTGCCTCCGAAATTATACAACGGTGACCATATATGATCAACCACATTACCATTAGCGTCAAACATCAAGCAGCTAAGGTCCAAGTCAACATCCACAACAGAGGTTGAAAGGCCAAAGAAAGTCTTTTTGATGATAGCTCCCCAGTTGCACCCTACACAAAAGTTAGTCAACTTTGTTCCGCTCTCTTTTTTAAGATTTATGCGCTGTCCTTTTTCAAGTCTTATAGCCATATCATTAGGTTTTAAGTTAGTCTTTACTGCCAGGTACCTTTATTTTTACCACGGCATTTGTTAGCCCAGTTCCTATCTCAACTCGCTGTCCTTTTATTAAGTTGATAGCCACAAGCAACTGGTTATGCGAATTGTTTAGCGTACTTGTTTACAAGTGCCTGTAGGCCACCTTTGTTCCCGTTTCCGATAGCCTCAAATTTCCATTCGCCGTTGTGACGATACAGACGTCCAAACTCCACAGCTGTTTCTATAGAGAAATCCTCGTCCAAATCATATCGGGCAATTTCAGTATTGGTCTTGACATCATAGATGCGGATGTATGAGTTGCGTACTTGGCCGAAATTCTGACGACGCTCTTCAGCCTTGTAAATAGTTGCCGTAAAGATTATTTCCGTGATTTGAGGACTTACCTTTGTCAAGTCAACATTCAGGGTTTCATCGTCTCCACCATCGCTATTGCCGCCTGTTAAATCGTCTCCTGTTGACTCTACAGAATCATCAGGCGCTTTCTGGTTACCATAGAATACGAAGAATTCCTGTTTCGGAATCTGGCCATTTTCCCCTAACATGAAAGCAGAGGCATCCAAATCAAAATCATAACCGGAACCTTCATTGGGATCCCAACCAAGGCCAACACCTACCAGTGAAAGACCTTTATCCATGCTTATACGCTGTCCTTTTTCGAGATTAATCATAGTGACTATATATAAAATTTAATATGTTTTTGATATCAATTGCAAATATCGTCATTATGCATAGTGCAATGTCTAAAATGCAAACGTTGCATCTAAAACCCTGATGTGGGTATGGTGATTTCGTTGCAAGGTTACAATGCAGATATTCTCTGCCATTCTTCAGAGTCGGCCAACTTATATATGTCGTTTGTGTTTACTCCACTATAGCAGCATAGTGAAGGAGCTATATTGATACAATAATTGCCAAACATATTGCGCTGTATCATGTAGTCATCTGCATGAAATAAAACATCCCCCAGTACTTTTATTTGTCTCTTTATAAGAGCAATCATAGGTAGTCGTATTTCTGGTATGCTGAGGTCTGGCGCTTTTTGTGGCTCACCTCCAAATTTTTTGTATATCAATTTATATTTTTTCTGAATCGCAGCCATTCGTTTTGAGTATCTGGCAAGTCCACTTGGAGTGGTTGGCTTTGAGAAGTTGATGCCACCACTTGCCGATTCCAACATGAATAAGGCATAAAGAGCCTTCTCTCTCCGATGAAGTTTTTCTATTTTTATATCGGCATCAGAGAAACGTATAGACTCTCTATAAACATCTATGACAACGGGACTTTTAATACCCTTGCGCAACATATAGATGTCGAATATCTGTTTGTAAAAACCAGTAAAGATGAAACGTCCTTTTTCTTCCTTTAAATAGTTCAAGCGATAAGTATGATAGTACTCAGATAGTAAGTCAAGAATATGTCTTATTGAGTTTGTCACATCCTTGTCTAATTCAACCAAAAGGAAGTTGGCAATTTCTTTTTCACTGACAAGTGAATCCCCAATTTTAATCATTAACGAAGGGTTCACGATGGCAAATTCCTTTACGCCTAATTTGCCAGCCAATTGGTCTTTACAAAATTCTGAAGTCGAAAGTTTGTATAGTTGTTTGGTGACAGTTTCCAATCTTTCATAACTTGCTTTTGGATATAGGAAACTTGCAATTTTTATAAGGTCGGTATTAGAAATTGTTCTATAATGTTCTGCTATTTTGGGAAGATACACCAAATCGAAACCTGCAAGACGTATCTCAGCTACGATTTCTCTAAAATTTTCATTGATATCCCAATTCACGTCATTGTCAAAGTTGCTTTCTACATAAAGGATTTGTGTAGGGTCTATATTTACACTTGAAGTGTCCATCGAAACAACTTTGCATGCCAAATTAATGTTAAGACTCATGCACAGGCGTAGAGCCACCAATAACAGTGCCTCTTCCCTTGCACAATAATTGTCTGACATAGCAAGTTCATTGAAAACTGCTGTCAGCTCGTGTTGTAGGCTCTTGGGGGATTCAGACAAGGTATGTATCGCATTCGCAAATGTGTAAGAAGAACCAAGTATCTCGTCTTCTTTTTTAATGGAAAATCTTTCACGGATAGAATCGAGCTTTTCTATCTCGCGCGTATCAATAATGGCATCAGCCTTTATTAAATCAGTAACAATCCGGAATATGCTGGCTCTTTCTGACTGTTTCATATCGATATATTTTGCTCTGTGCTTCCACAATGAATGATAATTCTTGTCAAAGACTTGACTTGATACACAGACACAAAAAAAGCGTGAGTCGTCCTGTTGTCCGTCCCACAGTCTGAGGCTCTAGCAATTGCCTATTGTTGTTGAACAGACAACGTTAGAGCCCACGCCGATATGA
>CAKUYM010000549.1 GCA_934716785.1 uncultured Bacteroides sp. | reverse complement strand
AAATCTGGTTGTCATCCGTCATCCTAACGGATTGGAGACTTTGTATAGCCACAATTCTAAGAATTTCGTCCAAGTCGGTGATACCGTAAAAGCCGGACAACCTATCGGGCTGACAGGACGTACCGGTCGTGCCACTACCGAGCATCTGCATTTTGAAACTCGTATCAACGGACAGCATTTCAATCCGAATCTGATTTTTAATATGAAGGAAAGAACGTTGCGAAAGGAATGTATATGGTGTACGAAAAACGGGAATGGGATTGTGGTGAAACCGCATCATGTATCCGATAACCGTGTGGCACAGAATAAACAGAGCAAAAAGTAATATCTGTATCCGATAAACTTGCAACTTCTAATTAATTTGCATTTCTTTGTATGGCAATTTATTGGTTTATGGTATTGCAATTTATAGCCTTATTAACCCCCTAATATTATTAACTTATGCTTATGAAGAACAATAAATTTTATTTCTTAGGAGCTTGTCTTCTGTGTGCTACAACCGCATTCTCTCAAGGCGTTGATTTACAACCTGCTCCACAGCAGATTACTGTTCAGGATAAGAACATTATCCTGCCTTCCACCTATCTGCTGAACGGTGAAAAGGAAGCTAATCCTCATGCGGTAAAAGCGTTGCAGGAATTGCTCTCCGACAAACAGAGCGGTAAGAACGGAATCCGTATTTATATCGGTGAAAAAGAAGACAAGAGTGTTCGTAGATACAAGCATCTGATTCCCAAACATGAAGAGGGGTATTATCTTGCCGTCAATGACAAGGAAATAGTCTTGGCAGGAAATGACGAACGGGGCACTTTTTATGCTTTGCAGACTTTTGCCCAACTGTTGAAAGACGGAAAACTGCCGGAGGTAGAGATTAAGGATTATCCTTCCATCCGCTACCGCGGTGTGGTAGAGGGATTTTATGGAACTCCTTGGAGCCATCAGGCACGTTTTCGCCAATTGAAATTCTACGGAGAGAATAAGATGAATACTTATATATACGGTCCGAAAGACGATCCGTATCATAGTGCGCCCAACTGGCGTTTGCCTTATCCCGAGCAAGAAGCGTTGCAGTTGCAGGAACTGGTGAAAGTGGCGGCTGAGAACGAGGTTAACTTTGTGTGGGCTATCCATCCGGGACAGGATATCAAGTGGAATCAGGAAGACCGTAATTTGTTGCTTGCCAAGTTTGAAAAGATGTATCAGCTCGGTGTCCGTTCGTTTGCCGTATTCTTTGATGATATTTCGGGCGAAGGGACGAACCCTCAGAAACAGGCGGAATTACTGAACTATATTGATGATAATTTCGTAAAGGTCAAGTTGGATGTGACTCCTCTTATCATGTGTCCTACGGAATATAATAAAAGTTGGTCCAACCCGAAAGGCAATTATCTGACTACGCTTGGTGAGAAACTGAATCCTTCCATTCAGATTATGTGGACCGGCGACCGTGTTGTTGCGGATATTACCCGCGATGGCATCAACTGGATTAACGAGCGTATCAAACGTCCGGCATATATTTGGTGGAACTTCCCCGTATCCGATTATGTGCGCGATCATTTATTACTCGGACAAGTGTATGGCAATGATACTACCATAGCCAATGAAATGGCGGGATTTGTCACCAATCCGATGGAACATGCGGAAGCGTCGAAGATTGCCATATTCAGTGTGGCAAGCTATGCTTGGAATCCGACTAAATACGATACTTGGAGAACATGGAAAGAGGCTATCCGCAATATTCTGCCCGGAGCGGCTGCCGAATTGGAATGTTTCGCCATGCACAATTCGGATTTGGGGGCTAATGCACACGGCTACCGTCGGGAAGAATCCATGGACATCCAGCCGGTTGCAGAACGTTTTCTGGAGAGCTACGTCAAAGACGGCAGTTACGAGAAGGCTGATTTTGAAACATTACAGAATACATTTGAACGAATGATAGAGGCGAGTGATATTCTGCTTACGAATACTGAGAACGAGTTGCTCATTAAAGAAATAACTCCTTGGCTGTATCAGTTCAAACTGATGGGAGAACTGGGAGAAGAGGTGCTGAAGTTGGCAGTGGCCCAACAACAGAGCGCGCAATCCTTGTTCTCAAGGAAGTATAATCATGTCAAGTCTTTGCAGCAGCAAATGTTCCTGGTAGATCAGAATTATAACCAGAATCCTTACCAACCGGGAGTAAAAGTGGCTTCAAAGGTTATCAAGCCGTTGATAGACCAAGTATTTGTGACAGCGGTAGGTCGTTATAATCAAGCCACCGGAAGCCAACTGGATGCTACTACAGACTACATGCCGCATAAGCTGCTTAGCAACGTGGAGCAGATCAAGAATCTTCCATTGCAGGTGAAAGCCGATCGGATACTTATCTCACCGTCCAATGAGGTAGTGAGATGGGCAGCGGGAAACGCAGTGGAGATAGAACTGGATAATGTTTATCCGGGAAAGAATATCCTCATCAACTTCGGCAAAAAAGAGCCATGCACATGGGGACGGCTTGAGGTTTCTGCCGATGGCAAGGAATGGAAAAACATAGATTTGACACAGCAGGATGTCCGGCTGACTGCCGACTTGCAAAAGACTCCTGTCAGATTTGTCCGGTTTACTAATGCAAGCAATGAAGAGCAACAGGTGTATCTGC
>CAKUYM010000548.1 GCA_934716785.1 uncultured Bacteroides sp. | reverse complement strand
CTTTTACCACGCAATATTTCACAATATTTTTTCACCTGTGTATGCGAAATTACAGTCGCCCAATCACGTTCCTGAGCTTTTTTCTTCTCCCATTCTTCTGGGGTTTCAATCATTCGGTTTAATTCATTATCTGATATTAGTGTTTTAAAATATTTTTCCTTACTTTTTCCCAAAATATCTTTAGTATTTTCATAATCCATCAACATGCATGCAACAAACAGATGATATACGCAATAATACGTGTAAATTGCCCGAACATCCAAAAATCCACTTAGTAAATTATCACTTGCTGCATCTTCCAGTTCTTCTAACTTCACAATCCCTATGATTGATTTATGTATTGCAAGTGCTGCACTATTTAATTGCCATTCTCGATCCTGCATCGCATCGTCTCCTTTTCACTAATCATACCACCTCTGCCCCCGTTCAGCACTCTACTTAAACATCTGATCTGTCAAATCCACAAAACTGTCTGTATCTATGATGCCCGTCTTTCTTTTGACTTTGAAGGCTACAAAATAATGTCTCCTTGATCTTACCAGTTTATTTATATCTTTGTAGTGAAATAATAAATATCTGGAAATCGCCAGTGTACCTTCTATGCCATTTCCAAATAATATATGAACGGTCCCATGATCTTTACTGTGAAAATCTTCCTTTGACAATTTCACCATGACCGCATAACGTTCATCCTTCTCTACTGTAAATGACTGATTGTCTTGTTCTCCCCAGCAGAATCCTACTCGCTCTTCCGAGATCCTGAACTGCTTTAAAGGGATCCTATTAGGATTGGATTCGTACTTTTCCCTGGTCGCATAGATCTTAAAATCTGGAAAAAACTGTTGAAATAAATCATATGTATAACGATTTGCTAAAGAACCGTCTATGCAAAATACGTTGTATCTGTCCATAGGCTCTGCATAATTACCTTCATATATCACAGATTTCTGATGGGAGGTTAGTCCTGCTTCATGAATCAGATCTATCACATTTGCAGCTGCCTGTACATCTCCCATAGGACACATTGCAATATCTTCCATCTGATTATGCAGCTTTTTCAAATAAGTGGGTAGTATAATCGTACATTCCTTTTTCTCTAATGACAGACACTTTCTGATAGCCCTTTTCTTAAAATATGGGATTACTTTCCCGGTCGACCAGCCAACTATCCAACCTGTTATCGTAGGCATACCCGTTACTATTTCAAAATAATCTCCAAACAAATTCAAAACTTTCTACCTTCTTCTATGTCTTCTCAAACCAAATTCATCTTTCATAATCTCGGTGAATTCCTGATATATTTTGTCGAATTCTTTACCTTTGTTACATAAATAAAATGCAATGACTATGCATACTATCGCAATGATCTCTCCTGAAATACAGACTATCTGTAGCAGCATGGTATCGCTCTTTAGCGGAAAACAATAATATCTTCACTTTATGTTTTTCTTTAAAAACATTATCAACCCGATGTACCGTTTTTTTCCATCGCATGCCTTCTATTTTAGGTTCTACATACATTCCAAGGTATACGCCACACCGAATCATCATATATTGCTCAGATTATTTGTAGTTAACCTTCAATTTCTAAATCACGAATAACCTTCACTATTTTTATTAACTCTCTTGGTAACCTTTTCGCAATTTCTTCTGAGTAATCTGAGCTTCCGTGTGAAATCATGGTTCTTAAATAGGTAAAATCATCTTGAAATTTTGCATTTGGATTTCTTTTCGTATATTCCGAATCTATATTTTCGTTGTCACATTTAATGTTATATCTACTAGAAAATATCTCCGCTATTTTTTCTGTAACTTTTATTTGATTGCCACATTTCTGTTTTAACTTGTCATATAAGTTCTCAAATTTTATTGCTTCGTTTTGTTCTTGCAAAGTTTTAACCAAAAATAAATCGTCATCTGCACTATTAATATTCAGCGTTTCCTCTTCCAATTGTCGTTTTACAGCTCCATTATCTATAGTTCTTAGTGTAATATGATTACTTACTATATGCTTTCCATTTTCAATCTTGGAAATGGATGGAGATTCTATACAAACATTGAAAATATCAAAATCATCATCAATCAATTTTTTCACCAACAGTTCAGCAACATTGATTGCCATCTCGCGGATATCATCCTCTAACATTTTTTCAGATTCCTCAGGACAAAAATCAATTATTAAATTATCTATTTGATTCCATTGCTCTAATGTAACATTTTTTATAATCTTGTTATATTTTTCTACAACTATATTTTTCTTACCTTCAACCACGCAATTTTCCAAACCTTTTACAGTAACTACTGCTCTATATACCATTTTTATTTCTCCAATAAGTTTTATCCAGTATGCTGTGCTTATAATTTTTCATTAATATTATTGTATATTTCTTTCTATTTTTCGTCAATAAGAAGGTAAGCGCTTACGGAAATATCGCCTAACACAGACACTGCAGAACAGCAATGGCATTCGGAATGGTTTCCCGTTCTGCATGGTTTGATATTTCAAGCTGTATGCCGTGAAAGTTCATCCGGACAACAGCTTCCATTTGTGCCGGTGTTACTTCTGGAATACAGCTTCCCTGAGGCTCTTCAAAAGAAAGATGTACAACTTCCTGCCTTTGCACTGACAAATGTGGATC
>CAKUYM010000547.1 GCA_934716785.1 uncultured Bacteroides sp. | reverse complement strand
GTCCAACCATTCCAATATATATTCCTATTCTCTTGCTTTGATATTATGAAAGCAAATGATCTATTTCTAAATAATGCTGTCGAATTTATCAATAGAAGACCTAAAATAAATAATACCTTGTTGCGCATATTAATGTATATTTACTTTAGCTTTCAACTTTGACACTATTCTCCACAAAGATTTGTGGCTACCAAGGTATTGTTGAAATCGAATCTGAGTGTAGTCTATCCAATCTCGTTTATTCGGTTGACGGAGATAATCTACATCATACACTGGAACCACCCAACCAAGTTTCTTTCCTATATTCACGAAAGCGCCATTTCTTCCTTTCTTCTTAAACGACATTCTCTGCGAGTCTGATATCGTTTGAAACGAGATCTCATCCAAATATACAGCTCCCGATTTTTTGCACTCTTCAAGAAGACTGAGCCATGTTTTATTTTTTACAACAATACTATTAACTCCTATCTTATCATCTGAGAATGGTTTGATATGAATATCACCAAAACAAATATCGCTCAATTCACCATAATGGTCTATGCAAAATAGACATCTGCGAGGAATAAAGAAACTTCTAAGCGGATGATAATAACTCTGAAAGTATTCTCTATAACTTCGTTCCTCGTTAAACAGAACACTTTCAGAACTGTTATTGAGAACTTTGATAGTACTGGCATCCCCTTCGGAAACTTTTACCACCATCTTACCAAGGCACCCCTCATCACGATATTGGAAATATGTAATTTTATCTTTTTGTATCCCCCTTTCCTTAAAAACATACTCTGTCAAATAGAAGGAGCGACCACAACTACAATAGATACCAAACAATCCAACGACCTTATCGCGTAATTTCTTGTCTATCTCCATCAACTTACGCATTCCTTGGATATGGCATGGAAGACCAACAACTACATATCGCGAACCTAAAGCAGCTTTAATGTCCTGTGCTGTTTTATTTAAGGTCACAGGAGCATATTTACTACTTCTCGCCGATACAATATCTTCACGAGTAGTTGCTATGAATGTTTTAACTAACAGTGGACTTTCACTGTCAAACTTTGTCACTACAGCACCATCTATTTTTTTGTTCTCCAGTAACCAAATGAGAAACTTGCTCACCATACCGCCTGACGCAGAATGATACCTTACTTCATACTCATTAGAGTAACCCGTGAAGCACTTTTCGTATCTACCGACCATCTTATTATAGTTGGTAGTATCTGACTGACATTTATCTGCAAGGCGTACAAGATCAATGCCTAATCCAGGACATGCTTTCACACAACGTCCACAATTGATGCACTTTTCAGCATCTATTTGGGGACGAAAGTTTCCATTTGCTACGATAGTAGATATTGCGCCAGTAGGACATGCACCTTCGCAAATTCCACAACCCGTACAAAGGTCTGCTTTGAGGGTTTTATTTATATTATCTCTCATACGTTCTTTTGTATATATCCATATAATGTTCAGCACAGACTTCCATTGAATATTTTTCTTTATACTCTTGCACTATAGCGTTACGTGAAACCTTAAAGTTATTAGCTAAAGCCTGTTTTACAGTTTGATAGAAAGCTTCATCTGACACATTTTCTGCCATAAAACCATTTTCCCCATTTCTAAGTACATCTTTTATTCCTCCAGCAGGTGTACAGACAGGGATAACTCCCATAGACATAGCTTCCAAAAGAGATAGTGGTAGCCCTTCCTTATCACTTGTCAAGACAAAAAAGTCAGCAAATGACATATAATCACCTATATTTGTACGGGCACCAATCAAATGAATCTGCTTATGATTTTTAAAACGATCTTCATATGCATCATAATGATCACCAATTACTATTAGCTGATAATCAGTACCCTCGTCTGATAGGCGTTGAAATGTCTTAAACATTCTATCATGATTCTTGACGGGATGATGTCGGGCAACATGAAGAAATGTAGGAATATTAGTTCTTACACCAATTTCTTCAAGTTCTTTCTTCACTACAAAAAACTTCTCTGATGTTTTCAATGTCTCTCGTCCATTCGTAATCAAAATGTCTTCCTGACGGTCAAAACACTCTTTATAAGATTTGTGGCATTCCTGAGATATTGTAACAGGAATTACCTTGCCTGACTTATACAACCAGTTTGCAATCCTCTTAATCAATCCTCCTGGGTATTGGCGTGTCACCAATGTATGAATGGTATGGACATAATTTACTTTTCTACAAAAAAGAACAGGTAAAAGTAGCAACATTATATTGGCATGAAGATGAACAATATTTGGACGTTCTTTTTTTATCAAACGATAAACACTCCACAAGGAAGAATAACCAAGTCCTGATTTTTTATTCAATGCAATATATTTAATAGATGGCATTAAGTCACCTTTAAATGATATAAAGTCATTTCCTGCGGATTCTGAATCCATAACAGATACTGTTATTACCTTATTGTTTTTATCTGAAGCATATTGGTTGCTCAAATCGGCCATTAATCTGGAGGCACCTCCACCACCTAAATAAAAATTCAATTCAACTATTTTCATCGTTTTATAAACTTTCTTGCCATACTTGATAAAGTCTCCAAAAATCTGCCTAACAATAAGAATCGATATCCATGAGCATCTAATACAGTTAACCCTTTATATGAATTGAATGTGTGATAACC
>CAKUYM010000546.1 GCA_934716785.1 uncultured Bacteroides sp. | reverse complement strand
GTATTGGTACAGGCCTACAAAGAATTATGCAATGGATGCCACAATAATTGTGTCCTCAGGAGACGCTGCATATTTAAACGATTTTGTACTTTTTGGATATGAATCCATTCTAAATGAAAGAGAGCCATTCTTGAACGCAAGTAACTTATGGCAACCGGATTTGAATGATCCATATAAGTCGGTTAATATTGTATTTGAAGAACCTCGACAAATTCGATATATAAAAGTATATGAAGATTGTGATAAACGAAATCACATCAAGAGAATGAGTGTCATTATAAATAAAGCTGATTTTGGAGAGTATGAATGCAATAATAATGGAACGGCATCAACATTGGATTTCGGGGAAAATATCGAAATAAAAGAAATTCAAATTATAATTAAAGAATATGAGGGAACTGTAGGAATTTCAGAAATTGAATTACTGCCTCAAGAAGTGTACGAGAATATTTGTCCATTCGTATGGCATTATTCTGAGCCACATGAATATGCGCGAAAGAAATTAGAAGTTACGATGGAAAAAGCAAAATTGAATATGCTTTATTTGGTGAGCTTTAAAATTAAGTATGAAGTGTTACAATGCCTAAATGCGATTAAAAATCATGCTAGTTTATTGTGAGGGAAAAAATGAATATATACAGGATTAACAAAAACTCTCTAATATTGATTATTGTAATCCTATTGTTTCTATTTTCGACTGTAGTAGAAGATTACATTCACATCTTTTCTTACTATGATGAAGCGATAGCCATAGTGGGATTTGTAGCGTTATTTTTTACGCGAAGATATGATAAAGACGAGCTGAAAATATTACTTGCTGGAATGGTGCTGGTAGTATTTTCTTTACTGTCAAATTTGATTTTTAAATATCAAAAAATAAGCGTTGCCATTTTAGATGCATTTTTAAATGTTAAATTTTGGTTGGCATTGTTTTTGGGAATGAGGTCAGCAAAATATTTCCAGATTGAACGGCATAGAAAATTAGTAAGTACACTTGTAAAAAAAATTGTGATTTTATTTGTAACACTATTTGCATTAGATAATTTGTTTGGTATATTTACTCCCATTATACGAGAGGGATTGCGCTCTACACATCTATTTTATTGGCAACCTACATATCTTGTGGCGTACTGTGTTTGGATGATTATGATACTTATATCTCTAGACAATAAAAAGAGAACTTTAAAATATCTGTTCTTTTTATTACTTTTAATGTGTACTACTTATAGAAGTAAAGCAATTGCAGCAGTGGCATTATTTGTTGCTATTTATTACCTTTCGTTTATCAGAAGAAAAAAAGTGACAACTAAAACATTTTTAGTTTTCTTGCCAGCTATAATATTAATAGGGTGGGAACAAATTTACTGGTACTTCTTCAGCCCTATCCGATTGGATTCTGCACGTAATGTTTTAACAATAGTTGCATTTAAAATTGCGTGTGAAAAGTTTCCCTTTGGTAGTGGATTTGGTACATTCGCGTCTAGACTATCCGGAATCTATTATTCTCCTTTATATGATTTATATGGAATATCATCAGTAAATGGATTGAACAGAGCAGATTATGGGTATATTAGTGATTCTTTTTGGCCAATGATTATAGGACAATGCGGATTTATCGGGCTGATGTTGTTTATAATAATGCTTTCCATTCTTTATAAGGAAATCTGTTCATTACGTTCCTATAATAAAGACTATTATATTGCTTGTTTGATGGGCTTTTCATATCTACTAATTGCATCAATGGCGGAGTCTAGCTTTGTTCACCCAATTATGATGCCTATTGCGTGGTGGTTTGGGCTACTGATAGGTGAAATGAATTACAAAAAAGGATGGTCGACATAAGGTGAAACTTGTATTTGTGATTCTAAATTTTTGCACTTACATAGAGACAACAGACTGTGTGTCTTCAATCATTGAACATATAGACATTGATGATTATAAGATTGTGATTGTCGATAACGGATCTAAAGACGATTCCTTGAATCAGTTACAAAAAAAATATTGGAATAATGAAAGAATTGACGTCATCTCAACAGGCAAAAATCTTGGATTTGCACAAGGTAATAATGTTGGAATCAAATATGTCAATGAAAATTATTCTCCGGACTTTGTTGTCGTACTAAATAGTGACATAGAACTTTTTCAAGATGAATTATATGCCCGCCTTCTAACCGAATATGAGCATAGTCATTTTGGAGTATGGGGCCCGATGATGATTATTGGGACTGCTCGTTGTGATGATAGCCCATGGGCGCCTATGACTTTAGCTCAGGCACAAGAGCAACTTGCGTTATATGAGAAAAATTATAAGCAATTGAAACATTTGCCGTATTTTTCTTATAGAGTTGTAAAGAAAATTTCTTCTGCCTTTGCAAGGAGGCAAAAAGAACAACGCAAGCATGAGGATTTTTGGAGATATCAGACAGATGTCGAGCTTCAAGGGGCATTTCTAGTGTTTTCAAAAGAAGTGTTTCGGCATATAGAAGGATTCGACCCTAGAACTTTTTTGTATTTTGAAGAACAGCTACTGTATCTTGCTGTAAAGAGGGCAGGAATGAAAATGGTTTACGATCCAAGATATGCTGTCTATCATAAGGATGGCGTTAGCACAAAAAAAATAAAACGGTCTAAAAATAAATTGCTATTTCTACAACTCTGTAATAT
>CAKUYM010000545.1 GCA_934716785.1 uncultured Bacteroides sp. | reverse complement strand
CTCTCGTTGGGTGACATCCAAAGTGTGCTGACCAACCTTGTGGAAGCGATGCGCTCGGCACTGTTCGACGGCAAGTCCGTCAATATCCGCGACTTCGGTGTATTCAGCCTTTCTGCTACCACGGTGGGAGTGGACACGAAAAAAGAATGCACGATGAAGAACATCAAATCCGTCAATATCAACTTCCGCCCTTCGAGCAGTGTCCGTCCCAATCTGACGTCGACCTGTGCCGGTGAGAAAATCGAGTTTCTCGACCTCGATGCATCCAAGAAGAAAACGGAAGGTGGTGAGAATCCCGACCCGGATACAGGCGGTGGTGAAACTCCCAATCCTGACGCAGGTGGTGGCGAAACTCCCGATCCATCAGCATAAAGCACTTGGTGAGCATGAGCAGTATAATGAATCATGAACTATGCAATGAATCATGAACTGTACGATAAAATCATGAGCAGTACAATAATAAAGAATAGTAATAAAAAATCACTATCCATGAGAAAGATTGACTTAATCGTGATTCACTGTTCCGCCACGCGGCAAGACCGTTCGCTGGCACCGGACGACTTGGAAACGATGCACCGGCGACGTGGGTTCAACGGTACGGGATACCACTACTACATCCGCAAGGATGGCACGGTTCACCTCACCCGCTTGATAGAGCGCATCGGAGCCCACGTAAAGGGCTTCAATGCCAGCTCGATAGGCATCTGTTATGAAGGCGGGCTTGACTGTCGGGGACGTCCGGCAGACACCCGCACGCCAGAACAGCGGGTATCGCTCCGACTCTTGGTACATCAGTTGCAAGAGCATTTCTCCGGTTGCCCGGTGTGCGGACACCGCGACCTCTCGCCCGACCGCAACGGAAACGGAGAGATAGAGCCGGAAGAGTGGATCAAGGCATGCCCTTGTTTTGAAGTAAAAGACGAGTTTCCCGAAAACAGATAGTATCTGGAGACGGATAGTATTATCAGGAGATAGGCAATATCAGGAGGCGGATAATGTCAAAAAAGTCTCAAGATACAGAAAGTCTCAAGAGGCAGATGGTCTCAAGAAACAGATAAGTTTTAGGAAACAATAGTGACAAACCATTTAAAGAGCCGAAAGGAGGTGTGTAAAATAATGGCAAACAAAAGATCCCTTTGGGATACGATTCTGAAAGTAGTCATCGCGATGGCTTCGGCAGTGCTGGGTGCACTGGGTGCAAATGCAATGAATCTGTAAAAGGAAGAGATGAATCAGTAAGAGATAAGATGAATCATCAGTAAAGAGAAAGGGAAAAATCCGTAAAAGGAGAACAGGTGATAGCCCTGATATAAGTTGACTGCCGGAGGTTAATCTTGTATCAGGGTTATCTTTTTCGCTGAGGTGGACCCTCAGTCTGCCGTTCAAAGTTCTTACTATTCTTTCGATCCAAGATTTTCATCAACAAAGAGAAGAATGCTATGTACATGTTCTTCTTCATGCCCCTCTCTTACAGCAGAGGCCATCCAATAGGCATATTTGCCAGTCGTCAACTGTGTAAGTTGGTCTTTGTCGCTGCCATAGCGGAACTCAATATGATATGTTTCCGATGGACTGTCCGGACGCATCCAAAAGAAACGGAACTCGTCATTGTTTTTGTCGTTACTCTCATAGATGTAATTCCCCTCGCTGTCCATTCCCACAAAGTGATACTTGTGCGAGAATAGTCTTTTGCCTTGCTTGTCAACGCCAGATATACGATCTCCCTTGAATGTAATCTTACTGACACCTTGCAAAAATGAACAGCAGAACTGAAATGTCTTGGCATTTGCATATTCAGACACCGCTTTTTCGCCTGTAATTGTGCCTTGGCAACCATTAACCAATTGTCGAACTGCTTCGTCTGCTTTATCCTCACCCACATATTTTGCAGCCTCCGTATGCCACACAGCCGATAATACCGGGTTCAGACATGTCTCAGGCGAGAACAATTCAACATAAGTCCCACTCAAAGACTTCAAGAATGCTGTTCCATCAATTGTCTCTGCTTTGCTGATAGAGACAGAGAATAGCAACACTGCCATTAGTAAAATCTTCTTCATATTATTTCTTCTTTGTATGTTTTTATAAAATTTCATTCATCTTTATCTCTCTGGATACTCTCGAAACTTGGAAGTGCCAGATATGAACTTACCTATAAAATTGTTTCCCTAAATTTGAAAAATAAAAAATAGGGAAGGAAAAGAATGCAGGCCATTTTCAAATGCACCCTTCTACTTTTACCCTAATATTTCTTTGTTCCAATACTCTTGTAGATTCTTTCTGATGCACTCCATTACAGCAGAGAAATCTATCTGCTCTTTCCAACGTATCTTTTTCAAGAAAGCCTTCCACCAAATGTTGCGTGTCGCATCTGTTGCAAACTTCTCGGTGAAAAGTGCAAGGTTCTCTCTATAAGGTGTATTCCTGTTCTTGAAGGTACAGATAATGGCTTCTGCAAGGAGTTCTCGGTCTATCTCATGATTGGTGAATAGTTGATACACATCAAAAAAATCCTTCATGCGGCTATTGCTTTCGTCACGGTCAACCATTGTGTGAAACTTTTCTGCTATCAGCGTTTCTAACGAATAAGCATATAGTTCTACGGCAGGGACATCTGGTAACAATAAAGGATAGTCCAAAAATAGGGGATAAGGCGTTACCACATC
>CAKUYM010000544.1 GCA_934716785.1 uncultured Bacteroides sp. | reverse complement strand
GAAGATGGGTAACCTGAAAGACCTCGCTTCCATGATTCCGGGAGTAGGCAAGGCTATCAAAGATATAGATATTGACGACAACGCTTTCAAAAGCATCGAAGCTATCATCTACTCCATGACACCGGCAGAACGCTCCAACCCGGAAATTCTGAACGGCTCACGCCGCACCCGTATCGCCAAAGGTAGCGGAACGACAATTCAGGAAGTGAACCGCCTGCTGAAACAGTTTGACCAGACTCGCAAAATGATGAAGATGGTGACCGGCAGTAAAATGGGCAAGATGATGCCAAAGATGAAACGGTAACCAATGAATACTCTGAAAAAATAAATACTCTGAAAATATGACTCTGATAGACGGGAAAGCCATTTCCGAACAAGTAAAACAGGAGATTGCAGCCGAAGTGGCTGAAATTGTGGCACGTGGCGGAAAACGTCCGCATCTGGCTGCTATTCTTGTAGGACACGATGGTGGCAGCGAAACGTATGTGGCTGCCAAAGTGAAAGCCTGCGAGGTTTGCGGATTCAAGTCCTCACTTATCCGTTATGAAAATGACGTGACAGAGGAAGAGCTGCTTGCCAAAGTACGTGAATTGAATGAAGACGATGATGTGGACGGATTTATCGTACAGCTTCCGTTGCCGAAACATATCTCCGAACAGAAAGTTATCGAAACAATCGACTATCGCAAAGATGTGGATGGTTTCCACCCGATCAACGTAGGACGTATGTCCATCGGACTCCCCTGCTATGTATCCGCCACTCCCAACGGTATCCTCGAATTGCTGAAACGCTACAAAATTGAGACTTCAGGTAAGAAGTGTGTCGTACTCGGACGCAGTAATATCGTCGGCAAGCCGATGGCTGCATTGATGATGCAGAAGGCTTACCCGGGTGATGCTACCGTAACCGTATGTCATAGCCGCAGCAAAGACTTGGTGAAAGAGTGTCAGGAAGCCGATATCATCATCGCTGCTTTGGGACAGCCCAATTTCGTGAAAGCCGAAATGGTAAAGGAAGGTGCCGTAGTAATCGACGTAGGTACTACCCGCGTACCGGATGCCACCAAGAAATCCGGTTTCAAGCTGACCGGTGACGTGAAATTTGACGAAGTAGCTCCTAAATGTTCCTACATCACTCCCGTACCGGGCGGTGTTGGTCCGATGACGATTGTATCATTAATGAAAAATACGCTGTTGGCCGGCAAGAAAGCAATTTATCAATGAAACATACATTGTTTCTGATACTCATATTTCTCTCCCTGTCCTGCACCTCACGGTCGCAGGCAGGGAGAGATTCTGTTTATAATATCCCGACAGACAGTCTCTCAGCTACCGGCTGTATTATCCCCACCGACACGCTCCGACTTCTTTTCGTAGGTGACTTGATGCAGCATCAAGGACAAATCAACGCTGCACGGACGCCCAAAGGTTATGATTACTCCACTTGTTTTGAATATGTCAAAGAAGAAATAAGAAGAGCGGACTTCGCTATTGCCAACCTTGAGGTTACATTGGGCGGAAAGCCTTATAAAGGATATCCGGCTTTCAGTGCACCGGACGAATTTCTGAATGCAATATACGACGCCGGATTTAATGTCCTCACCACCGCCAACAACCACAGTCTCGATCGTGGCAAAGCCGGACTGGAACGTACTATCCAACGAATCGATTCACTCAACATTCCTCATGCCGGAACGTATGTCAATGCCGAAACACGCGAAAAGCTGTATCCTCTTCTATTGAAAAAAAATGGATTCCGCATTGCCCTGCTCAACTATACGTACGGTACAAACGGGATTCCCGTCACCCCACCCAACATTGTGAACTATATCGACACAACAACTATCGCCAAAGATATCGAGGCAAGCAAAGCCTTGAAAGCAGATGCAATTATCGCCTGTATGCACTGGGGGATAGAATATCAATCTTTGCCGGACAAGGAGCAGAAATTCCTCGCTGATTGGCTGCTTCAAAAAGGGGTCAGTCATATAATCGGTTCGCATCCGCATGTGGTGCAACCTATTGAAGTCCGCACGGACAGCATAACAAACAACAAGCATCTCGTCGTTTATTCATTAGGGAATTATATATCCAATATGTCTGCCCGCCGTACGGATGGCGGACTTATGGTAAGGATGGAATTGGTAAAAGACAGCATTGCCCGACTCAACGACTGCGAGTATAGTTTAGTATGGACAGCCCGTCCGATACAGTCAGGAGAAAAAAATCATCAATTGCTCCCCGTCAACCTGCCGGCTGATTCAATTCCTTTACAAGCGCGTAACTCTTTGAAAATCTTTGTAAATGATGCGCGAGCCCTCTTCAGCAAGTACAATCGGGGAATAAAAGAATACTTTTTTTTCGAAAAAAAATAGCAGAATCTTTTGGAGATTAAAAGATAATATCTATCTTTGCACCGCATTAGAGAAATGCAGACATGGTGGCTGTAGTTCAGTTGGTTAGAGCGTCAGATTGTGGTTCTGAATGTCGTGGGTTCGAGTCCCATCTGCCACCCACAAAAAGAGGAAATTCAGCAATAATTTTCCTCTTTTTTGTGTTGGTTATAAGACGTTTGTAATGCGTTAGTTGAAATATGTGGGCTCAGTTGTAATTCTTGGGGGATAACATTTGTTAATTCCCCCTTTATGCATATATCTTAGCTAACCTATACAG
>CAKUYM010000543.1 GCA_934716785.1 uncultured Bacteroides sp. | reverse complement strand
GTGTTTCCTCTCGAATACCAATCTATTTTATTACTTTTGCGGGAAATTTATGAAACCATTATTTTATTTATAGCATGGCAAATGTAATAAAGTTACGCAAAGGCCTTGACATAAACCTGAAAGGTAAAGCTGCTGAGACGTATGCAACAGTGAAAGAGCCGGGATTTTACGCACTCGTGCCCGATGATTTCCCTGGTGTAACGCCTAAGGTGGTTGTAAAAGAACAGGAGTATGTGATGGCTGGTGGACCCTTGTTTATCGACAAGTATCATCCTGAAGTAAAATTTGTTTCGCCCGTAAGTGGCGTAGTGACAAGTGTAGAGCGTGGAGCGCGTCGTAAGGTGTTGAACATTGTCGTAGAAGCTGCCGCTGAGCAGGACTACGAAGAGTTCGGCAAGAAGAATGTTGCGACGATGGATGCAGAAGCTGTGAAGTCCGCTTTGTTGGAAGCCGGTATTTTTGCATTTATCAAACAGCGTCCTTATGATATCATTGCAGACCCGACGGTAACTCCGAAAGGTATCTTCGTTTCTGCATTCGACAGCAATCCGCTGGCACCCGATTTCGAGTTCGTTTTGAAAGGTGAAGAAGCTAACTTCCAGACTGGGCTTGATGCTCTTGCCAAGATGGCGAAAACTTACCTGGGCATCAGCGTGAAGCAGAAAGCTACCGCACTGACTCAGGCAAAGAACGTTACGGTTACCGCATTCGACGGACCGAACCCTGCCGGTAATGTTGGCGTTCAGATAAATCATATCGATCCCGTTTCCAAGGGTGAAACCGTATGGACAATCGATCCGCAAGCCGTAATCTTCATCGGTCGACTTTTCAATACCGGTCGTGTAAACCTCACTCGTACAGTTGCTGTGACAGGTTCTGAAGTGTTGAAACCTGCTTACTGCAAACTTCAGGTAGGCGCATTGCTCACCAACGTGTTTGCCGGTAACGTAACGACGGGTAGAGACTTGCGTTACATCAGCGGTAACGTACTGACAGGAAAACAAGTCTCTCCGAATGGATTCTTGGGCGCATTCCACAATCAAGTGACCGTTATCCCCGAAGGTGATGACATCCACGAGATGCTCGGATGGATTATGCCGCGTTTCAACCAATTCAGTGCCAGCCATTCCTATTTCAGCTGGTTGATGGGGAAGAAAGAGTATACGTTGGATGCACGTATCAAGGGTGGCGAACGTCACATGATTATGTCCGGCGAGTATGACAAAGTGCTCCCGATGGACATTCTGCCCGAATTTCTGATTAAGGCTATCATCGCCGGTGACATCGACCGTATGGAAGCGCTCGGTATCTATGAAGTAGCACCCGAAGACTTCGCTCTCTGCGAATTCGTCTGCTCCTCAAAGATGGAACTGCAACGCATCGTCCGTGCCGGACTTGACATGCTCCGTTCGGAAATGGCATAATCAACCGCATGGCAAATCGTAAATAGTAAATCGTAAAATAGTAAATATATTAATGAAAGCGTTAAGAAATTATCTCGATAAGATAAAGCCGAACTTTGAAGAAGGCGGCAAATTCCACGCATTCCAGTCGGTGTTCGACGGCTTCGAAACATTCTTGTTCGTGCCCAACAAGACTGCGAAAACGGGGACGCATATACACGACGCGATTGACAGCAAACGCATCATGTCGATTGTGGTTATTGCGTTAATACCGGCATTGCTGTTCGGTATGTACAATGTAGGTTACCAGCATTTCCATGCTACCAATGCAACCGGTAGTTTTATTGAAATGTTTGCTTACGGGTTTCTGGCAGTATTGCCCAAAATTATCGTATCTTATGTAGTTGGTCTTGGTATTGAGTTCGTTGTAGCTCAGTGGAAGAAAGAAGAAATTCAGGAGGGTTTTCTTGTTTCAGGTATCTTGATCCCGATGATCGTGCCGGTAGACTGTCCGCTCTGGATTCTTGCCGTAGCTACTGCATTCTCTGTGATCTTCGCTAAGGAGGTATTCGGTGGTACGGGTATGAACATCTTCAACGTTGCGTTGATTACACGTGCATTCCTGTTTTTCGCATATCCTACAAAGATGTCCGGTGATGCCGTTTGGGTATCGGGCGACAGTATCTTCGGATTGGGACAGTCTGTTGATGGTCTTACCGTTGCTACTCCGTTGGGAGAAGCCGCTACAACCGGCGTTGTTCCTGCATTCAACATGGATATGATAACGGGACTTATTCCGGGTTCTATCGGTGAGACGAGTGTGATTGCCATCCTGATTGGCGCTGTTATTCTTTTATGGACAGGCGTTGCAAGTTGGAAGACAATGATCTCCGTATTCGTCGGTGGCGCATTCATGGCTTGGGTATTCAACTCAATCGGCATGGAGAATAATGCTATGGCCAATATGCCTTGGTATGAACATCTCGTTCTCGGCGGTTTCTGCTTCGGTGCCGTATTCATGGCTACCGACCCTGTAACTTCCGCACGTACGGAGAAAGGTAAATATATCTTCGGATTCCTGATTGGTGTGATGGCTATCATCATCCGCGTGTTGAACCCGGGCTATCCTGAAGGTATGATGCTTGCCATCCTGCTGATGAACATCTTCGCTCCGCTGATTGACTACTGTGTGGTGCAGAGCAATATCAGCCGTCGCGAGAAACGCACTATCAAGTCTAACCAATAAATACCGAAAGAAAATGAATACGAATAGTA
>CAKUYM010000542.1 GCA_934716785.1 uncultured Bacteroides sp. | reverse complement strand
ATGGTGCTAAGTATCCCCAATAATAATGTGCGCAAGCAATATTATGAATTCCTGTTGGAAGAATATCAGGAGAACCGGCATATCAACCTCAATGATCTTGGTCTAATGTATTATGACATGGCATACTACGGCCATTGGCGTGAGACTTTGGAATTTATCGCCCATGCCTACAAAGAGAACTCTTCCGTGCGGAGTGCTATTGAGGGTGAGCGCAATCTGCAAGGATTCTTCACCGCCTACCTGAGCACGAATGCCTATTATCTGATAGCTCCGGAAGTTGAACTGAACCACGGTTATTGCGACCTATTCCTGATGCCCGACTTGATACGTTATGATGCAAAACATAGCTATATCATCGAACTGAAATACCTCTCCGCCAAGGATTCCGAAGCAAAAGCCGAAACCCAATGGCAAGAGGCTGTTGAACAGATTAAAAGATATGCCGCAGCACCTAAAGTACGTCAGATGATACACAACACTGAGCTGCATTGCATTGTGATGCAGTTTCGCGGATGTGAACTGGAACGAATGGAGGAAGTTCTTTAGAATTCTACCGGCAACGTAAGTAATTGATACATTAATGTACGTGCCATACGTATCTGTCCTTTGGTGTTTGGATGCAGGCGGTCATACTCCTTATCATTAAAGTAAGCCCACTGTTCCTCCACCATCGGATTAAGTCCCGTTATGGCATTAAGGTCTATCACAGGTACTCCCCATACAGTCCCAGCTTCCTTAACCGCTTGTACATAAGCATCCATATATTCGCCACATCTATTCTGATAGCTTTCATCCGGCTGTACGTTTGTATCCCCGAAACATGCGAACGAACGATGCAACGGAGTCAACAGTACAATCTGCTTATCCGGGAAAAGCTGTTTCAACCGTTTCATTCCGATATTGATGCGTCCCTTATACGTATTTCCGTCCATCACAGAGGTACGCTTCTTGCGTGTCTCCATCTTCTTAGCCTCGCCACAAGCCGCCAGCACTTGCTCTTCTGTTTCCGTAAACCATTCTCCGATAGGTACACCGGCGTTAAAATCATTCGTACCCATAAAAACGATGATTGCATCCACTTCTCCGCCATGTTCTTTCTTCAATTGCTCCGCTTGGTTGGGAACATCATTCCACTCCCTACCGCTTACACCATATACATAAGGAGTAATCCCCAACCATTCTCGTAGGAAATCCCAGTATTTCTTAATCTTGTCACCATAGCAATTCGGGTCTGTGATAGAATCTCCTATATACCCTACTCTCTTCCCTTGCCACGGATGCTGTACCCATCCTTTATTATTTTCACCGGATTTTACAGACTTAGGAGATTGACTCTGTCCGTATAGGAAACAGGAACAGAAAAATAAGATTGCAGATGTGAGTAATAGTTTACTTTTCATTGGTATTCGCTATTAAAAAAAGACATTTGTATTCAATATCCGGCAAAAATAACTCAATAAAAATATAAAATCAAGCAAATTCATTACATATCTTCATTCTTTAATCTTTCTGTCATCAATGCTCGCTTAATCGTTTTTATTGACATACAAGAAGAATTTTCAAACAATTCACGTTATCAACTCCGATATCCATTCTGCGAAGTACACAGCTCTACCTGAGACGCCCAGATGGTAAAGCATTAAATCGATAGACAGCGTGCAACATCAGATATCTCGGCGTAACATTGGTAAGCATTTCTGTTCGTCCTTGTCCATCCAATCTATATTGCACATTGTTCAGTTTTCCAAGCATATCAAAAGCATCCAGCATCAATAGAAAACGTTCTTTTAGGACTGAACGTGAAATACGAACATTCCATACTAAATCATTCGTATTCATGCCCGCTTCCGCATATCCACGGCGATGGTATATGGTAAAATCCGTATCCAGCTTAAATTTCCATGGCAAATAAAGCTGCGCCACAAAACCGTAATTACAATTAATGGCATCGATTACTTTAAAATCCGCCCTATTGCCAGTAGCATGTGTCCACACCGCACCGGCTTTTACCGATAATTGATGCTTGTATATCTTATAATCTATTTTGAATGTTTCTGTCAGATTCAGATTTTTAACAACACTCCGTGTCAATATACTCTCTACCCCTACTAAATCTACATTGTTGTTATAAATTGCCGAAAGAATATTCCTAAAGTAAAAAGAACGTTTTTTACCGATCGGCGTACTATAATAAGCACGTGCTATACTACTCCAATTACCATCTATATTGTTGGGAGTAACGATTCGTCTGCCTGTATTCTCATAAATTGTTCCCATAGCTAATGCATTCTGAACAAGTGAATAAGACAACTGAAAATTCAGTTGCCGCTGCTTATCCGGACGGTTATTGTTGTACGTCAAATCCCAACGATGTTTTAAGGAACTCTTCAAAGCAGGATTACCGTTTACAAGTCTCAATGGATCGGAATCATCTTTTACGTCAACCAGAAAAGTCATGTCAGGCATGACGGACTTAAGCGAATAGGCCAAAGATGCAGATTGCTTTCCATTCAGTGTTTTCCATTGAATGAAGGTACTATTGATATCCAGCAAGACCGTGTTTCGGACAATAGCAGTGTCTACAGATGCGCGTTGGTATTGCAGATTATTGCTGTCCGCTAAAACTTTTTGAGCCTAAAAATTAGGGCTGGATTCCTCGCTTGGAATTCAGCCCTTTTAGT
>CAKUYM010000541.1 GCA_934716785.1 uncultured Bacteroides sp. | reverse complement strand
GGCCTCTATATGCTGATATCCCAAGTCGCCGCTGATGGACAGTCCCTTGTAGATGGGGAGAGCCAGTCCGGCACGATAAGACGCACTCATAGAAAACTTGTCATTCAATCCCTGATACATGGAGCCCACTCCCAAAATGGTATAGAACAACCGGTTCTTGAAGCGTACGCCTATGTTGGCGGGAGTGGCATTACCGCCATACACCATCATCTGTATCCTCGTGTCGGGATTGGCATTGACCAGTCCCAACTGGAGTCCCTTTATATCCTCCCTATAATAATTGACCAATCCGATTTGAAGTCCCCTTAGCCTTGTGGCATAATTGCATAGCGCTATCTGTACGCCATTCGCCTTTGTCGCTGTTATATTGGCAATGCCTGCTATTTGCAAGCCATTCATGTTTTCGCCCACCACGTTCAAGAGACCGGAAGCCATTATGCCATTGAAACTCTGTCCCGTGATATTTGCCGCACCGGAGAGATGGACACCCGAAGCCATATTGCCCGTCACGTTCATGAACCCGCTCACCATCACTCCCGAGGTGTTGTCTCCACCGATACCGGTAAGTCCGGAGATGATGACACCTTGCGTGCGGTCACCGGTTATATTCACCAGTCCGGCTGCTGATAGCCCCACGGTGTTGTCTCCGCTGATATTGCTGATACCAGCCATCTGCACACCTCGCATTGTTCCGCCTGCCAAGTTGGCCAGTCCGGTAATCTGGACTCCATTCATGTCACCGTGAACTACACTTCCCAAGGCATTGATTCCCACACCGTTCAAGCGGTTCATGGTGGACAGGAGACCGATATTCACGAAAGTTGTCTGCGTACTGTCATACGGTTGCGTGCAAATATCCTTCCAAATGGAAAGATTGATACCTGCGCTTTTGTTCTGGGCTGATAGACAAACGGCAGCCATCAGAATAGCTGCCGTGATTGTTGTTTTCTTTATTTTCATTCTGTTATTTTCGCTTTATTCTCTTTCAGTTATCTTCGGTTTTATCTTTTCAGTTCTCTTTGCCTTATTCTCTTTCGGTTCTCTTCGTTTTTATCTTTCTCAGTTCTCTTCGCTTTATTCTCTTTCAGTCATCTTCACTTTATTCTCACTCTATAATCTTCGGTTGGTTTTAAGTTAGTGATTGTGGCAGAGAACTAAGCTACTTCAGCAGAGAGCTTAAGCTACTTCACTGAGAGCTAAACTACTTTAGCAGCAGAGAGCTAAGCTAACAGAGAACTAAGCTAACGGAAAGCTAAGCTGCTTTACCCCTTAGCTTCCTGATACAAGTACCGTTTGATACTCTTCTTCGGTGTTTTCTCAAATTCCTCGGGATAAATCTTCATTTTGGATACCTGGCTGTATGCCGGCAACATGGCATTCAGTGCCACCCGGTTCTCCTCCATAGCTCTTTCGATATCCTCATTCTTCAGACCGTGGGCGAAGGCATCATCAAAGTCAGGATAAACAAGCCCAACGAGTTTCTCGTTCTGCTGAACGATAATGCTTTCTGCCACATACGGCATATTATTCAGTTTATCTTCAATTTCCTCCGGATAAATGTTCTGTCCGCTGGCGCTGAGAAGCAGGTTCTTGCTGCGTCCTTTGATGGTGACGTTGCCTTCGGCGTCCATCAGTGCGAGGTCTCCGGTGTGCAGCCAGCCGTCCTTGTCGATGACTTCCTGCGTGGCTTCCTCATTCTTATAGTATCCCAACATCACGTTCGGACCTTTACAAACGATTTCTCCGACGATATTCTCCGGATCGGACGACAGCACCCGCACATCCATACGAGGAGCAGCCTTTCCGCAAGAACCCGGCTTGAATCTTCGCCAGTCTTCGTAGCAGATGATTGGTCCGCATTCCGTCATTCCGTATCCCACCGTATAAGGGAAATCAATCATTTTCAAGAACTGTTCCACTTCCTGGTTGAAGGCCGCTCCACCAATGATAACCTCCTTGAAGTTTCCTCCAAACGCCTTAATCATCTCTTCGCGCACCGTTGCTTTGATTTTATCGTTGATGATGGGCACTTTCAGCAGAATCTTCATTGCCGGAGTCTCCAATTTGGGCAGTACGCTCTTCTTTATGATTTTTTCGATGATGAGCGGGACAGCCACAATCAGGCTGGGCTTGACTTCCTCGAATGCCTGGAAGATGATTTTCGGACTCGGCATGCGGGTAAGGAAGTAGATGTGGCAACCGACGGAGAATTCATAAAGGAACTCGAACGAGAGTCCGTACATATGCGCCATGGGGAGCATGGATACTATTTTGTCTCCGGCTTCCAGTTCCAGTACTTCGAATGCGAACTTGATATTCGACCACAGGCTGCGATAGGGGAGCATTACCCCTTTTGAATAGCTGGTCGTTCCGGAAGTATAATTGATGACGGCAAGCTCTTCGGGCTCGTCCTTGTGGTATGCGATATGCTCTTTGCGGAAGTTCTTGGGATATTTCTTTCCGAACATCTCATTCAGATGTTCGCGTGCGTAAGTCAGGCGCTCGCTGCGCGAAACCAGCAGGCTGAAATCATTCATCAGGAGGATACCTTCCAATAGCGGCATGGCCGATTCGTTCAGGTTCTCCCACACCATGTCTCCTACGAACAGCAGTTTGGCTTCGGAATGATTGACGATGTTGTGCACATTGTCTGCCTTGAATTCATGAAGAATGGGCACGATGACC
>CAKUYM010000540.1 GCA_934716785.1 uncultured Bacteroides sp. | reverse complement strand
AAATCAGAACATTCATGCCCAAATGGGGGAACATCAACGAGCGTAGAAACCAACTGCACGAAGTGATACGCCTCTCCGGTATGAACCTGATTATCGACGATACTGACCATCCGTTGATTATAAAAGTCGCTTCCATCCAGTCTGCACGCATGCAGGTATATTTCATCGACAACGATGATTATTTCCAGAACCGCCTGCAGACAACAGATGAGAATGGCGTGGAGTATGATGACAATGACAGCCGCGCTATCTTCTACGCACGCGGCGTGCTGGAAACAGTGAAGAAACTTCGCTGGTGTCCGGATGTGATTCACTGCCATGGATGGATGACGGCATTAGCCCCTCTTTATATCAAGAAGACGTATAAGGACGAACCGTCTTTCCGTGACGCCAAGGTGGTATTCTCCGTGTATGAGGACGATTTCAAAAAGCCACTCAGCGATGATTTTATCAACAAGCTGATGCTGAAAGGTATCTCCAAGAAAGACTTGGGCAGTTTGAAAGAACCGATGGATTACGCCGCTCTTTGCAGACTTGCGGTGGACTACTCCGACGGAGTGATACAGAACAGCGAGAAAGTAAATGAATCTATCATTGAATACGCCCGTCAATCAGGCAAATTGGTACTTGACTACCAGACTCCGGAGAACTATGCAAATGCTTGCAATGAGTTCTACGATCAGGTATGGGATGCCACTTCCGACAACAACGAAGAAAAATAACAATCAAGATACAACGATCATGAAAGCAAAATACGCCTTAATAGCTTTACTGACAATCACTTTTTTCAGTTGTGATGATAATACAGCAGGGTTAGGCTTGGGAATGTTTCCAAATAGCGACCAGGACATTAATGGAAAACTGACGACATTTGATGTCACGACGGAATCCGTTCATGCCGGTCAGATTTACGCAATGAGCAATATCGGCTATGTGGGTAAATTTACAGATGATACATTCGGTACTTATGAGGCAGGCTTCTTGGCAGAATTACATTGTCCTAAAGGGATGACTTTCCCTAACGCCTTTTCCGGAAACACAGAACAAGGAACCGGAAAGATGATGACAAACTTCGATAATACAGAAGACGGTGTGGCTGATAAATACACAATCATCAAGGATGGAGAAACTCCTATCGGCAACTGCCAGATTAATATCTATCTTTGGTACGACAGCTATTTTGGCGACTCACTGACAGCATGCCGTCTGAGTATGTATGAATTGGACAAGAAGTCGGACAATCAATATTGGTATGACAATCCAAACGCTTACTATACCAATATTGATCCCACTAAATATTATGATAAGACAACAAGCCTGCTGGGAAGCAAATCTTATACAGCAGTAGATTTATCTCTCAGCGACTCTATACGCAACCTTTCAAGCTACACCCCTTATGTCAGGATTACATTGGACGAGGCTAAGACACAGGAATTAGGAGAGAAACTGCTTAAAGCGGGACGTACAGCAGACTTATTCGATAAGTTCAAAGAGATATTCCCCGGATTATACGTAAAGAGCGATTTTGGAGACGGCACAATCCTCTACGTAAATGCTATACAAATGGACGTAGCATTTTTGGAGCATGCCAGAGACAGTGTGACAGGCGGTCTATTACACAAATCAACCGGAAAAGACTCCATTATATACAACGGACGTTCATTTACCGCTACCCGTGAAGTAGTTCAGTCCAACCGATTGGAAAATGATGAAGAAGCTATCCAGAAATGTATAGACGAGACCGATTGGACTTACTTGAAAAGTCCTGCGGGAATATTTACTCAGGCTACTCTCCCTGTCAGCAAAATAGCGGAGACACTTCAAGGTGATACTTTGAATGCTGTCAAGTTAGGTATTCCTATTTATAATCAGAGCAGCGACAAAAAGTTCGGCATGTCTGTACCTAAGAGCGTATTGTTGATACGTAAGAAATACAAAGATACTTTCTTTGAAAAGAATAAATTAAGCGATGGCATAACTTCCGTTCTGTTCGATTATTCATCTTATACAAGCAGTTTTAATGAATATACATATAATAATATCACACAGTTGATAAATGACTGCTTGGCAGATGGTGAAAGAGAAGCAGCAGAAAAGGAATTGCAAGAAAAACAGGAGATGACCATCCAAATTACGAACTCCAAAGGAGAAGTTGAGGACAAGACTGTTTATTCTATTGAAGAATGGGAACAATACAGCGACTGGAACAAAGTTCTGCTTATTCCAGTACTCGTAACCAAAGACTCTTCTTCAAGTAGCAGCAGTTCTCAGGTTATCAGCATACAGCATGATTTGAAACCGAGCTATGCCCGTTTGAAAGGTGGCAAGAATCCGGCTAATGTGTTAAAACTTGAAGTCGTTTCTACAAACTTCGGAACAAGATCAAAATAAGAAACAATAGAGTATTCTATAAAACAAATAACGCGGATTACATAGTTAGTGTAATTCGCGTTATTGTTTTATAGAGTTTATACGGCATCCCAAAGTTATTAAACCAAACCACTCTAACGCCCAATGTATTTAATCAGATATTGTGTAAACAATGCTGGCACCGTACCCTTATAACCCAATAACCCTCGCTGCATAATTGCGGCGAGGGTTATTGGGTTAAGGGAGTACGACCGCCCTTTTTATTATCTCAAGGATAATTCTATTCTTTCTTCTTGGCGGCAGCTTTCTTAATCTCAAAATTTGTACTACACTCACC
>CAKUYM010000539.1 GCA_934716785.1 uncultured Bacteroides sp. | reverse complement strand
CAGCCCTAAAAGAGAATCAGAAACAATTTTAGCTGCTTGATTCATATTCCCAAAATTGAAACAAGGGTGAAGCGAATATCACCACCTCACCCTTGTTGTTTATTCTTTTTTTAATGTTATTCTTCTGGTGTCAATGCATTGATTTCTCCCTCCTCATAATTGTACTCGGAAGAAACTCCTGTGATTCCCGGCTCCTGAACCATTCCACGCACAGCGATGGCAATTGCCTTATCTGTGTTAGATTCACGGGAAATGATACGACATTTCGGGAAAATAAACCAAATATCATCTTCTGTCAAACAGAATAATGCCTTATTGACGATAACTTTGTCTAAAGCACGCTTCCAACCGACATCTTTTGAACTTTCCTGAATTACGTCACCACCCATGAATGCTTTCTTTGTTTTCCAGTCGTACTGTCCGATAGAGAAAGCGGGGGATACCTCTCCCGGCACATCATCGTAGCGGTAATTCTTTCCTGTCAATTGGTTTTTGTAGCCGGTGACAGTTGCTTCTGTTTCTTCAATCTGCCATGTTTCCCCATGCACATTCAACACTTCGTCCTTAGCCTTAATAGCGGCTTGAATCAAAGTCTTTGCGATTTCCGGGGTAATGTCTGCCGTGATCTTGTCAATGTCGGCAAACAAAATTCTTTTTATTCCTACTGCTGAAATCATAATCTTATAGTTTTACATTTATTACTTCAAATAAAATTCTCACATTCACGTAATGGCATTTCAAAGCTGTATCCGCTTCCGTGCCAATTGATTCGATAGAGTAACGATAGGTTGTACCGTCATAGGTGCTTACTACATCATCAAGCAGCTTGCCAGCCTTTCTTTCAAGTTCGTTAAGCCGGATTGTGTTCGCTTCATTCTCGCTTAAATTGGGTACACATAGATTCACTTCTGCGAAAGATTTCTTCCAATACTTTCCCGGCTGTTGTTTCTTCGTGTGGATGACAATCCTTTCGGACTTCAATTCACCCGTCAGCGTTTCACCATCAGGCACTATATCTATTCCGAAAGCCTTGCAGTCCCGATAGAGAATGTTTCCTATGTCGGTAGTTACTATCATACTATCAAATATTGGACGTTTTCGTCATATTCGAGAAATACGTGACAAACCAAATCTCCAAGTTGAACCGTTCCGGCAAATCTTTTTCCAGCCAAATCTGCATCTGATACGTGTTGCCCTGTTCCGTACATATAAATATCCACAAAGCACAATTCTTTCTGATATTCATCTACAATAGCCCACAAGCAAACAGTACCTCGTTGTACTTGAACAGACAATATCCTCGACCCGATAGGCAGACATAGTTTTGAATGGTCTGCAACAATCAATTCATACTTGAATATTCTTTTCATTTTTCAAATTCTTCTTTTAATCGTTTCTCCGCATGAAGAGCGGCACCACTTAAAACATCATACCCTTTAGATTCTACGAATGATGCGTATTCCGCTTCGTTTTTCAATGTCAAACCGTCTTTATCGACATCGTAATCATTGGACGTTCTCAAAGTGAGTGTGTGGTCTTGATAATCCCCATGTTCCTCTGCGTACTTCACGGCTTCATCGCCTACATCAATCATCTTCTTCTCGACTTCCCATTCTCCGTCTCGAAAGAACTGGTCAACATCCGAGAAATCCACATCTACATCCATAACTCCGAATTGTTAAAGTAGTTGGTATTCTTTACAGTGTAAACCTCACCTTGACCTCTCACGTTCTCATCTTCCATGCAACGGACTTCATCCCCCGCCTTGACAGTGATTCTCTTCTCACATACCACATGATAGTTTGGACGGTACACCTCGCCATTATCAGACTTAAATTCTTTGGTAGTGTTATCATCACAACGGCACTTGCATACATCCTGCCAGCTTTCACCACCGGTACCGGGAATAGGTCTACCAAACTCATCCTTTTCCGTTGGTTTAATCACCTTAACCTGTAATATGTGTGGGGCGAATATCATAAGAAAGTGCATTTAGGTTTGTTGCTCAATTCGTCTTTCAATCCATACAGCTTACAGAGAAAAGAATAATACTGCTTTATCCCTTTAAGATTCCAAGACATAGAAAAGCCGCTTTCACTGATTGACGTGGCACGGAGTAATAGAGAGGGGATGAACTTCGCAATTGCCACAGAGACACGATCGTAGCAATCTTCGTTCATCTCATCCTCTCCGCTTATCTTCGCATTCAGACACATATCCAAAAGGTCAGCTTCCGACAACTGAATGCCGAAGGTCTGAAACCTTTGTTGTATGTAGTCGCTTATAATCATATTAGTATGGCGTAATCAGTTTACTGTATGCGGTATAGCTGTAATGCGTACAATATTTTGATTTATAGATGTACCGGAACGGGCATTTGGGGACATTAATCTGCTTCATCTGAATAGCCGTTTCCTCTTTCATCGCACACATCATAGCCGGGCTATTTGTAACCAAGAATACGGATTGTGGCATAGTCAACACTATGCAGTCAGCTGGAGTTACTCCTAAAGTGAAGCACTGGATAGGCGGCAGGTTGACATCAATAGATGGATTCAAGTGTTCACACTTGGATGGTTCGAAATTCGATGCCTGTACTCCCAACGAAACCAAAGATATCATCAGAAAGCCGCACATGGCAAAAATAAAATTCTTCATTTTCTTATAAGTTTATAAAGTTATACAATGGAAGGGTAGGAGTACTACCC
>CAKUYM010000538.1 GCA_934716785.1 uncultured Bacteroides sp. | reverse complement strand
TTGTATAGCAGGATTGAATCCATTGGTTATAAGCTTGTTATCGAAGATAAGGCAAAAGAATTCATCGCAAGCAAAGGATATGACGTGCAATATGGCGCCCGCCCTTTAAAGCGAGCAATCCAAACTTATTTGGAAGATGGCCTGTCCGAGCTTATCATCTCTTCATCCTTGAAGGAAGGAGACAATATCCAAGTCTCTTTCAATGAAGAAAAAGGTGAATTGGAAATGAAAGTCGTTGCTGCGGAATAATTCCTTTTTCAGAAAACGAGAGGATCGAAATATGACATAATGTCAGGCCTTCGGGTCTGGCATTTTTTTTGTTCCTCCTTAGGCAAATATCAATTAAAATTAATCAATAAGATAAACTAAAAAATATACGTATTATGCAAAAAGGTAATATTGGGGTTACAACTGAAAACATTTTCCCTATCATCAAGAAGTTTTTGTACAGTGATCATGAAATATTTCTTCGCGAATTAGTATCCAACGCAGTAGATGCTACTCAGAAGTTGAATACACTGGCCTCTATAGGTGAGTTCAAAGGTGAATTGGGCGACTTGACCGTTCATGTTAAAGCCGATAAGGACACCATCACCATCTCCGACCGTGGTATCGGTCTGACAGCGGAAGAAATTGAGAAGTACATCAATCAGATCGCATTCTCAGGAGCAAATGATTTCCTTGAAAAATACAAAAATGACGCGAATGCCATTATCGGGCACTTCGGACTCGGTTTCTACTCCGCCTTTATGGTTGCGAAGAAAGTAGAAATAATCACCAAATCATACAGAGACGGTGCACAAGCAGTAAAATGGACTTGTGACGGTAGTCCAGAGTTCACAATCGAGGAAGTGGAGAAAGCAGATCGTGGTTCGGACATCATCTTATACATTGATGATGATTGCAAGGAATTCCTTGAAGAGACGCGTATTTCCGGACTTCTGAAGAAATATTGCAGCTTCCTGCCTGTTCCTATCGCATTTGGAAAGAAGAAAGAATGGAAAGATGGCAAACAGATAGAAACTACAGAAGACAACATCATTAACGATACAACCCCTCTATGGACTCACAAACCGAGTGAACTGTCTGACGAGGACTATAAATCATTCTATAGCAAGCTGTATCCGATGTCTGACGAACCGCTCTTTTGGATTCACTTGAATGTAGATTATCCGTTCCATCTGACAGGTATCCTCTACTTCCCGAAAGTGAAGAGCAATATTGAACTGAACAAAAATAAGATTCAACTATATTGCAATCAGGTATATGTCACCGACTCCGTAGAAGGAATTGTACCGGACTTCCTGACTTTGCTGCATGGAGTGATAGATTCTCCGGATATTCCGCTGAACGTTTCCCGTTCATATCTGCAAAGTGATTCAAACGTGAAGAAGATTTCAACTTACATCACGAAAAAGGTTTCCGACCGTCTGCAATCTATTTTCAAGAACGACCGCAAGCAATTTGAGGAGAAGTGGAATGATTTAAAAATATTTATCAATTATGGAATGCTCACCCAAGAGGATTTCTATGATAAAGCGCAAAAATTTGCCCTTTTCACCGATACAAATGACAAGCACTACACCTTTGAGGAGTATCAGACGCTTATTAAAGAAAATCAGACAGACAAAGATGGAAATCTAATCTATCTGTATGCCAATAATAAGGATGAGCAATACAGTTACATCGAAGCTGCCGCTAACAAAGGATACAATGTTTTGCTCATGAACGGCCAATTAGATGTAGCCATGGTAAGCATGTTGGAGCAAAAGTTGGAAAAATCCCGCTTTACCCGTGTCGACAGTGATGTTATCGACAATCTTATTGTCAAAGAAGATAAGAAAGGCGAAGTTTTGGAAGCAGGTAAGCAGGATGCCATTACTACAGCTTTCAAAAGCCAGCTCCCTAAGATGGATAAAGTCGAATTCAATGTCATGACACAAGCATTAGGCGAAAGTTCTGCTCCGGTGATGATTACACAAAGCGAATATATGCGCCGTATGAAAGAGATGGCAAATATCCAGGCAGGAATGAGTTTCTATGGTGAGATGCCCGACATGTTCAACTTGATATTGAATTCTGACCACAAGTTGATAAAACAAGTCTTAAGTGAAGAGGAAGATGCTTGTCAAGCCGAAGTAGCTCCGATACAATCTGAAATGGACAGTGTCAACAAGCAACGCAATGAGCTGAAAGATAAGCAAAAAGGCAAAAAAGATGAAGAGATTCCAACCTCAGAGAAAGACGAATTGAATGAGTTGGATAAGAAATGGGATGATTTGAAGAGCAAGAAAGAAGCTATTTTCATCGGCTATGCCGGCAACAACAAAGTAATCCGCCAGCTTATAGATTTGGCTTTGTTGCAGAATAATATGTTGAAAGGTGAAGCATTGAACAACTTCGTAAAACGCAGCATCGAACTGATATAAATATCGCCCCTTTAAACAACATAGCATAACTCAAAAAGAGTATTCAACGTTAAATACACGTTGCAATGCTCTTTTTCATTTTAAAAACGACCGGTAAAATGTCGATAAATTGAAAAGTATTGTATATATTTGAACACTTAATAGACAAAAATACCAATTGCTTGATTCGGGTTATGAGAAAAATTCTTTTTGTGTTAATTACTTTATGTACTTTATGGCTGACTATCCCAGCCATTCATGCCCAAAAAGTAGGACTTGTGCTAAGTGGTGGCGGTGCAAAAG
>CAKUYM010000537.1 GCA_934716785.1 uncultured Bacteroides sp. | reverse complement strand
CCCAATAGTTGATCAATTCTTCTTTTTCAATAATTCCTGATGAATTAATTCGAGCTGTATTAGGATTTTCTTCACTATATGTATCAAAAAAAACAGAACTCAATATTTCTTTATTTTTTTTATTATAGACAACAATATTTAGCCCTCTGCCTCCTTGAACATATTCTTGTCCGGAAATTATAATACTCGCAGATTGCTCAGAATTAGATCCGCCACTTGAAATTTGAAATTCTGTATTATCATTTAATTTTCCATTAATATGTCCTCCATTTTGGCTACTATTTTCTGCAATAATTTTTCCATCGTCCATAACTCCATAATAACTAATTCCGTATTGATCTTTCAAATTCACATTAAATCCTATTGAATTTAAAATGTTTTGGCTATTATCAGACAGTTTATTACTTGCCTCATCACATACTGAAATGAAAATAGTATTTTCTTCTTTTTCTAAATTTAATAATGTATCCAAATATTGATTTAAATTTACAGCTTTTATTAATGCAATTTTTTGTTCCATCACCTTTACTATATCATCATATTTTTCTTTTTGATTTTCATATTCTATATACTCCTTTTCCAGCCTCCTATCTGCAAACTTATACTTACTACACAAATATTTTCCCAGATAATCCGTCCATTTTTTTGTGCCCACAACGTTATGATGCACTCGATCATGTGTATCTGTAGCCCATTGAAATCCAATTTGTTCTTCATATAAAGCTAAATCTAAATAATCTACATCCAACTCATCTGCAATTTCTTTTATCGTATTGTATTCTTGCCATGACCAATAATAACTCCCATAGCTTCTTATTAATATGAGTTCCACACCTTTCTTTTTACACAAAGCTGCTATTTTTTCTACATATCTTCTATTTTCTTCTGTAATTTCAATTTTTTCATTTAAATTATCTTTTTCCGAAACATACTCTTTATCCGGATTGCTCTCATACATTCCAAGTAAATTTTTACTTTCCAACATAAGTTCTTTTCCTTGAACTAGTTTAAAATTATTTTTCGTGATATTTTCCCAATTACCATGATAATGATACATTTTTGAAAAATAGTCCCAATATGTACTTGAACTTTTATATTTTTTTATTTGCGTAACAGCATCATATTTTGTTTTCATACCCGTGATGCTATCTAATGTATAATGCGCTGCATAGTCTTCATTACTTAATAAAGTCTCTTGTCTGTCCTCGGAATATAAAAGAGCTTGAACGTCAAATAAAACTACTTTGGGATTCTGATATTTCAAAGCCTCTTCTAAAGAATAATATGACAAAAAAGCTAATTGTTCTGGTTCTCCAATAGACACGCTGGCTATTCCATATTTTAAATATAATTCTTCTGCACTGACATTCGTAATGGACATGCTTGTACCAGAAATTAATACATCATAATAATTAGGGCTATTTCTTACTTTCTCCATTCCTCTAATATTCCATGCTGGATCTTTATGAAGTTGTAGTACACTTCTTACTCCTATCCATCCAATCAGCAAAATAAAAGTAAAAATAGAAATTTTTACTATTTTCTTTTTTCTCATTTTACTGCTTTTCCTTTCCTTACATCACATAATACCATTCAGTGTCTAAGATCTGTTTTTCCATTCCACAACATACTAAACCATCAAAAATCAATCTGATAGCTTCTTTCTTCCTCATATTTTCAAATACCTCTATTTACGGCAAATACAATCTAGTAGTTACCTTTATATATTTTGCGATGTATTGTTATCATTTTGGAATATGGAAATTTGTTTTTATATAGTTTGATATATCCAACTTTTCCTTATTAAAAGAAATTTTTTATTTGTTATTTCCTGTGTTCACGCCTTCTACTGAATAAATTTGTTTCAAAAATAATGTATTATTATATTCGTAAACGCTTTACCGACATTATCCTATTTCATAAACACTTTCCAATATATCGTTCCAAGCACTTCTCTTAATTTACTCTCTGGCTTCAAAACCTTCATAAACCATGCTCTTAACTTTTTAAAATGTTTGATTTCATATCCATAGCAGTTATCTTCCTGCTTTTTTTCTGTAGTTTCCATATTCTGCAGAATCTGTTCATAATATGGTGTTCGTCTGGCTACCTGCCAGAAGGTATAACCGAAGTCTTCACTTGGACGCATCCATGGTTTCAAGAATCCTGCATAATGCACAATATATGGATCTTTTCTTGCCTGTTCATAAGCATCCAGAAAACGGTATGGTGCATACTTGATGACACTGTGCCATCTAAAATGATTGCAGTCAAAGATCATATTCCAGGCCATATCAAGATAAGTCACTCGTCCTTCACATACCACATTCAGAATATCCTGATCGGAGAAACGATAAATTCCAGTATCCGACATCTCCAGCAGTTTTTTCACCGATGTCACTTTACGCATCTCTTTGATATTGAATACCAATACCCCAGCCTGGAAATACGTAAATGGATCTTTCATTTTAAGTGTATCTTTACAATAATCCTTCATATCAGAAGTCTTCATATTGCACTGACCTGCAAAGTCTGCATCCAAAGTTGCTGCGATCAGATTGTTTCCCATTTCTGTCTGATAAAGTTCGGCTACATCTCGGCAGATAATCATATCTGCATCCAGATACACCACCTTTGGATACTCCTTCAATATATCCAAAATCAGGAAACGGTAGAATGTCTCAGTGGTAATATGCTGTTTGGCCTGAAGTACAT
>CAKUYM010000536.1 GCA_934716785.1 uncultured Bacteroides sp. | reverse complement strand
GAAAGAGCCCGAAGGCTCTTGAGCATTGATGGGGGTCTTATGTTTTTATTTCCTTGTTGTCATCGCTACGCGACGACAACAAGCGTTCAAAGAAACACGGATTGCACGGATGCAACGGATCTGTTCTTTCACGGATGAAGCCCCCCTCCTGTCCCCCCTGGGGGATGATAGGTCAGGTACTGACTGCATGAGTCTCAAGCTGACTATCCGTAACCAAAGAAAAGCCCCTCCAGGGAGGGGTGGGGGAAGGCTATTTCGCAATAGCTAAGCTTTCACGATGCAATATCATAGTTATTGCATCGTAAAAGCATAGTTATTACCATGTAATATCATAGTTATTGCAACGTAAAAGCTATGCTTTTGCAAAACGTTGATATCCAGAGTGTTGTGAAATGCTATGTGAGTCCCTGCTTTCTTGTGGAAAAATCGAACAACTTTCTCTGTTGTAACATAAACTTTTCTTCATGTAATATTTTCGTATGTTTTCCTCTTTTATGTTACATTTGCGTAAGAAATAGGAATATTATATAAATATAAATATTCGGAAAAAGTGTAATTTTGCGACTTGTAGAACAAGTAATCTAACAATCACTTGATAACTATTAACAAACGATAATCTGACGAAACTCTATAACTGACGAGAAAAAGCCAATTTGTTATCCGATGACAAAGAGCAATAGTCCGAAAAAATAAAATCACAAAAATATGAATTTACATTCTTTCAGTAACAGAGGAAGCGACGTCTGTAGGTCGCTCTTCCTTAGAACATTCATGGTGATGATGCTTTTCATCACCGGTAGTAACGGTATCTGGGCCGGAGTAGATTTGAAAGCCACGCTTTCCGCTCCTGCAAGTCATGGCAAATGGGATGAAACAAACAATCAGTATTCTTGGGATCTAGGCTATGACAACCTAATGCCTATCTTTACAGATCTTAAAGGAAAACTGAATACTGACTATGAGGCATTGAAATTTACCACCAGCAATTATAAAGATAAATATAGGGTTTGCTTTATGAATGGCGGTGCTTTGGTGGCAACAGTGCCATTCGAATCCGCAGGAGAGATGACTATTAAGCTTTCCACGCTTGGAGATTTGTCGCAAGTGGATAATATCAAGTTTGGCGGAAATTCCGGTAGTGGATCTATAACCCTTGACCCTGCATCCATCGCCTTGGTAGGTCCGTTCCATAACAATACTCAAAGATATGACTTCTCTAAATTTGGGGAATTAACAAATGTTGGCAATGTGCAGTCAGCAAAGTATGAAAATAATGAACTTGTAGTAAAGACTAAGAATGCATGGGACAATTATTTCCCTCTTTACAAAGATTTGACTGTCACAGATCGCACTGGAACTGGAGTGCGTCTGACCGCAAGGGGAGTGACTTTCAGAATAGTAGTAAAGACATCAGAAAACAAAGATTTTCATATCATTGTTCCAGAAAGCAACAGTTATGTTACCAGCCATTATAAATGGGAAGATTTCAATATGACCAAAGACGATGTTGCAAAGATAACGCAGATTGGACTTGCAGGCAATAACGGTGAAAATGAGACCGATAGGGTGTTCTATGTCCAGGAGTTTTGGCTCGATGATATTGTCGATTATGATCAGACCATCCCATGTTACGGTGATGAAGGTGGACAATGTGACTTTGGAAAAAACTCTTTCGTCTATACCACAGCTGGAGCGACTGCCGTGTTTGAAGAAAGTACTACCCGTGATGCCAACCATAACATCATTCTGAACCCAAATAAGAAAGTCACACTGTCCTCAGATGTCAACAAGTTTACTGAGGTCTGCCTCGTATTCGGAGCAGAAACAACGTATAATCTCACAGTTGCAGGTAAGCAATACACTGGAACAAGCACTGCAGTAATTTGCCCAGTTAACAGTTCCGAATTGACAATCCGGAATAATTTATCATCAGCTATCTATTTGTCAAAGATTATCTATTCCTCAGAGAAATTAGAAATAAATGAGGAATGCACTATAACTGTCGATGGCAAAACCCGTAAATACTGGCTCTATGTACCTGCTTCTTTGGCAGGAAAAGCGAATGTGCCAGTGGTATTCTCTCTCCACGGACGTTATGGTAAAGATAAACCGACAGATGAAGGAAAACCCATATTCACCTCACTTGCCGAGAAGGAAGGCTTCATTGTGGTCTATCCTCAAGGACGAAATGGTGGAAGTAAACAGGATAGAGCAGACTATCCCGGCAACTGGTATAATGGTTTTGGTGACAATACCGGTTGGGAAGCCACTGGAAAAGAGAATGCAGATACAAAGTTTATCAAGGCACTTGTGGATCAGATACAGTCTGACTACAAGACACCGACTGCTTCCAACAACAATATCTCCGTCAATCCGAAGAGGTTCTACCTCTGTGGATTCTCCATGGGCGGCATGATGACATACGCTTGTGCGAAAGTGCTCAACGGCACATTTGCGGCATACGGTTCATGCGGAGGCTTCCCTCTCAATGAGTTTCACATGAGCCTCGCTACGGAAAACCCTATTCCGTTTATCCATTTGCACGGCAATAAAGATAACATGCTTGGAATAAAACATCTCAACACCATTATAGAAAACCTCCTGTTCCGCAATGGATGCGACCTCTCAAACAAGGATATTTATAAGGACTGGAGTACGACCAAGGAGAATGGTGAAATGCATAGATTCAAGAGATATGATTTCACAGGTGTGAAT
>CAKUYM010000535.1 GCA_934716785.1 uncultured Bacteroides sp. | reverse complement strand
TAATTGGTCTGTGCGGGATATTCGGCGGCAAGGGTATCAATCTGCTTCACTACCGGAAGGATGCCTGCATTCTTACGATGGTTGCGGATATAAAGGATACCGTCCTCCATATCGCCTTCGTAGCCGATGGCACGTGCTATCTGGAAATCGGAGAAGCCCTGCACTTTCGCCTTACGGAGCAGCTCATCGGGCATATCGGCAATCTGCTTGTGGTTGTTTCCCCAGCTATGCAACTCTTCCGAAGTCTTCATGATATTCATCAACTTCTGCAAGAACCACTTGTCGATCTTCGTCAGCTCATGCACTTGGTCGATGGTGTATCCGGCACGGAAAGCCTTCGAGATAACGAAGATACGCTTGTCCGTCGGTTCGCGAAGCGATTTATCTATATCGGGGATAACCAATTCCTTGTTTTCCACAAACCCATGCATCCCCTGCCCTATCATACGAAGTCCTTTCTGGATGGCCTCCTCAAAGGTACGGCCGATAGCCATCACCTCGCCGACAGACTTCATGGAAGAGCCGAGCTCCTTATCCACACCGTGGAATTTGCCCAAGTCCCAACGAGGTATCTTGCAGACCACATAGTCCAGCGCCGGTTCGAAGAAAGCGGATGTCGTTTTCGTCACAGAGTTCTTCAGGTCGAAAAGTCCGTAGCCCAGTCCCAACTTGGCGGCGACGAAAGCCAGCGGATAGCCGGTTGCCTTGGAAGCCAAAGCCGATGAACGGGAAAGACGGGCGTTTACTTCAATCACGCGGTAATCTTCGGATTCCGGGTCGAAGGCATACTGCACGTTACATTCGCCCACAATGCCCACATGGCGGATAATGCGGATAGCGAGTTCGCGGAGTTTATGATATTCTTTGTTGGTCAACGTCTGAGACGGAGCGATAACGATGGACTCACCGGTATGGATGCCCAGCGGGTCGAAGTTCTCCATGTTACAAACGGTGATACAGTTGTCGAAGCGGTCGCGCACCACCTCATACTCCACCTCTTTCCAGCCACGGAGTGATTTCTCCACCAGCACCTGCGGAGAGAAAGAGAACGCTTTTTCTACCAGAGTATTCAACTGCTCCTCATTGTCGCAGAAACCGGAGCCCAGTCCTCCCAATGCATAAGCCGCACGGACAATCACCGGATAGCCCAACTCCTTGGCGGCGCGACGGGCGTCTTCCGCATTTTCTACAGCCTCGCTCTTTATCGTCTTTACATCAATCTCGTTCAGTTTCTGCACGAAAAGCTCGCGGTCTTCGGTATCCATGATGGCCTGCACCGGAGTGCCGAGCACTTTCACGTTATATTTTTCGAGGATTCCCTCCTTATATAAAGCCACCCCGCAGTTCAGAGCCGTCTGTCCGCCGAATGCAAGCATGATGCCGTCGGGCTTCTCTTTCTGAATCACTTTCTCTACGAAGTAGGGAGTCACCGGCAGGAAGTAGATTTGGTCCGCCACTCCTTCGGAAGTCTGCACCGTAGCGATATTAGGGTTAATAAGAATCGTTTCGATCCCTTCTTCTTTCAAGGCTTTGAGCGCCTGCGAACCGGAGTAGTCGAATTCACCGGCCTCACCGATTTTCAGGGCACCGGAGCCCAACAGCAATACTTTCTTTATATTTTCTTTCATGATTGTCGGTTATTTAAGCAGGTTTACAAATTCGTCGAACAGGAATTCCGTGTCTGTCGGTCCGCTGGCTGCCTCCGGGTGAAACTGTGCCGAGAACCAAGGATTCCTCTTATGCTTGATTCCTTCGTTGGAGCCATCGTTCATATTGATGAAAAGCGGTTCCCAGTCTGCCCCCAAGGTGTTATTGTCTACGGCATATCCGTGATTCTGGGAAGTGATGAAGCAACGCTCCGTACCCACCATGCGCACCGGCTGGTTGTGGCTGCGGTGTCCGTACTTCAATTTGTATATCTTGGCTCCACCCGCTTTGGACAGGAGCTGGTTGCCCATACAGATTCCGAAGATGGGGAGCTTCTCGTTCTTCATCGCCTTGCGGATATTCTGCACGGCAGCGTCACAGGTATCCGGGTCGCCGGGACCGTTGGAGATAAACAGCCCGTCAAATTCGAGTCCGTTGAAATCATAATTCCAAGGCACGCGGATCACTTCCACATCGCGTTTCAACAAGCAACGGATGATATTGGTCTTCACACCGCAGTCTACAAGAACGACTTTCTTCTTATCCGCACCTTCGTTATAGCGAATCACCTCCTTGCAACTAACCTTATCTACGTAGTTGACACCGGCATAAGCCGCTTCGGGAATGTTATCCGGCTCATCGTCAAAGACAATCTTTCCCATCATCACCCCATGCTCGCGGAGCACCTTCGTCAACTCGCGGGTGTCGATGCCGGTGATGCCGGGCACCTGTTCGCGCTTCAGCCAGTCGGCAAGACTTTCCACAGCGTTCCAATGACTGTATTCATAAGAATAGTCGCTCACGATAATCGCTTCCGCATGGATTTTCTCGCTTTCCATGAAAGTGGGGAGTCCGTTCGGTTCGATTGTAAAGGGGGGAACTCCGTAATTACCGATCAAGGGATAGGTAAGAGTCATCAACTGTCCGGCATACGAGGGGTCAGTCAAGCTCTCGGGATACCCCGTCATAGCTGTGTTAAAAACCACCTCTCCCGCTACCGGCTTTTCGTAGCCAAACGACTTGCCGGAGAACCGGCTCCCGTCGTCAAGGATTAATGTCACATTTCTCATTCTTATTATTG
>CAKUYM010000534.1 GCA_934716785.1 uncultured Bacteroides sp. | reverse complement strand
CAGGGCTGGAATTACCTTGCTATGCAATAAAGTTATTAGCTTTAACACATGACCTGCCCCGAAAGTGACGAAGAACCTAAAAAAAAAAATATTTGCTGTCATCTGTCACCGATTTGTGTCTAAATATTTGATAATAAATGAATAAAGAGGTGACAGCAGCATGTGACAGCACGGTGACAGTAGAAATGCCGTCACCTCTTTTCTCTTTTTTGCAGATAAATTTTTAACTTCGTCAACTATACTTACAAGTAAGATTAAGAAGTAGTCAACCTAAAGTATTAAGCCACAGTTTCAGGTTCGTTTTCTTATTGGGAACTATAGTTCCTGCGCGGTGAAACTACAGTTCCAACGGCTATGGAACTACAGTTTCGAGCCTTTGAAACAAAAGTTTCTAACCGCTGAAACCTTAGTTTTGAGCCTGTGGAACTACAGTTCCAAGCCGCTGAAACCACTTGTTTGATGTTTTAGGTTGACTACTTCTTAATCTTATTTGCAGGTATGGTTGACAGAGTTGCTCCTATGAGGGTAACTTTTGCTATCAGGGGGTAAAAACGTTCTGCCCTCATAGCTGAAATGACGATGAATAAGCGGATACAGAAGAACTATGAGGGTGTGAGAGTAAAAACGATAAAAACTTTTTTTGGTGGGAGCAAGTATGCTAAGCTAATCCCGCTTTATGCATTCACCAGCCACTTCTCTATATTTCTTGTCTGACTGGAGAAATTTACACCTATCCGGAGCAGCTTCCGGGAATCTGCTTCAAACGGGAGGGCATAATGTTTTTCGTGGATTTGCTGCAGAGCCTCTTCCGCAGTGCCGTTCAGCTTGAATTCCATGATGTAGATATACCGATCTGTTTGCAATATGAGGTCGATGCGTCCTTCGTTCGTGTGATATTCCACTTTTGTGTAGAATCCCATCAGTTTGAAGACGATGAAAAGTACATTCTGATAGTGCAACTCCAATTCCCGCTCTTTATTCTTGGTGTGACCAGTAATTGTTTCGTAAGGGGTGTCGGCAAAGAAACTTTGCAAACGGCGGAAGAAACTGTTGTAGTCTCCTTGCTCTATTTCTTTCACGAACTTTCCTATTTCGAATGCGGACTTGCTTGTACTTACATTCGCGTAGAATGGGAGAAGAAATCGGACGAATCCTTCTTCTACTTCACGGTTCGGAAAACCAAGGCGGTAAGTCCCGAAACGGGCATCATAATCTTTTATGGTCAGATAGCCGCTTTGATAAATTACCGGAATAGGATCGGTATCCGTACTGTCTATTCCGTCCAATACCTCTACCGATGTCTCTTCGTGAGTGATATGGGAAAGGTCGTAGTTGTGTTCTTTTAGCAAAGTGGCAAGATAAGTAGGGGTACCCGTAGCAAACCAGTAGCTGCCGAACTCTTTCCGTTTGAAGGTATGAAGCAGACTGAAAGGATTGTACATACCGATGGAATTGTGTGTAAAATGATAACCGTCATAATACAGTCTCACTTTCTCACGGACAGCTTCGTAGGTCATTCCGTTGGCATCCGCCAGTTCGTGAAGTTCTTCCTTGAAGTTTATTTCCAGTTCCCGGTCGCTGATGCCGCAGATTTCGATATATTCGTTCCACATTGATATATCGTCCAGATTGTTCAAGTCACTGAATACACTGACTTTACTGAATTTGGTCACTCCCGTCAATATCCCGAAACGGATGCAGCCGTCTTTGCTTTTTAGTGCTCCGTAGAAACCTTTCAGCGTATTGCGGTAAGCCGTTTGCAACGTCTCGTTACCGATAGCCTGAAGCATGGGCTTGTCATATTCGTCAACGAGGATAACTACACGTTGGCCTGTTTTTTCGTATGCCCGTTGAATGATTCCTTCAAATCTTGATGCTAATGATTTTTCGGCTGGGGCATTTCCATAGAGCTGTTCCCAGGCGGATAGGGCACGTTCTAACTTCAGTTCCAGGTTTTGGGGGATACTGTAGTTTTCGGTGTTTAAATCTAAATGCAGGATGGGGTAGGTAATCCAGTCTTTTTCCAGTTTCTCCATTGCCAGTCCGGTAAAGAGTTCCTTTTTCCCTTGAAAGTAAGCTTTGAGGGTAGAGAGCAGCAAACTTTTGCCAAAACGACGGGGACGGATGAGGAAGTAATAATTTCCGGTCTTTACTAATTGATAAATCATTGCGGTTTTATCAATGTATACATAGCCATCTTTTCGGAGGCTTTCAAAGTTTTGGATACCGATAGGATAGAGTTTGCTCATAATCTCTGCTTTTATAATAGGAACAAGAACAAAGATACGAAGACTTTTCTGTCACAGAAGATAATTGAGGATTTTTATGCAGATGATGTCCACAATAAACAGGATGTAGATTGAAATTGCCGGAAACCATCTCTGCGAGAAATGAGAGGATTCCGGCAATGTTTTAGCTATGCATTTTATGGAGGAAGGATTATTGTTCTTTAGAGAAAGAATAAGGCATATCTTCCTCTTTAGTTCCTCTTTCCGTATTCGGTCGGTTACTCATATCTACTTTGATAGTGCCACCTTTGAATAAATCTTCGTGGCGGAGATAATTCTTGGTGTACTCCGTTCCGTTGACGTTCATCGAATTGACATAAAAATTCTTCTTACTGTTGGTCGGAGCATCAATCGTCAGGCTGTTGCCATTCTCAAAGTGAAGCGTTGCTTTCTTGAATAACGGGGCACCTATAATATACTCGTCCGTCCCCGGACAAACGGGGTAGAAG
>CAKUYM010000533.1 GCA_934716785.1 uncultured Bacteroides sp. | reverse complement strand
CCCTGTGCGGTGGCGGTGTTGGTGGCGGCATTCTGCGGTGCGGAAAGAAGCTGTCGGTGCTTCTCCGGAGCCTTGCGTTTCTTACTTCGGCACATCTCCTCGGTGGGGAGGATGAGCTTCACGGTGAGCGGTTTCACGTTCTCCAGCCGTTCGAGAGACAGGAATGCGTCCGGGTCGTGCGACACGAAGAAGCCGCGTCCGATGTCGCTGCCGCTCGTGTCCACCTTGGTGTTGAGCAGGGCCTCGTACCTCTTGCATGCCAAGGCATACATGCGGTGGTGGTAGCGTTCGAGGATGGCAAGGCTGACGGTGTCCGCTGCGTTGAGCTCGGCGCGTAAGGCCTCCGCCTCCTTGCCGGTGAGGTAGACGAAGATTTTCAGCCCGTGCATGCGGGGGCTGATGAAGTTGCCCAACGTGTCGGGACATTCGTTCACCAACCGGCGGAATTCGGGCAACTTTTCTGTCGGCATGTCGTCACAGTCCAGCGTGATGATGTCCTGATACCTGTCGATGCTGTAGGCAAGCCTTTCCTTGGTGTACGTGGTGGTGAGGGTGCAGTAGGGCAACTGCTTCTTCATGCGGTCTGCCCTTTCCGGCTCACCCGCCTCCATGGCATCCCGGAGCCTGTGCACTCTTTCGCGGTAGATATCTCCGCGGATTAAATCAAACTGTTGTCGGATGTTGATACTGCCTGATACGAGTGACAACCCTCTGTACGTGCTTACTACAATGTTTTCCATGTGTATTGTTTTTATGGATTGCGCTGTGCCGATATGGGACAACGCTACAAAGAACGGCCTTTTCCGTGGAAGAAAAAAACGGCTTTTTGCATGCAAAAAGCCGTTTTTTAACGTTCGGTTTTCGGGCAAGCCGTAGTCACCTCCGGATGCTAATCATCCAGGAGCGTCCTTTTCAGCCTTTGCATCTCATAGTCAATCTCTTCCACGCTCAGCGAGGCGTCCGAATCGTCTGACTTTCTGAAATCTACGGCTAAGTACAGCAGGCAGGCGAAGAACTTGGGGCTTTTCACGTTGAATGGCGAATCCTTGTTGTAGCAGAGCCTGACAAAGGGGAGCAGGTGCGCTTTCCGCTCGGCGGGCGGCACTACTTTTCTGCGGGCATACAGGTAGCTCACTATGCCGAGCAGCTTGGTGATGAACGCGGATACTTTAGGAAACTTGCTCTTTTCGAGCGTCACTGCTTGTTTGTTCTGATAAACGAAGCCTTCGGAAAAAATCTCTTTTTAATCATAATTTTAACGGTTTTAATCGTTCTGTTAAAAGATGTTTCGGGAAAGGCGCAAAGGTAAGCTTTTTATTGATTCCCCAAGATATTTATATCTTTATATTATTTATTTATTGGAAAAAAGCGTGTGTTTGAGGGTGAGCCCCCTCACCCTCAAACACACGCTTTTTTTTTCTAATAAAAAGAAGAACTTCGCGCCTGCGCTCGCGTACATTATTAATATCGGGATTTAGCGTTTTTGAGAAGAAACAGACCTCTTACAAGGTAGGGGGGATACCTCCCGTTAGGACCTATGTATACCTCCGGTTAAGGCCAGTGGGTACCTCTCGTTAAAGTCCGAAGGTACCTCTTGCTAATTTTCAAAATACCTTTTGGTTGGTCTCAGTATGCTTTCTAACTGTTTTTATGTAATTACAGCATACCGTCATATCATTACAGCATACCGTCATATCATTACAGCATACCGTCATATCATTATAGCATATCAGCATATCATTATAGCATATTGGAATATCATTATAGCATATCGAAATATCATTATAGCAAATACTATTTCCGGTATCTCTCGTTTCGGAATATTTCCGTACATGATTCTATGGTTCATCCAGATACTTCACGATGAGCCTCACCTGTCTTGCACTGTAAGCGTGGTCGTTTTTCCCTTCTCCTCCGCTGTACATGGCTTCATGCAGTTCCTTGTTTTTCCTGACCCACTCCCTCATTTTCCGCATGGCGTATGCCAATGGCACATGCGGATTGTATAGATGTGCTATTTCCGATTTTAAATACGGGCGTATGATGAATGGATCCTCTGTGATGGTCTCTTTTTCTGTTTTCATATCTTGCTGATAATTAATTTATTGTACCTCAAATGTACGAAAAAAAACTCGTAATAGCAACTGTATCAGTAAATAAGCCTGCCCCGAATAGGAATAAAGAATGCCCCGAACGGGAGAGATTGAGCCTTGAACAAAAGAGATTTCACCCCGAGCGAAAGTAGATTGTATCTTGAACAAAAGTAAATAGCATTTCGAATGAAAGTAGATTGTATATCGAATCAGATTAAGTGCATTCTGAGTAAAAGTAAGTACATTCTGAATGAAAGTAAGTCAGAGTAAGTCATTCTAAGGTAAAGTACGTCATTTCGATTCTTGGCGATGTCGTATCTTTGAGGTATCGAAAGAGAGAGACAGAGCTCGCTTCTCTCTTCCGGCGATCGGTGAAGCAGCTGCAATTTGCAATACCAATTTTTCAAACATTTAGTCTCTAAATATTTACTATTTAGCTTCTATTTTTTCCAAACACTATTTTCTAATTTTTAAACATTTAATTTTTGATTATTATGGCAATACCTTTTAAAAGAATTGGTCGTAAAGACCCGAGAATGATCGACGGAATGGTGAAGTATCATCCGCAACTTGTGACACAGGGACAGAGTGTAGACCTGGATAAACTCGCTTACACGATGAAAGAGAAAAGCTCACTCTCGTTGGGTG
>CAKUYM010000532.1 GCA_934716785.1 uncultured Bacteroides sp. | reverse complement strand
ACCGGACAACACATCATAAAACAAAGCATAAAGACGATAACCATTTTAAATGTTTTTCTCATATATGCCCTCCTTTACTGTGCATACATAACAATACAGTAGGGTGAGCCATTTTGTTGTAGCAGAAATACTTTTTGTATAACTCCATCCCCATCATTATATTGCATAATCTCGCTCGTAAGTTTAGGTATCATTATTCTCCTATCAACATCCACTTCAATTGTATAAGCATCTCTTAAAGTTGTAACAAAGGGATAATCAACTGAATTGTATATACTATACTGTTTTCCTGTATCAACTACTGTTTCGTTTGTTGTGTAATATGGATAATAATCAACAATCCACTGTGCTGTTTCAAAATCAAGCGTATTTAAATATCCTCTAAGCAATGAATAAAAATGGAACTTACTCAATGATATTTTAGATGTATCATTAATTCCGTTATTGTCTAAATCAGCAAAGTCATGTACCGTTTCATCACCATATATCCATTGTCTATCTTCACTATAATCATATGCAACAAATATTCCTCCATCAGGAATTATATTGTTAGACAAAGTCATTTTGACTATATCACCTGCTTCTGCAATTAAAGGTGTTTCTGTGCATGATGTCGATCCACACTTGCAAACAAGCGTTTCTTCCGACTCAGTATAATAATCTTTTATAACCTTACCATCAGTAACAGTAACCAACTTAACTATATCGCCATTCTTATTAAGTGCTGTTGAAACTCCTAATATTACATGAAATTTAACGGATCCTGACAGATTACCTTCATATCTATCTCTAAACCTCACAATCACTTCTGCTATATTAGAATTCGCTTTTGTTGCAAATGCAACCATATCTACAAATTGATTATTAACATTAGCAATAGGATCGGTTAAGGTTGTGAAAATCATATCGTTTTCAGGTTCTGATGTCTGTTCACCTATTATTACATATTTACTGTCAGCTGTTCCAACCCATTTTCCTGAAAAAGAAAAATATGTATGAAAATAACGAGCACCCGTTCTTTCACCATTTTTCAGAATATGAAGCGTGTCATTGCCCTCAGTTAATACATTGGGATTACCAAGCGATTCTTTATATGGTGTGTCAATAAAATCAATCTTATTATCCTTATTAATTCTCACAAGTATAATACCACTGTATTCACCATTTGCAGTAAAGTCATTTTCCTGAGCCAAATAATTATAAACTGCTTCAGGATCATTCTTAAACCTTATGCCATCAATATTAACCTTTTCTGCTAATTCATAATAATCACATGAATTATTTTCAAGATAAAGTTGAAGTGAAAGGTGAGAATTGAATCCTTCCAAATCTCCGGAAAATCCTGTCAATCTTGCATAAATAGCATTTAATTCGCCAGCTTTTCGAGTGAAAATTATTTTACCCTCATAAGTTAAATAATACTCGATGTCTGTACCCGGAGCGGGCTTCTTTCCATTTGAAATGTATGCTATATATTCAGGCGAAAACTCATACTCGTTACCATCAATTATATAACAATCATTATAAATTGATTGAAGAGCACCTGTTTTTTTTGATTCAGCAAGTACAATTTCAGCATGCTTTCCATCTGCAGAAAGTCCGACAGATACCACATTGTCAACAAGTATCTTTGAAAATTCTGTTCTTGCACCGTTTGGTGATTTTACAACAATACTATCTTTGGCACTGCTTAAATCAACTATTCCAGGCGTTATATTTGATCTGCCATATATTATACAGTCATCATAATTAATTGATGATACAATGTAGCTTGTTAAATCCATAACGGATACAATATCAAAATCTCCATCATTGTCAGAATCTATGAGTCTAACTTCCCCTGTAGTAGGTGTCATCATTTGCTCGACAGTTAAAGCAAATGTGGGAAGTGCATCTTCCGCTTTAAAAAGCACACCATTGTAAACTAGTTTATAATTAGGATCAATGTTAATTCTTTTAACTTTATCTGTATTAGTATCCGGATAATACTCATAAGTATGATTTGAGTATTTCGAAATTGTATCAGCGTTTAAAGTCACTAATGTTTTTTCAGGATCCCTTATGTATGCAAATATCATAATGTCTTCATCGGTAGCAGTATTTTCTTTATAAAAACCTTCGATTATATATCCCAAAAGGTCATTGTTCCCGGTTTCATTAAGGAAAACTTTTCCGCCAACTAAAATTCTGCCTTCTTTGATATTGCTTTCACCAAAGAGAGAAACAACACCATCATCTGTAACCAATCCTTCTATCTTGTGAATACCAAGTCTTTTTGTCATAAAGATTTCATCGTATCTGCCTGATGACATACCATCTACGCTGTTTGAATCTGAAATATCTGCTTCTAATGTATTATAAATAAGTTTTAATGCTGTTTTGTAAGTAAAGTTCTGACTTTCAAGAGAAATATCATTTAGAAGCTTTCTTCTGGCCGCAACTACAATATAATTATCTTTTACTGTCAAATGCTGATATCCCATAATATGAATTAAGATTTTACACGCATCATTCAATCCAATAGGTTCATCAGGTTTGAATTCAGAATTTCCTGTACCATGAATAATATTCATCTGATACAATAAATTTACCGAATCATAACAAGGATGTTCTTCTGATAAATCAGAAAACTTACTTTGCTTTGGTAGATTAGTTATATCTCCAATATTAATAAGTTTTGCAGCAAGTATTGCAAACTCACCTCTTGTTATAAGTTCATCAGTTACAACTGTAGTACTAGGTATAAT
>CAKUYM010000531.1 GCA_934716785.1 uncultured Bacteroides sp. | reverse complement strand
GTTGGAAGAAGTGGTCGTGACCGGATATGCGAAGATCAGTAAGAACAGCTTTACCGGTACTTCCGTGACGGTCTCTGCCGATCAGTTGATGTCCGTATCCAAGACAAATGTATTGGGTGCCTTGCAGGTATTTGACCCTTCTTTCCGTATTGCGGAGAATAACCTGATGGGTTCAAACCCTAACAATGTGCCGGAACTTTATATCCGTGGACGTTCAGGTATCGGAACAACGGAACTGGATGCCGAGAGTCTTTCAAAATCGGCTTTGAAGAACAATCCTAACCTTCCTACATTTATTATGGACGGTTTCGAAATCAGCGTGCAGAAACTGTATGATATGGACCCGAGCCGCATTGAAAGCATTACTATCTTGAAAGATGCCGCAGCTACCGCCATGTATGGTTCGCGTGCCGCCAATGGTGTAGTTATCATTACGACAGTGACTCCGAAGCCGGGAAAGATCAATGTGAAATATAATTTCACCGGAACACTGGAATATCCGGACCTGACGGACTATAACCTGATGGATGCCCGTGAGAAATTGCAGACGGAGGTGGCGGCAGGGCTGTTTAAAGCCGATCCGGAAAGCAGTTCGTATGTCTCCGATCAGGCATCGCTGGATGAGGTGTATAACAAGAAACTGAATAATGTAGTTCGTGGCGTGAATACCTACTGGCTGTCCAAACCATTGCGTACAGTGTTCAATCATAAGCACAGTATCTATCTGGATGGCGGTACGGATGATTTGCGATGGGGAGTCGACTTATCTTACAATAAGGATGCCGGTGTGATGAAAGAGTCATACCGTGACCGTATGGCAGCCGGCCTTTCACTGTCCTATCGTTTAGGCTCTTTCCAATTGCGTAATTATTTCTCCTATACTTACACCAATTCGGCAGATTCTCCTTATGGCAGCTTCTCGGATTATACATCCAAACTGCCCTATGACGAATATAAGGACGAGTATGGCAATTATCTGAAGACAACTTATGGCTGGAACGGCACAAGCGGTGCGGAAAACCCCTTGTATGAAGCTACACTTGGCAATTACAGCCGTGATAAGTCATGGGAGTTGATAGACAACATCGAGTTATTGTGGAATATCAACCACTACTGGCTGCTGAAAGGACAATTCAGCGTGACGAAGTCCAACTCGGAAGCAAACGATTTCCTTGATCCGCGTTCAAAGAAGAATAGCGAGATTCTCGGTCTTACCAATGTCGTGTCCGGACAATTGGATGTCACTACCAATAAAAGTGTGGGCTGGAATGCTACAATGACATTATCATATAACCGTACGATAAAGAAGAACAGCTTGAACTTTCTGGCAGGTTTGAACGCCACTTCAAGCACCGGAGACGGCCTTTCAATCTCTTATCGCGGTTTCCCTTCCGGTTCTCTTTCCTCACCGGGATATGCGCATTCTATCTATGGCAATCCTTCGGCTTCCGATACAAAGAGCCGTTTGCTCGGTGCATTGGGAACTTTCAACTATTCGTACGATGATACTTACTTGGCAGACGCGTCTGTCCGTTTTGACGGTAACTCGGAGTTTGGTTCCGACAAGCGTTTTGCTCCGTTCTTCTCCGGTGGTGTCGGCATAAACGTCCACAATTATAAGAGCATGAGAGATTTGGAGTGGCTGAATCGCCTCAAGATACGTGCCACTTATGGGGTGACGGGTAAGGTGAATTTCTCTCCATATGATGCCCAAACCATGTATCGGATTGTAAATGACAAATGGTATAAAACCGGTATCGGTGCTTCATTGATAGCATTGGGTAACTCCAACTTGGGATGGGAAAAAACAGGCAACTGGGATATAGGTGTCGATCTGGATATATTCAAAGGCCTGCTTCAAATGGATTTCTCTTATTACCGTAAGAAAACGGTTGACTTGGTGAACAATGTAACCTTGCCCAGTTCTACCGGTTTCACCTCTTATAAAGACAATATCGGTGAGGTGATGAATAAAGGTATCGAAATACAGTTGAGAAGTACGCTGCTTAATACAAAAGACTGGTTTGTCGCTTTGTTCGCGAACATCGCCCACAATAAGAATGAGATACTTAAAATCTCTGATAGCCTGAAAGACTACAACAACAAAGTGTTGGCTAAATACGATAACTACGACCAAGCTTGGAACAGAACGAATACCGATTATGCCGATACTCACTTGCAGTATGTGGAAGGCGGTTCGTTGACTTCTATATTCGGAGTGCGTTCTTTGGGCATCAATCCGGCAGACGGTCAGGAGATATTTGTCAAGAGAGACGGCTCCATCACGTATGATTGGAGTGCGGCAGATCAAGTGGTTATCGGTAACGAGGAACCTAAGGCACAGGGCACATTCGGAGTGAACCTACGTTGGAAGAATTTCACCTTATTCTCAACTTTTATGTATGAATTCGGCGGACAGCGTTACAATTCAACATTAGTAAGCAAAGTAGAGAATGCCCGCATCTCTTCTCAGAATGTAGACCGCCGCGTATTGGACGGCCGTTGGCAGAACTTGGGCGACCGTACGCCTTATGGAAAACTACAGACAGAACTGATTGCAACGACACGACCCACCAGCCGTTTTATTCAAGACTATAACGTTTTGTCGTTCAACTCATTGACGTTAGGTTATGATTTTAATACTTCTTGGTTGAAGAAGTATCATTTAGGCATGTTGCGCTTGGAATTGTCGGGAAATGATTTGTTCCGTGCATCAACAGTGCGTGCAGAACGCGGATTGGATTATCCTTATTC
>CAKUYM010000530.1 GCA_934716785.1 uncultured Bacteroides sp. | reverse complement strand
GCTTTTGCGCGTGAACAAGCAGGAACAGGTGGCAGTTCTGCAGGAGATAGGGTTTACCAGTGTTAATGAAAATACGCCTGCCAGCGACATTGCAAAGTATATCAGATGGGCAGGCGGACTGCTTGACCTTTCTTTTGCCACAATCCGAATTGAAGACGGTGTTAACGTGTTCTTTACGGCTGAAGAGTGGAACTCTCTTAGCGCAAATAACCGTTCCAAATATCTTCGTATAGGTGTCCGTATTCGTGCGGATCGTCGGCAGTTCGTCATTGCAAAAAGCGATTGTGTTGACGATATTGGTGGCAGAAGCTTTAAGTGGGGAGCATACGGGACGGATATTCGTGGCGTTAAGAACTACGGAAGCGGTAATCAGGGGCTTTATGAAACGGCAGACGGAAAACAAAATACTGACGCTATCATAGAAGCTACCGCAGGAATCAAAGATAATGGCGGTGTCGTCGGTGCGCCAGCCGCAGAAGCAGCGAAGAACTACAAGGCTTGTACACTTGAACAGGACGGGCTTGAAGACAAAACCGAGTGGTATCTTCCCAGCGAAGGAGAACTCATCACTATTGCCAAATATAAGACTGAAATCAACGAATTATTGTCCTCTGTATCAGGTAATCAAAATATAATTACAACCGACTGGTATTGGAGTAGTACCGAGTATGACTCCTCGCACAGCTGGTACGTGAACCTGAGCTACGGCAACGTGAACACGAGCAACAAGACTAGCGCAGGCAGGGTTCGTCCCGTTTCCGCAATAGATTCTTTATCTCTTTAACTCTTTATCTCTTAGATAGTTACGTTTAATTAGCCCCGGTAGGGGCTTTTTAAGTTTTAAAATTTTGAAAAAATGAGTGTTAATAGTTTGACAATCATTAACTTTGCGGAGCAAAAGAAAAATTTTAAAAATATCAAAAATTAACATGGGAAAAGCAGAAGACAGACCAGTTTACCAGTGTATGTATCGGTTAACGATGTTGATACTCGACGCAAGGGACAAGTTCCCCAAAGGGTATCGTTACGAATTCGGTACGGAACTTATGATGTCTGCAATCCGCTGTTGTGAACTGATTCGCTATGCAAATTCAAGCCTTCCGCGTCGCGTGGAGTACCTGAATGAATTCCTTGTTAAATTTGATACATTGAAACTCCTACTAAGGGTATGTCGAGACCGGAAACTGATAAACATTCAAACGACAGCCGACATCATTGAAATGGTGACTTCTGTTGAAAAACAAATTCTAGGGTGGCGAAATTTCACCGCTTCTCAAGAAGAAAAAGCAGCTTCCGTAAAGCCGGGGTCATGTTCATCAAGGTGAACATGAGCGAGCAATCTAATTTATCTATTGGGCATTCCCCCGGTGATGAACCGGGAAAGACTAAGACAGTGAATGCTGAATCCTCGAACAGCTGGTACGTGAACATGAACAACGGCAACGTGAACACGAACAACAAGACTAGCGCAGGCAGGGTTCGTCCCGTTTCCGCAACAGATAAACCGATCTATGACATACCCTTATCTTCAATTATTGAGGCATACGATGACTGTTGCAGGCAAAAGCGCAATACTGGTGACTGTATTGAGTTTTCCTTCAATTATGACACAGAGCTAGTCGCTGTATGGGAAAGTATCAGGTACGGTCACTATGAGCCGGACTTCTCGCAATGCTTTATGAGAAAGAAACCCGTTTTGCGTGAAGTATTTGCTGCCGCCTATATCGACCGTGTCGTACATCACTGGATCGACCTCCGTCTTGACCCGATTTTGGAAGAACGCTTTCAGTCACAGGGAAATGTTTCCAAAAACTGCCGTATAGGTGAAGGATGCCTGTCTGCAGTCATGCGCATGGACGAAATGATTAAAGAAGTCAGTGGAAACTATACACAGGACGCATACATCTTTAAAGGTGATTTAAAAAGCTTTTTTATGTCCATGTCAAAACCCTTGTTATGGGAAATGATTGATATATTTGTTCGTGACAATTACAAGGGAGATGACATTGAATGCCTGTTGTACCTGATTCGGGTTGTCATATTCCACCAGCCACAAAACAAGTGTCACAGGAAATCACCCTTATACTTGTGGGATAAACTGCCTAAAGACAAAAGCTTGTTTTATAGCGATCCGGAACGTGGTGTTGCCATTGGCAACCTTCCTTCTCAAAAGTTTGCGAATTTCATAGGTTCAGTGTTTGACTATTATGTAACTGTAATATGCGGAATAAAGCACTATGTACGTTTTGTTGATGACTTTGGCTTTGTCATGCGTTTTAAAGAGGATATCCTAAAGAATATCCCTTTGCTCAATAGCTACCTGAAAGAACAATTGCTTTTGGAACTGCATCCTAAAAAGATATATATACAGCACTATTCAAAAGGTGTCCTGTTTGTAGGTGCATTCATACTTCCCAATCGAATCTATATTTCAAGTCGTGTCGTGGGAAATATATATGATGCAGTCAGCAAGTATAACAAGATCGCAAAGGAAGGCTTCTGCGAAGCCCATATTGAGACTTTCGTGGCTACGATGAACAGTTACTATGGATTGATGAGACATTTCAATACGTACAATCTAAGACGCAAAATAGGGAAACTTATTGCTCCGGAATGGTGGCAATATATATATGTCGAAGGACATTGGGAAGTCTTTGTAATAAAGAGCGAATTTAATTTTAAGAAACAACTAAAAAAACAAATAAGAAAAGGCAATGCGAAGAAATATCTTACCCCTGAAATCTGCTAAGCCTATCGA
>CAKUYM010000529.1 GCA_934716785.1 uncultured Bacteroides sp. | reverse complement strand
GATTAAAGATTCATTGCCCAGCGGTAGCATGCATAGAATAGCTGATGAGCTTGGTTTACACGTAGATACTGTGCGGAACTTCTTCGGCGGTCATAATTTTAAAGAAGGCAAAAGTGTCGGAATACATCTTGAGCCCGGTCCGGACGGCGGACTTGTAATGTTGGATGATACGACTGTTCTTGATCGGGCTTTAAAGATATTGGATGAATTGAACATGAGTATGCAAAATGAACAGGCTACCGAATCTGTGCAAGTTTAAAATATAATAAACTGAATCCCAATTGCGTAAACAATTGGGATTTCTTATTTGTTCACCTTATAAAAATGTGCATTATGGAAGACAAATTAGTAACCTTGGCAATTCTGACCTATACCAAAGCTCAGATATTGAAGAATGTCCTTGAAAATGAAGGAATAGAAACATATATTCATAACGTAAATCAAATACAACCTGTCGTTTCATCGGGTGTTCGTTTACGAATCAAGGAAAGTGATTTACCGCGTGCGTTAAAAATAACGGAAAGTTCGACTTGGTTATCAGAAAGTATAGTGGGAGAGAAGGAACCTGAAGTTGAAAATAAATCAAATAAGATTCTAATCCCCGTTGACTTCTCTAATTATTCGATGAAAGCGTGTGAATTTGCTTTTAATCTGGCAAAAACAAAGAATGCAGAGGTCATTCTATTGCATGTTTATTTCACGCCCATATATGCGTCTTCATTGCCATATGGAGATGTGTTCAACTACCAGACCGGAGATGAAGAAACTGTGAAAACCATAATTCACAAGGTACATTCAGATCTCAATGCTTTATCTACCAAGATTAAAGAAAAGATTGCTTCAGGCGAATTCCCAGATATCAAATACAGTTGCATTCTGCGAGAAGGCATTCCTGAGGAAGAGATTCTCAGATATGCCAAAGAACAGCGTCCAGCTGTAATTATCATGGGAACGCGCGGGAAAAATCAAAAAGATATTGATTTGATTGGTAGCGTAACTGCTGAAGTTATTGATAGAAGCCATACCACGGTGTTAGCTATCCCAGAGAATACACCATTCAAGAAATTCGGTGAGGTCAAGCATATTGCTTTTATAACCAATTTCGATCAAAGGGACCTTATTGCATTTGAAGCATTCTTCAATACTTGGAAATCATTTCATTTTTCCGTATCGTTGATACACCTCACAGAATCCAAAGATACTTGGAATGAAATAAAACTTGCTGGAATAAAAGAATATTTCCATAAACAATATCCGGGACTCGAAATTCACTATGATGTCGTAATGAGTGACAATCTATTAAAAGGACTTGATCAATATATCAAAGATAATCAAATAGATATAATCACGCTAACTTCATACAAAAGAAATATATTTGCCCGTCTATTTAACCCAAGTATTGCAAGAAAGATGTTATTTCACTCTGACACACCATTACTTGTTATTAACGGATGATCAAATGACACGTAAAAAGCACGTCTATGATTAGGGAATAATCAACAATATGTGCAACTAATTTAACATAAAAATGATTAATAAACAGTTAAATTTTCTCTTTGTTTTCAGAGAGTTTTCTACGATAGACTAAGTTATATTTTATTTCTTCAATATTTAAAGGCGGCAAAGAATCGTATAACAGTGACATTTTTTGCTGTCTTTTTTCTATAAGTTTTAGGCGTTCTTTCAGATATTTTTCATCATAAGTTTCGAGGTATAAATAACGGCAAATTTCATTTGCACGGAGACAGTTATCTATATATTCATTTTCCAAGCGGTCGGAATCCATAGAGCGATAATACTCTACATATTTAGGCAGAGAATTGATACAGATTTGAGTAGGCAGGAAAAAGTATTTTTTCAGGATTATTTTTTCATTATCTTCAATATGGAAATGATAAGTAGGGTCAATAACATCTACAATAGACTTACGTTTAGAGATAAGTTTACAAAGTTCCGCATGTGCGTCACGTATTTGTTTAGGCAATACAACGGACAGAGTAGGGAAGTAGATACGACGGAAATAGGCAGGAATAGTAACAGTTTGTGTGAAACCTGTAAAGGGGTCAGTAGCGGTAATTTTAGTATCATCAGGATGCGCACGGTAGTGTTCCAAGAATTTACGGGCATATTCAGCACCGAGACCACCATTTTTACGGGAAGTAAGGAAGAACAGAGGATTTTTACCAGCAGGCGGGGTATATTGTTTTTTCATATATTTCATAACATAGGAAATAGCACCTTGTTTGCAGGGCAGGCAGTAAGCGAAGCCGAGAGAATCCATTACGGGAGAACCATCAGAGTTATAATCACCAGTGAAGCAAGTCCAGCAGCTTTCAATAAAATGTAAGACAGAGGTAACATTAGGGAAATGAACATCATGAGTAGGGAAATTCCAAAGTATCATATGATAGTGAGGGCGTTTAGATTTAGAACCATATTCACCAACAGCGACATATCTAAGATTGTGAGATATTTTCAGACGGTCAAGTTTTATGCGCAGACGTTTAAGAAAAAGTTGTATTTCTTCTTTAAAGATACCACATTCAGGTAAATGCTTAGAATTGTATGTAAGAGTAAGAAAGTAGGGCATAGATTCAGAGGTAGCATTCTCACAAATGGCACGAAAAGACCACTCACGAGACTTTTTATCACGGCAAAGCTCACATTTGCCACAGGGAACAAGTATAAACATTGGAAAAGTTTCGCCTGTATGCTTATTTATGATATAGTAATCATCTATATTTTCAGGAGTTACACCAAAGC
>CAKUYM010000528.1 GCA_934716785.1 uncultured Bacteroides sp. | reverse complement strand
GTATAATATTTATTTAGTAAGTATCTTAAGTAAATATGCGATAAAATATTATAGGAATGTGTTACAAATAACACATTCCTATTTTAATTGTAATAATAAATGTTAAATATGTAGTGAAATATAGTTATTTATGTACATCTACACTATATTAAAAAGCGGCATGATATAATCGAATTATGGGAATAAAAGTAATTTCAAAGTTTAAGTTTTATGCGTGAATAAAAAAGAGGGGGGATTGATGTGAAAAAAGTTTGTACTAAATTATTGGCAGTTATTTTGATATGTGTGATGATTTGCCCGGCAAGTGGGGTAGAAAATGTTTGCGCAGCAAGTCTCAGTAAAGCTGATGCGTATGAGGTATATGTTTATGTATTAAGAGAATGGCTGGAACAGGGAATTTATGTAACTGTTAATAACGATATTTCAAATTATGTAACAGATACACAAAAAAGACCAACAGAGAGAATTTCACTACGTACAATTTTTGATCAGGAAGATGGATATTGCACAATTGAAGACTTAAATGGAGATGGAATGCCTGAATGTGTTATAGGAACAAGTGTTGGAAGGCCGGGATATATGCTTGTCCTTACAATATATAATAATAGTATTGTAAGACTTTTGAGTGTATTTAAAACTACAGGTAGAGGTACTCCAATTATTTATTATAATAAAAGCAAAAACACATTTGCAATTGTACAGTTAACAAGTGCAAGAACGAGAGCAAGACATATCTATCGAATTCAAAATGGTAAGTTAAGCAGAGTCACAACTATATCGGATTCTGTGGGACAAATGTTTGGAAATGGAAAAATACCAATGCTTTATTATGTAAATGGAAAGAAGGTATCAAAAGCTACTTACATGAAGCGCTATAATGCATATATGAGATATGCAAAACAGTTACAGATGGTAATTGTATAAGCAATAAACATTATCAAAAGTCTGGTATACGGTTTGTGATTGTGAAATGAGCTAAGCGCTGCGTGAAGTTTTAATAAAAGTTGGACCTTTGACTTCTGAAAATACGATAAAAAGAGCGGCATATTTTGCATGGGTAGCGTATTTGGATGGAGGAAATGTTTATATGAAGGAACATTTTAATAGAATAATCAATGAGTATAATATTTATGTAAATACTTCGGATATTGAACAGTGGGCTAAAGACGAAAAGCTATTTGGATAAAATTTTATTTAAAAGAAATTAAAAAGGAGGAATGTAACATGGGATATAGTGGAAGTAGTTCAGGTGGAGATATTGGCGGTAGTAATAATAGCGGTGGTTATTCCAGAGCTGATAGCTATGGCGGCTATTATAATGAAGATTCAGGTTACTCGAGACCTGATAGCTACGGGGGATATTATAATAGCAACACAGGCTATACAAGACCTGATAGTTACGGCGGTTATTATAACAGTGATACAGGTTATAATAGACCTGATAGTTATGGTGGTTACTATAATAGTGATACAGGCTATACAAGTTCTGATTCTTATGGTGGATCTTATAATAGCAGTGGTGGAAAATAAAAAATATGAGAGATATGGAATAAATAATATAATTGTCCTGTAGATTGACTCCATCATGAGACTTTTGGTTTTATGATGGAGTTTTTTGTGAGGTTAGCATATGAAGTATGAACAATTTTGCACTTTAATTAATGATGTTTTAGCAGAAAAAAAAGAAATATTACCAGAGAATTGTCTGGCCAGTGATTTGGGAATGTGTTCTTTTGATCTGATGATGCTGATTTGTCTGATTGAAAAGAATAATGGAAGTAATGTGAACTTATCTTTGCTCAGAAATGATATGACTGTGCGTGAGTTTTTTGAACAGGTTTGTGGAGGAGAATAAGGCGATATGGCAAATATTATGATGACAGACAGTTGTAATTTACATTGTCCGTATTGTTTTGCAAATGAATTTGTAAACAAAGACAGAAATGAAATAACAGAAGAGGCCTTTAAAAAGGCCATTGACTTTATTGTTGGAGATGGAAGTCATTCTTCTGTTGGTCTGATTGGAGGGGAACCTACAACTCATTCTAAGTTTGAGTATTTTATGCGAAAGTTATTACTTGATAAAAGAGTTAAAGGTGTTATGGTGTATACAAATGGTATTTTAATGGATAAGTTTTGGAATGTTTTATGTCATCCTAAAACGCATATGCTCATTAATTGTAATTCACCAGAAGATATAGGTATACATCAGTTTGAACGTTTCAAACGAAATTTGAAGGTATTAATAGAAGATAAACTGTGTATGGACAGGGTTACTTTGGGAATTAACATGTATGATACGAATTTTGAATATGAGTATTTGCTTGAATTGTTGAAAAAGTATCATTTTCATCATGTCAGAGTATCTATTACAGTACCTAATTTTGAAGAAAACAGAAATATAGACGTGCATTCTTATTTTGAAAGTATGAAACCACGTATGTTTTCTTTTTTTCATGAATTGTTAAAGAATGATATTATTCCTAATTTTGATTGTAATAAGATACCTTCATGTCTGGTATCAGAAGATGAGCTGATGCAGTTTTCGACATACTTGAACAGTGAATTTATTAGACAGAATATTAATAAAAGTAACATTAGTTCTAATGAAGTGCATTGCACTCCGGTAATTGATATCAGACAAGATCTTACGGCTGTAAGATGTTTTGGATTATCAGATTGTACAAAACAGCGGATTGATGATTTTTCGGGAATACTGGAATTGGAAAAGTTTTATATTCGTATAGTTGATGCTTATGCATATAACAC
>CAKUYM010000527.1 GCA_934716785.1 uncultured Bacteroides sp. | reverse complement strand
CCTTAATTTCTCAACAAAATCAACAATAGAAAGTGTTTCTTCTTCTTTTATTACAGAAAGAGAAATACTCTTTATATCGTTTATTATTGAAGGAGTGGGAGTAAGTCCGTTTAAAATCGTTGCACCTTTCTGTGCTAGACTTTTCACTTGTTCAAATAAGGATTGCCATTTTTGAGTTAATAGCTGTTTCTGAATATTTATATGTCTTTTCAGTTTTCCGTTTTCTGCAACATCTAGTTTTAACAAAAACTCAATAGATTTACCCTCTGCATTGCGCAGGTTGTAATATGGCATTGTTGCAAGAAAATGAGACCATCCTGTTTTTTGCTCTAAAATAAATGAAGGAGCTATCTGTTGAATGTACAAGCGAGTAGTTTCCCCTCTGCTGTTTGTTACTTCCGGTAAGTCCCATCCTAAAAATTCTTGCAAGAAAAGATGATAGCCATAAGTTTCATTAGTAGCCCCACCAGCATCATGTACCCACATGGGTCTTATGTTATAATCACCCCCTTGTGATAGATAAGCACCTTCAATTAGCTCAACAAATTGTGGGCATCGTCCTTGGCAGACCACACTTCTTTTACTAGTTACTGTTTTCTCGCCATTTGTGAATTCAAGAAAAACAAATGATTGCAATACATCAAACTCTTGATTATCATAATTTACATGATCTCGCAACACGTATTGCATTGTGTTAGCATTTTTACTACCCAATAGCTCTTCTATACCCAATCCATATAATATTGCCTGGAACATACTACTTTTGCCAGTAGAATTGTTACCACGGATTATATTTAGTCCGTTTACAAAAGAAAGTTCGGCTCCAAAGAGCCCTCCAGTAGTATTTATTTCAAGTCTTATAGCATTAATCTTTAACATAGAATAAAGTCCATTTTTTAACTAAATTATTAATTTTATCATCAGAAATTTTTTTTCCAATAATAGTTAAAAAAATCTTCTCTTTTTTTAATAATTCTTTATCTCTTTTTATAGAATTAAATAATTGAACGCCTTTATCTGTTAATTCAAATTTGTTATTAATTCGGCGACAAACTTTTTCTGAAATAGCATATTGAAGACCTCTGTTTAACGTTGGTTCAATTCCCCACACAGCAAAATCTGATTGAAAATTCGCATCAACCCAATCAATTATTTTTTTTATATTTCCCTCTGACTTTAAAGCCCAGGAAAACAAATGTAATTTTAGTAAACTGGAGCGATTGCTTCTACAACAATACCCTAATATCATGACAATCTGAGCAACTTTGAACATTGGTCTATAATCAGGTGGTATAGAAATCGGTCGTTTAACAAAAGATATTTTTGTTATATTATTATATTCATCCATAATCTATTCAAAATTTATGGGACAATTTAGTAACCAATCTGCAATGACTTTATTTGTTAAACTTAAGAGCATCGGTTCAGATAAGTTTGCAAATGTAGCCTTTAATTTAGCATAAACAAGACTTTTGAATTCTTTATAACGCTCCATGTTATTAGTAGCAGGAATCATACATGTTCTTATAACTTCTCTTTCAACCATATCAACAACACGCAAAAACCGCTCATAATCTTCAGGGTAAGAAATTTGCCATCGATTAACGATTGAATCTCCGTCCAATTTATCTTTCACTGTTAAGTTGGTTAATATATCAATCTTTCGTTCTATATTTTCAACATTTCCACCTAATAACATTTGATTCTTTCGATTTGCGTTATCTATTAAAGATATAGACGTATTTTTCCATAATAGTCGTTGAGTATCATCAATATTATCGGGCGATATGTCTATTGCACGCTTTGTATAATCTAATATGATTGGTGCTTCTCTTGTGAAATTATCTAAATCATGTATTAATACATCAAATTCAGGATCAAGAATACTCAAATTCAGATTACGATGTTCTTCAGCTTTAGTCCTGCAGTGCTTAACCAAATCTTTTTTACTGTATTCAGGTGTAACAAATATCCATGTTTTGATTATATTTTCTCTTAAATAACCTTTTAACGGCTTTTGATATGTTTCTAATTTTCCTAGGTCTTTAGTAATTTTATCTCTTTGAGCTTCATATAAAGTATTAGCATCAGTGTTATTGTCAGGGCAATAGCACTGAAAAGCGAGCCCTGTTCTAGTGAAGCCTTCGATTCCATAATCGCCATTGATTGCAGGCATAAATTGATATCCTTCTGTCTCATATTTTAAACGAAAGCATTGTTGACAAAAAGATTCCCATGAATTGCCATCAAATTCTCCTATTCTAGTTTTAAACATAGTTCAATTGATATAATGTTGAACCTATAAATATCATATTTTACAAATATATAGAAAATAAATATTCATAGAACAAAAAATATAATATTTATTTTGCGAGACAAATGAAGCCAAACGAAGACTAATGAAGCCACCCGTTCCCAAATCCTTAAATATACTCTATTTCATCCTTACTTTTACTTCCGAAATTTTTATTTACTCACTAAAATTCAAAGCATTATGGATGTAAACACAGCCAGCCAATCCACCACTGACGAACAGATGATGGATATTCTTCTTGTACTGGATAAGGAGAAAAAGACAATCAGCGCAGTAAAAGGCGTGGATGAAAACGGGGAACTTCAAACCGTACCGCCAGAGAACAACAGCGAACTTCTGAAATTCGACCGTCACGGTGATTTCTTTTCCAACTTCTTTTCCAACATGATGAACCAGTTGAAGAACCCCACCCGCTTCAACTTCTTCAAAATCCCGAAGTTGGAACTTCACAAAGT
>CAKUYM010000526.1 GCA_934716785.1 uncultured Bacteroides sp. | reverse complement strand
GATGCGAATATTGACCAATATGCCCCGATCCCTTGGTGTGGTTTTACCAATTGGGATGATTATCTGTTCCGCAACGGCAGTCATCAGAATTATGAGTTTTCTGCCTCCGGTGGACAGGAGAAGATAAAATATTACACTTCTATTGGCTATATGAAGCAGGAGGGGGTTACGATCAACTCCGGTCTGGAACGTATTTCCGCTCGTCTGAATGTAGACTATCAAATGGCTAAATGGATGAATATCGGTGCAAAGGTACAGTTCTCGAAAGTGGATCAGGACACTTATTCGGAAGGTACCACTTATACTTCTCCTATCTACGGTACGCGTAACGGTGCTACTCCTTCAGATCCGGTATGGAATGAAGATGGCACTTGGAATCGTGAACTAATCAAACTGGACGACCGCAATCCAATGTTATCCAATTCCTTCAACTTCAAGAGAGAGTTTGTAACCCGTTCTTTCAACACCGTATATGCGACCTTTGATATATGGAAAGGAATCAAGTTTACGTCGACCTATAGCTATGATTTTGTAATGAACAAATCGCGTGCTTGGAAAGATCCGCGTACCAGTGACGGTGATGATGACAACGGGCGTTTCAGTAAAGATTATAATGATATAACGAATATGACATGGTCTAATATCCTGACCTATCAGACTAAGTTTAAGAAAAAACATAACTTGGATTTATTGGCGGGTTATGAAATCAACAGTAAGGAGTCAGACGGATTGGGTGCTACCATTTCAAACTTTGCACGCTGGGACAAGCCGGAAATAAACAATGGCGTGGTTTATCAGAGTATGGGAGGTTCCAATAAAGCAACCCGCATCGTTTCGTATATCACACGTGCCAATTACGATTATGATAATAAATACTATTTGGGTGCCAGTTGGAGAACAGACGGAAGTTCACGTTTGGCAAGAGAGAACCGTTGGGGAAATTTCTGGTCGGTTTCGGGGGCATGGAGAGTCAGTGCGGAGAACTTTATGAAACCTGTGAAAGATTGGCTGAGTGATTTGAAACTCAGGGTATCTTATGGTGTTAACGGAACGTTACCTTCTTCTTATTTATGGTTACTTGGGATTGAGCAGTCTCACCAGCAACTACAATAATAATCCGGGTATTTCGCAGTCTCAACTGGAAAATAAGGAACTGACTTGGGAAACTAATTATAATTTCAATTCCGGCATTGACTTGGGATTCTTTGACAACCGACTGAATGTAACGTTTGAATATTACGTCCGTACCACCAAAGATTTGCTTTACAGCCGTCCTCTATCTTTGGCAACTGGTTTTTCCAGTTATCTTTCCAACATCGGCAAATTGCGGAACAAGGGATATGAACTTGAAATTCGTTCAACGAATATTGAAACGAAAGATTTCCGATGGAGCAGCAGTTTGAATTTAGGGCACAACTCCAATAAGATACTGAAACTGGACGGTGACTTGAAGCAGGTGACCAGCGGAACAAGTATACACCAAGTAGGCTTGCCTTATTCCACCTATTATATGATTGAATTTGCAGGTATTGATCCGGCAGACGGCGAACCGATGTTCTATAAAAATTCGACAGACGAGAATGGAATACTGGATAAGGGAACAACCAAAGATCCCCGTCAAGCGGAAAAAGTAATCTTGCAATGTGCAGACCCTACTATCACCGGCGGATTGGGCAACAGTTTGTCTTACAAATGGTTTGATTTGAATTTCAACTTGAATTTCTCTTTCGGTGCATGGAAATATGACGGTGCGGCAGGCAAACTGGAACATGGTGGCGACGGTACGTTGAATATCCCTACTTATTACAGAAAACGGTGGCAGAAAGAGGGGGATCAGACCAATATCGAACGTTTCGTAATCGGACGTTCCATATCAATGTCGGATTATGCAACGACACGCCGTTTGTTCAGTGGCGACTATGTTCGCTTGAAGAATCTGACTTTCGGTTTCACATTACCCAAAACATGGATACAGAAAGTAGGTATTGACAATATACGCTTGTATGCGGCGGGCAATAATCTGCTGACTTGGGCAGCGTATGATTACATCGACCCGGAATCCGGTTCGTCTCCGAGTTGGGGTACTCCGCCTATGCGAACATATACTTTCGGTTTGGAAGTTAAATTCTAAATGCATTAATCCTATTAAATGAATAAGTATGAAAAAGATAAAATACATAGCTTTAGGTGCCTTTGTCGCTTTATTGAGTGGTTGTGGAAATGACTGGCTGGATTTGCAATCTTCCACGGCTATCGAAACAGAAGGTTCGCTGACCGAACTGAGAGATTTTGAATTTGTACTGAATGGTGCTTATAGCAGCATGCAGTCGTCCAGTTATTACGGTGCCAACATGGTGTGCTACGGCGACTTGACGGGAGACGACATGAAATCCTATAAATCTTCCAGCACCAATGTGAGTTACTATACATTTAAATATAACAAAACAAATGGTCCAAGCGGCTTTTGGGGAATGTATTACGGTATAGTCAAGAATTTGAATATACTGCTGCGGGATATCGAAAAGATAGATTTGGTTCCCGACAGAGAAATAACAACTCCCAAATTGGAAAAACTGACCGAACAAGTATATCATGACGACTTGAAAGGAGAGGCCTTGGCAATCCGTGCCCTGCTGTTGTTTGACATGACACGTCTCTACGGTTATCCTTATCTCAAGGATAACGGGACATCATTGGCTGTGCCCATCATCGATAAAGTGATGGAAGACAAGAATATCAAGCCGTTCCGCAATACGACCGCTCAATGTTAC
>CAKUYM010000525.1 GCA_934716785.1 uncultured Bacteroides sp. | reverse complement strand
GCCACGTGGGATATGTGACGAATGGTGTTCACTTCCCGACTTGGAGCGCAACGGAATGGAAAGAGTTGTATTTTAAGTATTTCAACGAGAACTTCTGGTTCGACCAGTCTAATCCTAAAATTTGGGAGGCTATCTACAATGTGCCCGATGAAGAGATCTGGAAGACCCGTATGATGATGAAGAATAAGTTGGTTGATTATATTCGTAAGTCATTCCGTGATACTTGGTTGAAGAACCAAGGCGATCCTTCACGCATCGTTTCGTTGATGGATAAGATTAATCCGAATGCGTTGCTGATTGGTTTCGGTCGTCGTTTCGCTACTTACAAGCGTGCACACTTGCTGTTTACTGACTTGGAGCGTCTATCCAAAATTGTGAACAATCCCGATTATCCGGTACAGTTCCTGTTTACAGGTAAGGCTCATCCGCAGGATGGAGCAGGACAGGGCTTGATTAAACGTATCATCGAAATCTCACGTCGTCCGGAATTCTTGGGTAAGATTATCTTCCTCGAAAACTACGATATGCAGTTGGCACGCCGTTTGGTTTCCGGTGTTGATATTTGGTTGAATACTCCGACTCGTCCGTTGGAAGCATCCGGTACATCAGGCGAAAAAGCATTGATGAACGGTGTTGTCAATTTCTCCGTACTGGACGGATGGTGGCTGGAAGGTTACCGTGAAGGAGCCGGTTGGGCGTTGACTGAAAAACGTACTTATCAGAATCAGGAACATCAGGATCAATTGGATGCTGCTACTATTTACAGTATTCTTGAGACTGAGATAATGCCGCTGTACTATGCCCGCAACAAGAAAGGATATTCTGAAGGCTGGATTAAGGTAGTGAAGAATTCTATCGCACAGATTGCTCCTCATTATACAATGAAACGTCAGTTGGACGATTACTTCAGCAAATTCTATTGCAAGCAAGCGAAACGTTTTGCAGCTTTGTCTGCCAATGACAATGCAAAAGCCAAAGAAATTGCAGCTTGGAAAGAAGAAGTGGTTGATAAATGGGACTCTATCGAAATCGTATCTTGCGATAAGGTAGAAGAACTGGCAAAAGGCGATATTGAAAGCGGTAAGGAATATACAATCACTTACGTAATTGATGAGAAAGGCTTGAACGATGCAATAGGACTTGAAGTGGTCACTACATATACAACTGCCGATGGCAAGCAACATGTTTATTCGGTAGAGCCGTTCAACGTCATCAAGAAAGAAGGCAATCTGTACACTTTCCAAGTTAAGCACAGTTTGTCGAATGCCGGTAGCTTCAAGGTAGCTTACCGTATGTTCCCGAAGAATCCGGATCTTCCGCATCGTCAGGACTTCTGCTACGTTCGTTGGTTTTCTTGATTAATGAATAATAAAGTAGGGGGGGATCTCCCTACTGCTTTAGGGATAAGAGGGGTGTTTCAAAACCCTTATAAATAAAAAGAACCCTCGCTACAATATATGCAGCGAGGGTTCTTTTTATTTATAAGGGGAAGTTCTTACACAGCCCCTTTGGGTTTGCTCAATTCTTTTGATATTTTCTCTTATTTTACAGCTTCTGCAATTTTAGCTTGCAGTTCTTCGCCGTGCAGACCACGAGCGATGATTGTGCCGTCACCATCTATCAATACAGTATGCGGAATGCTATTTACTGCGTAAAGTTTGGCACCTTGGCTTTGCCAGAACTTCAAGTCGGACATTTGCGGCCAAGTCATATTTAGTTTTTTGATAGCTTCTTTCCATGCGGCACCGTCTTGGTCGAGAGATACTCCTACGATTTCAAAGTTCTTTCCTTTGTATTTGGCATAAGTTTCTACCAAGTTAGGCATTTCGCGACGGCAAGGACCACACCAACTTGCCCAGAAATCAACCAATACCACCTTTCCTTTACCTACGTAATCAGACAACTTCACAGCTTTTCCATCTGGTGTCTCCATTTCGAAATCAACGAACTTGGTACCTACGGCAGTTTTTTTCTGCGTATCGGTCAGTTCTTTGATTCTTACGATTGCTTCATCACCCTGCAAGTTGGCAGGTATTTGCTGCAACAAGGCGTCGTTTTCGGCAGTAGAATTGTTGTAGAAAGTCTGTTTGAACAAGAATATGCCAACCGGGTTAGTGATATTCTTCTGCACGGCTTCCTTGATTGCATTCTGGTATTGCTCCTGCAAGTCGGCACCCTCTTTTTGCTTGGCTTCCTTCTGTTCGTCAGTCAGTGTCGAATCTCCCATTGACTCATAGATAGCATTTATCTTCTTGCGGATATCACTGATTTTGGTTCTGAGTTCCTGATAAGCGTCATTGTTGGCAGTTCCCGTAACAGAATCATCATCTTTTCCCAAAGTGACATTGATTTTACCGTTTTCGAGGAAGAAATCAACCATTAAAGGCGTTCCGTTTGTTTCGCAAGTGATATAGCGGTTTACTGTAGAGTCCTGTGTACCTTTGAAAGTAAAAGTTCCTTTCGAAATGACGGCTGTATCGAGTTTAGTCAGATTTCTGCCTGTTGCTTCCTGAAGATAAACGGTATCGCCATCAGCTGCACCCTCTACTGTACCTGTTACAACATAGCCAGGTTTGTTCCCGGTACAAGCTACCATACCCAAGGCTGCTGTTGCAATAACCAAATAAGTTAATTTTTTCATGCTTTTGTAAGATTAGTGAATAAATATTTATGCAAAGATAGATTATTTTTCTGTCGTGCATTTAAAAACACTGTTATATTAGATTAACACGTAGGTGAAAACCGTAGAAATGTGTACCTTTGCAATCCAAACTTTAGTATGAATATGCA
>CAKUYM010000524.1 GCA_934716785.1 uncultured Bacteroides sp. | reverse complement strand
GACCAGTTGTTGTGCTTGCCCGAACCGTTCACTCCGCTGTAAGGTTTTTCGTGCAGCAGTACGTTGAAGTGATGCTTTCTTGCGATACGTTTCATCAAATCCATCACAAGCTGGTTGTGGTCGTTTGCCAAGTTGCAGTTCTCGAAGATAGGAGCCAGCTCAAACTGGTTGGGTGCTACCTCGTTATGGCGTGTCTTGGCGGGAATCCCCAATTTGTGACATTCAATTTCCAGCTCCTTCATGAAGGCGGTGACGCGTGGAGGAATGGAACCGAAATAGTGGTCTTCCAACTGCTGGTCTTTGGCGGAAGAGTGTCCCATCAGTGTGCGTCCTGTCAGACAGAGGTCGGGGCGTGCATTATATAAGGAAGAGTCGACGAGGAAATATTCCTGTTCCCATCCTAAGTTTGTATATACGCGTGTCACATTCTTGTCAAACAATTGGCACACTTCCGTAGCCGCTTTGTCTACGGCAGCAAGTGCTTTCAGTAGCGGTGTCTTGTAGTCCAGTGCTTCGCCCGTATAAGAAATGAAGATAGTGGGGATACAAAGAGTGGTGTCTACTACAAACGCTGGTGAAGAAACATCCCATGCCGTATATCCTCTCGCTTCGAAAGTGTTGCGGATGCCGCCGTTTGGGAAAGATGAGGCATCCGGCTCCTGCTGAATCAACAGTTTTCCGGAGAAGCGTTCAATGACTCCACCGTTCTCGCCGAACTCGATAAAGCCGTCATGCTTTTCGGCTGTACCGTCGGTCAACGGCTGAAACCAGTGTGTGTAATGGGTAACGTTGAGCGACTTTGCCCAGTTTTTCATGCCGTTGGCAACGAGGTCTGCCACTTCGCGACTGATGGGTGTACCTTTTTCGATGGCATCGATCACAGCTTTATAGGCTTCTTTGGGAAGATACTCCTGCATCTTCTTGCGGTCGAACACATGGCTGCCATAATAATCGGAGAGTTTGCTGGAAGGGGCAGTTACCTCCAAGGGTTGTCTGTTGGAAAGTTCTTGTAATGCAAAAAATCTCATTTTAGACATAAAAGTTCTGTTTTTATCGGTTGTTGGTGCAAAATTATATGTTTTTTCTGAAAGTATCCCTATTTTTAGAGGGGTAAATTAGAAAATAATCTGTTTTATTCGGATAATCCCCCTTTCTAATGAGGGGTCTCCGGTTATTCCGCCTATAACGTATGAATCTCTTTCCGCTTTAGATTCACGCCTGATATACCGGTATCCGTATGGCTTCCTCTTCAATAACTCTTTTTAGTGCCTTAATCTCCTTGCTTTTCGATATTCTTTTTTATATTTGCCTGCATTAAAGAAGGAGATACGACAATTGAAAGATAGAATACTGATAGGATGTATTATAGTATGCCTGTTTTCCTTTGTATCAAAGGGAACGGCTGATAACTCTATAATGAGCCCTTATGGTACACATCAGAATATGTTCGTCGATTCCATCATCGAACGCGTCATGACTTTTGCACCTTTATATGAAACGATAGTCAGTGATTATCGCGCGAACCTATATATAAAGGGGAAGATGGATATTCAGAAAAAGAACTTCATCCTTCGTTATGTGCCTTCCATGTTCCGTCTGCAGAAAGGCGTACGCGAGTATCTGCTCGAAACCTACAGTGACCTTCATTATACTGCTCCCAATATTTACGACCAGAAGGTGAAAGCGTCTCAGGGAACAGTGAGAGGAAATCGGGGATTGCCGGGGCTGCTTGAGTATTTCAATGTGAACATTTACTCCTCTTCCTTGCTGAATGATGAGCGGTTGCTGTCGCCACTTGCCAAGAACGGGAACAGATATTACAAATATCGGATAGACAGCGTGATGGGCGATGCCAATAATCCGGACTATCGGATACGTTTTATCCCCCGAACGAAGAGCGACCAGTTGGTGGGCGGCTACATGATTGTCAGCAGTAATGTATGGAGTGTTCGTGAGATACGTTTTTCGGGACGTTCGGAGCAGATAACCTTTACTTGCAGGATTAAAATGGGAGATGTGGGCAAGAAAAACGAATTCCTGCCCGTGCGTTATGATGTGGAAGCCCTTTTCAAGTTCCTCGGCAATAAAGTCGATGGTAACTACACCGCTTCTTTGGATTATAAGACTATCAAACTGAAGGAGAAGAAAGCGCGCAAGGCGGAAAAGAAAAACTACAATCTGTCAGAATCATTCACCTTGCAATGTGATACGAATGCTTATAAGACGGATGCTTCTACCTTTGCCATCATGCGTCCTATCCCGTTGAATGATAGTGAGAAGAAATTGTATCATGATTATATGCTGAGGCGCGATACGGCTGTCATGCAGAAACCATCCAAGAGTCAGGTATTCTGGGGAACGATGGGAGACTTGATGGTGGAAGATTATAAATTCAATTTGTCCAATATCGGAAGTGTCCGTTTCTCTCCGTTCATCAATCCGCTGCTGTTCAGCTACAGTGGAAGCAACGGTCTGTCGTATCGGCAGGACTTCCGCTACAACCGACTTTTCAGAGGAGATAAGCTGCTTCGTGTCGTTCCTAAGTTCGGATACAACTTCACCCGCAAGGAGTTCTACTGGTCGGTGAATGCCGATTTTGAGTATTGGCCTCAGAAGCGTGGATTCTTCCGGCTGAATGTGGGCAACGGTAACCGCATCTACAGCAGCAGGGTGCTTGATGAACTGAAAGCCATGCCCGACAGTATCTTCAATTTCGATTTGATTCACCTCGATTACTTCAAGGACTTGTACTTTAACCTCCGCCATACGGTTGAGATAGTCAACGGGTTGGATGTAAGTTTGGGCTTCTC
>CAKUYM010000523.1 GCA_934716785.1 uncultured Bacteroides sp. | reverse complement strand
GATATGCGCCTTCGTCATCCCCATTGTGATACGCACCAAGAAAGATGTCGAACTGCTGTTGATAATATGGTCTGCGTTCGTCATTATATTCACCTTGAAAGGCTATTGGCAAAAGAACCACGGATTCAGTTCCAAAGACCTCTATTTCTTATACGTATTGGGCGGTGCCCGAACGCACATCATCTGGTCGGGCATCCGCTACTTCTCCTGCTTTTCGGATGCAGCGAACTACGGCGTACACTCTGCCATGGCAGGTGTCACCTTCGCCATTGCCGCCTTCTTTGTCGATTCGAAATGGAAACGCATCTATTTCCTTTTCATTGCCTTTTGCGGCATTTACGGAATGGGAATTTCCGGAACGCGCTCTGCCATGGGAGTCCTCATGGGTGGTATGTTGATGATCACCATCATTGCCAAGAATTGGAAAGCACTCTTAGGCGGTATATGCATATCTATCGGAGTCTTCGTATTCTTCTATTACACCAATATCGGAAGCGGAAACCAGTATATATACAAGATGCGCTCTTCTTTCCATCCTACCGAGGACGCCTCTTACATGGTGCGCGTCGAAAACCGGCAAAGGATGAAAGAGTTGATGGCTAAGAAACCTATCGGCTATGGCATAGGACTTTCCAAGGCAGGCAACTTCAACTCCAAAGAACAAATGCCCTATCCCCCCGATTCATGGCTGATCAGCGTATGGGTGGAGACGGGAATTGTAGGACTGATTCTCTACCTCGGCATACATGGCATCCTCTTCGCCTGGTGCTCATGGATATTGATGTTCAAAGTGCATAATAAAAGTCTGCGAGGCCTCATTGCAGCATGGCTCTGCATGGATGCGGGATATTTCATAGCCGCCTATGTCAACGACATAATGCAATACCCCAACCCGCTGACCGTATATATAGGCTTTGCTCTCTGCTTTGCCGCCCCGCATATAGACCAGCGCCTCCTTACGACCGTTCCCCAAGAAATCAACAAATAAATATGGCAAATAATACACCGGACATATCATTTATCACTATCTGCTACAACGGGTTCAAAGATACCTGTGAGTTGATAGAATCCTTGCAAGACAAGGTACACTCCGTGAGTTATGAAATCATCGTAGTAGACAACGCTTCACGCGAAGATGAAGCAAGCCGAATTAGCCAACTGTATCCTTCTGTCACCGCTATCCGTAGCAACGAAAACCGCGGTTTCTCCGGAGGAAACAATGTCGGCATCCGTGCGGCAAGAGGCAAATACCTGTTCTTCATCAACAACGACACTTACATCGAGTCAGACCACATCGACCGCTTGATAGAACGCCTTGAAAGCCGTCCCGAAATAGGCGGTGTATCACCGAAAATACGTTTTGCCTTCCCCCCCCGGCATATACAGTTTGCCGGATTTACCCCATTGTCACGCATTACGCTACGCAACAATATGGAGGGGTTCGATTGCCCGGACGACGGCACGTTTGATACAGCCCACCCCACGCCCTACTTGCACGGTGCAGCTATGATGATAAAACGGGAAGTAATAGAAAAGGCAGGGATGATGCCGGAAATATTCTTCCTCTATTACGAGGAACTGGACTGGAGCACGAGCATGACGCGTGCCGGCTATGAACTGTGGTATGACCCCTGCTGCACCATCTTCCATAAAGAAAGCCAAAGCACAGGGCAGCTCAGTAAACTGCGCACCTATTATCTGACACGCAACCGTCTGTTCTACGCCCGCCGAAACCTGAAAGGATTCGACCGCATCGTTTCTGTTCTCTATCAAAGCACTGTAGCTGCCGGCAAGAATATGCTGGTCTGTGCATTCAAAAGACGTTTCGACCTCGTTGCCGCCACATTCAACGGAGTAAACGCCGGACTTTTTTCTCCTTCATCCGAGAAAGCACAATAATCTCATAAAACCGAATACAATGATAATCATCGATTGGATTCTTTTTACACTCCTTGCTCTTTGCGTCTGCTATCTGCTGTTATATGCCATCGCATCGAAGTTCTACCAAGCTCCTCATTTCCCGGAAGCCCGTAAGCTCCGGCATTTCGTCGTGTTCTTCCCGGCCTATAAAGAAGACCGGGTGATTGCCGCTTCCGTGCGCAGTTTCCTCCAGCAAGATTATCCGCAGGAACTGTTTGACATCATAGTTATCTCCGACCGGATGCAGCCATCCACCAATGAGGATTTGCGTTCGCTACCTATCCGCCTGCTGATAGCCGACTATCAGGACAGTTCCAAAGCTAAAGCCCTGACAATGGCAGTAGATTCTATCCGCGATGAGCATTATGACGTAGCAGTCGTCATGGATGCCGACAACTTGACTTCACCGGATTTCCTAGCTGAAGTGAACCGCGCTTTCGACAGTGGAATAAGATCGGTACAAGCCCATCGAACCGGCAAAAACCTAACTACCGACATTTCTATCCTTGACGGCATCAGTGAAGAAATCAACAATGGGATTTTCCGCAGCGGACACAATGCCCTCGGACTTTCCGCTGCCCTTTCCGGTTCGGGAATGGCTTTTGATGCAGATTGGTTCCGACAGAACGTACAATTTCTCGAAACGGCAGGCGAAGACAAGGAACTCGAAGTGTTGCTTCTACAGCAGCGCATCCATACTGCCTATCTGCCACAAATTCCCATATATGACGAAAAGACACAGAAAAAGGAAGCCATCAGTAACCAGCGGAAACGCTGGATAGCCGCACAGTTCGGGATTCTCCGCAGTTCGGCTGTCAGCCTACCCAAAGCGCTATGCCAAGGCAACTTTGACTACTGTGACAAAATATTCCAATGGATGCTCCCCCCGCGCC
>CAKUYM010000522.1 GCA_934716785.1 uncultured Bacteroides sp. | reverse complement strand
ATCTAACTGTGTCAAATGTAATTGTCTTGTCTAAATTGCTCATATTAACTTTTATAATATTTATTAGCAAGGTTGCCTGATTGAATTCCAAAACCCAACTTGTTAGAGCGAATACAGTAAGAGCCAGACTATGAATAGCCCAGCTCTTTCTCGTAGTAATATTTTGACTTCGGCTTTTAGCGGTGTTCTAAGTAAGCCGAGTTATCATTTTGGATTCTTCCAAATAAGTATTAAACTTACTATGCTGACAAGATTCTCTGAAACCATGAGGCATAAAAAGCAAATCGTTTTTTGTAGTCAGATGTGGTCTTTTACATGGTTCATGCAGTAGTTTATACTCTGACCACTTTAATATCTTTACCTCGGTAGGCTCTTCTGGTGATATGCTTATATGATATATTGGCTCTTTCTTGTTTAATAGAACCCTCAATATGGAATTAAAACTTTTAGATGACCAAATTGTGATGTTTGTATCCGACATTTCTATAACTTCTCCATTAGGAATCGATAATCTATCAGATAAGATATCGAAGAGTCATGCAATCTCTTTGTCGTTTTTCTTCTCAGAGGTAAAAAATCACAATTACTGTCTATTGAGTAACACCGTGCTACCTTTTCTTTGCACAGTACATATAGAATTTCTTGAATGCTCTCACTCTTTGATTTACTTTTGTTGTTCATAACTTAAAAAAAATAAATTAATAATATGGCTAGTTGTTGTTAGTTAATGATTTAATGATGTAATCGCATAGGTCTAACCCACCAGCTCTTTCTTCTTCAGTTGCATTATTCTCTAATACGTCGTTTATAGAGTAGCTTGCAAAGAAGATATGTTTGGATATATCTTCAACTTTAGCTTTCCATTGCTGGTAACATCCTAAGTCGGGAAAGAAAATAACATGCCTGTGGGCTAATACCTTGCATTTTTGTAAATTCAATCCTCCTAATCCTCCACTTGCGATGCAAACTAAATCCGGAAATATTATGGAGGCTACTATGGCTGTTTTTTCGCTTTCAAAAACAGCAACAATCGCATTAGGATATTTTTTAAGTAGATGTTCTCCATAGAAACATTGCTTTAGTTTGAAATCTGCTTTTAACCTATGCTCTTTCTTTAGGTAGTAATGAACCCAGTTTATCATATTAGGTCTATTTTCATCTTTGATTCTCTTTCCTGTTCGTTGATTATAAAGCATAATTTTTCCTGTACGTATTTGGTTGTTATAATCTCTCTGCCAGAAAACTACTGCTCCATTGATTCTATGCGAACCACCTAAATCGTATTTTTGTACAACGTCTTTGATTACTCCTATGCCATAATGAGGGTTATTTCCTATTAATTTGAAAAGCCATATGGTAAATGTGTTAATGTATCGTTTATTCCACATTGATATCTTAACGTATTTTTCATCAATTATATCATAGTCTTTTTCATTGATATTAATTGGGGATTTTGGTTGCCTTTTTTTTCTGTATAGTTCATTCCTTTTTGTTTTTTCTTCTGGATGTTCTTGGAAATGTACTTTAGGGGGCTTATGAAAACCGCATTTGATAAGTCGATTGCACTTTCCTACATCTTCTGCAATGTATTCCATTGTAGTATTGTCTATATATCTTTTAAACTCACGTTTTCCACAGTTGGGGCAAATATGTATGAAATTAGCGCCCCTTCTGTTATCTAAAGAATAGCGATATTCTTTTTCCATATTCAAGATTATCATTTATTATCGTCATTATCGTAATGCTCCATACTGTGGTTATTACGATAATGACGATTTAAGTTATTAATTTTGTTTTTCTATAAATACTTGCCGTGCTTTTCCACCGATAGCTTCTACTTTAAAATTCTGTTGTTTAAGTAGTCGGGAAAATACTTTATAACCAACTGGAATAGTACGAGTGCGTGAGCAAAAGTTGGCATACTCGTCATACAGAAACTTTAACGCCATATAGCTCTTAGTACTATGAGTGTAATTTTCATATTCGAGAAATTCGGATAGAGGATTTACTTCTTCTACAAATTCGTTTAAGATTTTGTCGGAAGCAGCACATGGGGAAAAACGTTTTTGTTTGAGAATTTTTTGGAGACCTTCAAGTACCATATTAAATATGCCGGGGAGGTCAGTTTCGCAAATTTCTTTAGCAAGGTTTACGTTTACATCTTTGTCTTCTACCGTTATAGTGAATTTTAGAATTAAAAATCTACGAAGTAATCCTTGGGTATATTCAGAGCTTTCTTTAGGCAATTGGTTGGCATTATACATTTGTTTAGCATAATTGCACATCGTAATATGCTGCTTTCTAATTGCCCGTGCGTATATAGGCTCACCCGAAGTCATTTTTTTTAGTACGATGGGGTCATATCTGCCCCCAATGTCACTACCATAATTTAGTAGCTTGTTATGCAAGTCTATTCTGCAATATCCTTTATCCTTTGTAACCTCTTCTAGTGACAAATTGCATACATTTTCTTCACCAAATAATTTTCGTACTATTTCGTAGATAACAGATTTACCGTTTTTCCCTTCCCCGAGAAGTAAAAGAAATTTTTCTAGTTTTAAGTATTTGGTTAAGGTATATCCCAAATATTCAAATAAGATAACTTGCGATTCTATATCCGGAAGCATCTGATTTAAGAATGTATAAAATTTATCACATTTTGCATTTGGATCATAATCATACTTTAGGCAATAGGTCAATTTATCTTCTGGTCTATGTTCTCTAAGAATTGCGCCCGTTTCGTTCACTTCCAATGTCCCATTGCGGAAATTGACGAGTACTGTTTCACATTTGGTTTCAGAAGAATCTTCTGGGGTGTAAG
>CAKUYM010000521.1 GCA_934716785.1 uncultured Bacteroides sp. | reverse complement strand
ATATAGAGGGACGGCATATGGAATTATGAATATGACAGGAGTTTTTGCAGGAGCGGCAGTAACTCAATTATTGGGAAAATGGACGGACGGCGGAAGTCTGGGCGAAGGATTTGCTATGCTCAGTATCGTAGTTGCGCTTGCATTAGGACTACAAATCTACTTTTTAAGACCGAAAACGGATAATATGGAGTAATATTATTATGATTATAGCTTGGACTGTTATGAGTAGTAAGTGAAAAAGAGAATTAGTGTAAAGCTCATTTATTACCTGAAATGTATAGATATATTCATGAATAGTATGTTGATGCCATTCTTACTCTTAAACTGTGTTATTTTTATTATACAAGATGCTAATAAACTCATTTTGCGTTTTTAATAAATAATGAAACAGTTTATTATAAACGTGAGACCCGTTTATAATAAACGATATTCGGGGTAATTCACTAAATGATACCGAATATATTAAACAAAATGGGGTGAAATCTTTGCTGATTTCATCCCATTCATATTTTTCAAGGCACATTTCCATGTGCCCCAATTTATTGCTTTATGTCTTTATTTTTATATGTTTCATGCTCATTCCAACTGATTTGTTGTGGCAAATATACATAATAAAAAAGGGAAAGTCAATAGTTTCTATTGATAAGTTAAAGACTGTCAGTTTTTGATTCTCGTGCATTCAGTGAGAAAATATTCAGAGACAAGGCTGTTTCTATAACTCTTTTTTGTACTTTTGCAGCCGATTTTAAAATTTCAATTCATGAAGACAAGCGAATCTTTATTATCCATAGGTAAATTTATTGCGGAATATTCTGCTCATTTAATGGGAGCGGGAGTGCACACTTCACGAGTCATACGCAACTCCAAACGCATCGGGGAAGCCTTTGGCTTAGATGTAAAATTGGGTGTATTCCATAAAAATATCATTCTTACAATTATAGACAAAGAAACGAATGAAGCCTGTAATGAGGTGATAGATATTCCTGCACATCCTATCAGTTTCGAACATAATTCAGAGTTAAGCGCATTAAGTTGGGAAGCGGTAGACCACCATTTGTCATTGGAAGAGCTGACTGCTAAATACAAAAAGATAGTTTCAGCTCCAATGATACACCCTCTTTTTGTTTTACTGCTTGTAGGATTCGCCAATGCATCATTCTGCAAATTATTTGGTGGAGATTTAATTTCAATGGGGATTGTCTTCTCGGCCACCATCACAGGGTTCTATCTGAAGCAGCAGATGCAGAAGAAGAAAATCAATCATTATGTGATATTTATCGTTTCGGCTTTCGTCGCTTCCCTATGTGCATCCACTGCTCTGATTTTTGATACGACGTCCGAAATAGCCTTGGCAACCAGTGTGCTTTATCTTGTTCCCGGTGTCCCTTTGATTAACGGCGTGATTGACATAGTCGAAGGATACGTTTTAACCGGATTTGCCCGTCTGACGGAGGCTTCTTTGTTGATTGTAAGCATTGCAATCGGACTTTCTTTCACATTATTAATGGTAAAAAACAGTTTAATTTGATATGATAGCGTTTGATATTCTTATTGATGGATTTTTTGCGGCAGTAGCAGGTATCGGATTTGGTGCAATTTCCGACCCACCCTTGCGTGCATTCAAGATGATTGCCATACTGGCTGCGCTGGGACATGCCTGCCGCTTTTGTCTGATGACTTATTTGGGCGTAGATATTGCAACGGCCTCCTTGTTTGGTGGATTGGTAATAGGTTTCGGCAGTTTATGGTTAGGAAAAAAAGTTTATTGTCCGATGACAGTGCTTTATATTCCGGCATTGCTCCCCATGATTCCGGGAAAATTTGCCTACAACATGGTATTTTCACTCATCATGTGTTTGCAGAATGTAAATGATCCGGAAAATCTGGACAATTTCATGTCTATGTTCTTTTCCAATACGATAGTAGCAAGTACGGTTATTTTCATGTTGGCTGTAGGGGCTACATTTCCTATGTTCCTATTCCCACATAGGGCTTTTTCGTTAACAAGACACTAAAATTATTTTTATGGATATTTTCTGGAGAACGATCGCATATTATAATTCAGCTACCTGGATTTTGCAGATATTTATCATCCTTATCGGTATGGTGTTGACGGGATTGCTTATCAGCAAACCGCGTCCGTGGGTAAAGATGGCTATGAAGTTCTATATGATAGGGCTTTATGCATGGATTTCTATCATTTACTATTATGTTTATTGTGAAGAACGCAGTTATAATGGGGTAATGGCTATGTTTTGGGGAGTAATGGCTATCATTTGGATATGGGATGCGATGACAGGATACACAACCTTTGAGCGTACTCATAAATATGATATATTATCCTATATCTTATTGGCAATGCCTTTCATATACCCCTTGATTTCATTGATGCGCGGGCTTTCTTTTCCGGAAATGACTTCTCCGGTAATGCCTTGCTCCGTGGTAGTGTTTACTATCGGATTATTACTCTTGTTTGCCCATAAAGTTAATATGTTTCTGGTGCTTTTCCTTTGCCATTGGTCATTGATAGGATTGTCCAAAACCTATTTCTTTCATATTCCCGAGGATTTTCTATTGGCAAGTGCTACGATTCCGGGATTGTATCTTTTCTTTAGAGAGTATTTTCTGAATAATCTGCATGCTGATACCAAGCCGAAAGCTATATATATAAATTGGTTGTTGATTGCCGTTTGTGTCGGATTAGCCCTATTATTGACAACGACAATGTTTTTAGAGTTGGTCCCAAGAAATTAAATTCCCGACTTCGGGAATGCGTCACCCCAAAAACTTTTTCAAATCAAATAATGGCTTGATGTGACGTTGTTCATCG
>CAKUYM010000520.1 GCA_934716785.1 uncultured Bacteroides sp. | reverse complement strand
GGATAAGGTTTATACACGTGATATTTTTGGAAGAGACTGATCATGTTGCCATATAATGTAAAATTGGATGGTAAGACGGTACTTGTGACGGGTGCTGCCGGTTTTATCGGCAGTAACCTTGTCAGACGTCTTTTCCATGATGTAAAGAACATCAAGGTTATCGGTATTGATTCTATTACCGATTACTATGATGTCAATATCAAGTATGAACGCCTCAAGGAAATAGAGTCCTTGAATCGTGACTGGACTTTTGTCCGTGCCTCAATTGCAGATAAAGACGCAGTGGAGAAAATCTTCAACGAAAACAAAATTGCTGTTGTCGTAAACCTTGCAGCCCAAGCTGGCGTCCGTTATAGTATAACGAATCCTGATGCTTATATCCAAAGTAATCTCATAGGTTTCTATAATATCCTTGAAGCCTGTCGTCATCATGAGGTGGAACATCTAGTTTATGCCTCTTCCTCATCAGTCTATGGCAGTAACAAAAAGGTGCCGTATTCAACAGATGATAAGGTAGATAATCCGGTCAGTCTTTATGCCGCAACCAAGAAGAGTAATGAGTTGATGGCTCATGCTTACAGTAAACTCTATAATATTCCATCAACAGGTTTACGTTTCTTTACAGTATATGGCCCTGCAGGTCGTCCTGATATGGCATATTTCGGCTTTACTAATAAATTGGTGAAAGGCGAGACCATCAAGATTTTCAACTACGGCAATTGTAAGCGCGACTTCACATATATTGACGATATTGTAGAAGGTGTAGTACGCATTATGCAGCATGCTCCTGAAAAGCAGAACGGTGAGGACGGACTTCCAATCCCACCATACAAGGTATATAATATCGGCAACAGCCATCCGGAAAATCTCCTTGAATTTGTGACTATCCTTCAAGAAGAGCTTGTCCGTGCCGGTGTACTTCCAAAAGATTACGATTTTGAATCTCACAAGGAACTTGTACCCATGCAACCCGGTGATGTGCCGGTAACATACGCTGATACTACTCCATTGGAACAAGATTTTGGTTTTAAGCCGAATACAAGTTTAAGAGATGGATTAAGAAACTTTGCCGAGTGGTATGCAAGGTATTATAACACAACCAAGTGACAAAAACTTCTGAATAATAACGTCAATCCTCACTTAGTTTTGATGCAATTGGGCTATTTATGTATAATGCCTTTACTTCTAAAACAATTAGCAAAAACGTAAAATTTCATTATTAAGAAAATTCAACATGAAAACAATAATGCTCGTTTTCGGAACTCGTCCAGAGGCTATCAAGATGTGCCCGTTGGTGAAGGAGTTCCAGAAATATACAGATGAGTTTAAGACAGTGGTGTGCGTAACGGGTCAGCATCGTGAGATGCTCGACCAAGTGTTGAAAATCTTTGGTGTAAAACCAGATTTTGATTTGAACATTATGAAGCAAGGACAGGACTTGTATGACGTGAAGGCACGTGTACTTATTGGCATGCGTGATGTGTTTAAGGAGTGCAAGCCCGATGTGGTGTTGGTTCATGGCGATACTACTACCTCTACGGCAGCTGCTCTTGCTGCTTTTTATCAGCAGATACCTGTGGGACATGTAGAAGCAGGACTTCGTACACATAATATATATAGTCCTTGGCCAGAGGAAATGAACCGTCAAATAACAGGACGCATTGCAGAGTATAACTTTGCTCCGACGCCATTATCTGAGAAGAATCTTTTGGAAGAAAGAGCGCATGGTAAGGTATATGTCACAGGCAATACCGTGATTGATGCGCTTCACATGGTTGTTGAGAATTTGGAAAAGAATAAGATTCTTGCAGCAGAACAAGCGCAAATATTAGCAACTGCAGGTTATGACATAGCAAGGTTGGAAGATGGAAAGAAACTTGTGCTTATCACAGGACATCGCCGTGAGAATTTTGGTGAAGGCTTTATTCACATGGTTACGGCTATCCGTGACTTGAAGATTAAATACCCAGATGTTGACTTTGTCTATCCTATGCATCTCAATCCTAATGTGCGCAAACCTATTCATGAAGTGTTTGGTGAGGATTTGAGCAACTTGGACAATATGTTCTTCATTGAACCACTGCAATATTTGGAATTTGTTTACCTCATGTCAAAGGCAAATATAGTACTTACAGATTCTGGTGGCATTCAAGAAGAAGCTCCAGGTCTTGGCAAACCTGTTCTTGTGATGCGTGACACAACTGAGCGTCCTGAAGCATTGACAAGTGGTACAGTTCATCTTGTAGGTACTGATTACAATAAAATTGTTAATGAGGTAAGTATATTGCTTGATGATACTGGGGCTTACAATAAAATGTCGAAAGCAGTCAACCCTTATGGTGATGGACAGGCTTGCCGTCGTATTATAGAAGTACTTGCAGGTAAAGAGACTGATAGGTATAATGTAAAGTGATTTTTGATATTGAAACATAGTGTAGGCATAGCAAAAGGTTATATACGTTATAAAAGGGTAAAAAATCGCAGAATAATTATTCTTGGAGCGAATTTAGGTCAATATGTGATAGTAATGGGATTTTACTGGTACTTACTAATGACCAATCTCAAGATAATATAGATTGATTAAGCATAAAAGAAAATAGAATAAATGTTAGATCACTCAACCGGAAATAAGAGATTAGCGAAAAATACAACAGTCCTGTATCTTCGAATGTTGTTTACGATGGTACTTCAACTATATACCTCACGTCTTGTTTTGCAAGCGTTGGGTGTAGAAGATTACGGTATATATAACGTTGTGGGTGGTGTAATTGCAATGCTCAATTTTGTGAACATGTCACTTTCAAATGCCAATTCTAGATTTATAGCGGTAGAGATA
>CAKUYM010000519.1 GCA_934716785.1 uncultured Bacteroides sp. | reverse complement strand
GGATTAAGAAGAATCTTCCCGGTGCGCATATCAGCGGTGGGGTAAGCAACCTTTCTTTCTCTTTCCGTGGCAACAACTATATCCGTGAAGCCATGCATGCCGTGTTCCTTTATCACGCCATTCAGCAGGGGATGGATATGGGTATTGTGAATCCGGGCACTTCCGTGCTGTACAGTGATATTCCGGCCGATGTGCTTGAAAAAATAGAGGATGTCGTCTTAAATCGTCGCCCTGATGCGGCAGAACGCCTTATCGAACTGGCTGAGGCTTTGAAGGCAACGATGAGTGGGGCAGCCGGACAGCCGGCAGCCAAGCAGGATGCTTGGAGAGAAGGTACGGTTCAGGAACGTCTGAAATATGCCTTGATGAAGGGAATCGGTGATTATCTCGAACAGGACTTGGCAGAAGCGTTGCCACTCTACGACAAGGCGGTGAATGTGATTGAAGGGCCGTTGATGGATGGGATGAACTATGTCGGCGAACTTTTCGGAGCCGGCAAAATGTTTCTTCCGCAGGTGGTGAAGACTGCTCGGACAATGAAGAAAGCTGTTGCCATTCTTCAGCCTGTCATTGAGTCAGAAAAGACAGAGACGACGGCCTCTGCCGGAAAAATACTGCTTGCCACAGTGAAAGGTGATGTCCACGATATCGGAAAGAATATCGTTTCCGTAGTGATGGCTTGCAACGGGTATGATATTGTTGACTTGGGCGTGATGGTTCCTGCGGAAACAATCGTTCAGCGTGCTATTGAAGAAAAGGTGGACATGATAGGATTGAGCGGGCTTATTACTCCCTCTTTGGAAGAAATGGCGCATGTAGCTGTTGAGTTGGAAAAGGCGGGTCTCGATATACCTCTTCTGATTGGTGGGGCTACCACGTCAAAGATGCATACCGCATTGAAGATTGCGCCTGTATATCATGCACCGGTAGTACATCTGAAAGATGCTTCTTTGAATGCCGGTGTTGCTGCCAAATTGCTGAATCCGCAAACGAAAGCCGAGTTGGTGAACGAACTGGAAGCGGAATATGAAGAACTTCGCGAAAAGAGCGGGTTGATGAAACGTGAAACTGTTTCGTTGGAGGAAGCGCAGAAAAATAAGTTGAACTTATTTTAAAGTGACTCATTTTCACCAATAAAAAGTTTTTATGTTTCTGCTCTCATATCCTCATACCCTCATAAATCTTCTGTATCCATTTATCCATCGTGGTTTCAGTTATGAGGGTAGAGTGTTTTTACCCACTGATAGTAAAAGTTTCCTTCATGGTATTTATATATAATTGGTGATATAGCAGAGTCGATTACCTCTCGTTGAGAGAGGTATCGGCTGGTTATGCCTTATCCTATGATTTTCTTTTTATAGGATTCATAGCGCGACAGGATGTCACGTACGAAGTTGTAGGTCTCTATGCCACGGAAGTAGCCGTTCTTACAAACCGGATCGGTGAAGTACTCTTCATTGCTTTTGAGTAAGATGAAGTTTTCTACATTATCTTTCCACACCAATTTATTTTTTCCGTATTTCTCTGCCAAAGCCATGGCATCGTATATGTGTCCCAGACCGGCATTGTAGGATGCCAAGATGAAGTTGATCCGTTCCTCCTTATCCGGAACCATGCTGAAACTGCGGTCGGTAGCGGCAATGTACTTGATGGCTGCCTTGACGCTTTCTTCAGGGTTTTGTTCTTTTCCAGTAGGCACTCCCATGGCACGGGCGGTAGCGGGCATTAGCTGCATCAGTCCTTTGGCACCCGCCCAAGATACGGCTGTCGTGTCGAAGTTGGATTCTGTATAAGCCAACGATGCAAGCATGCGCCAGTCCCATCCGATATCTTTGGAATATTTTTTGAACAGACCGTCATAATGGGAAATCTTTCCCTCTTTCAATGAAAGGATGGGAGAGTGGGGAATCATCTTGCTGTTTTCAAAGTAGCGTTTCATACTGGCAGTGTAGGCAGGAGAAGTCATATTCTCTTGATGCCATTTGGTGGCTGCTGCGGCTAATTCCGGAGTATTTTTTCGTACCGCCCAAGAAGAACGTTGGTCGAAACTGATAGACAGACTGATATCCAAATTGGGATAATACGTCTTATTCAGTTTGGCTAAATCATTGTCTGCCACTGTATATGGAATCTTACCTTGTGCCACCTGCGTCATTAAGTCTTCGGCAGTGATGCTGTCATTGGTCACTTCATGGATTTGGATTCCTCCTCCTAACTCATTATTCAGGTTGACAAGGCGGTCGTAATACTTTCCGGGTTTTACATATACATCTTTGCCAACCAGTTCGGTAACATCTTTCAAGGGCTTTTGCTTACCTCTTCCTTGCTGCACAATCACCTGATGCGTAATCACCTCTTCGCCGCAATAAAGCAGGCTGTCTTTCCACTCTTTTGTTATGGGCAGATTATAGGCAATCATGTCTCCTTCGCCTGCCAACAGCTTTCGGATCAGCTCGTTCACGCTGTTGGCTACTTCGATTCTGAGTTTTAATCCTAAACTTTTGGCGAATTGTTCACTGAGCTCATACTGAAATCCCATCTCCTGCCCCCGGTAAATGAAATATGAAGTGGAGCTGTATAATGTCAAGACGACTAACTCACCACTGTCTTTTATCTGTGGAAGATCGCGGGTGGATTCCTCCGCTTTGCTATGCTGTTTGTCCCGGCATCCCAGCACACAGCAGAATAGCACAAGAAATAAAGGTATAATCAGGGGCCTGACATTCATAGTTGACTATTGTATTTAATCTCGACTTTCAAGTCTCATTTTTTTTCAACTCTCACCCTTTCAGGTGTTTCTTGATATACATGGTCAGTATATCAAGAAACACCTTGTT
>CAKUYM010000518.1 GCA_934716785.1 uncultured Bacteroides sp. | reverse complement strand
ACGCGAGCACGGATGAAACTCGTCATTCTCGGAGATGCGGCCACCTTGACCAAACACCCTTTCTATAAAAGGTTGATGTCATTCATAAAAAAAGAGGATTAACTTATTAATCCTCTTTTTTGTTTTACAAGGCCTACTCTCTCTAAGCCCAAACATTCTCTTTAACTACACAAACAATATTTATTATTTCAAATACCAGCCTTTTTCTTTGGTTCCATTAGATTCAACCCAAGAAGCAAACTTAGGGAATGTCTTATCAACAGCTTCACCTTCTGTTGTTGAATAATTCTCCGCATCTGCAAGATGAATGGCAAACGGATATTTGGAATCTGAAACATAATAGGTTCCCTTATCCGGCTCGGACAAATCGGCTTTTGTATGGAACAGAGCCTTATCAGCTTTTTCTGTCGGCTTATTATTTACCAAATGCACCTCGGTACGATTGTTGCCCGTCACTTTAAATACACTGATAAACGGATTATAAGGAGCTACTCCAAATGCTTCATGGTCAACCGGTGTTTTAAACTTATTATTAATCGTCACTGTCGTTTGCTTCGTATTATTTCCGGTTGCTTCTTTCATATCTTCAAACACAGGAATAGTAGCAAGAGACAAATCTTTGTCCATTGAATATGCCACACCATTTTTGGTACACTCTACGTTTGAGCGTTCCGTATTCATCTGATAGATAAAGCTATTCAAATAATTGGCTCCCGACCACCATGCTGTGAATGTGTCTTCGGTAGAAAGTACCTGATTTTTTGTATTGTAACTCAATACTGAGTTATACTTCACTACAACATCATTCAAGTCATAATCTCCTTTTGAAGGCCAGTTATCTTCAAAAGCCACAATACCTTTATAAGTCATCCGATAAGCGATAGAAGCATCATCATCCGTAGAAGGTTTCACATCCGGCACATCCGGAGCGATAGCCTCTACCGGATTGGACCAAACATTGAATATTACATCGTTATAATCGGCATCCGTCCAATCTTCAAAAGACAAAACAATAAAGTCATTTACTTTAAAAGCAGCCGTATGAGTACGTTTATCTCTGTTCAGACTTGTCGTAGAATAAAACATTCCATGTCCATTTCCAATATTTCCATTTCTGAAAGCATCGTTACGGATAAACCAACCTATATTCACTCCTTCGGGGAAGTCTTCTCCTTGATCAACTCCTTTTTCATCAATATAATGCAGTTTCATACATTCACCGCCTTTTATCCCTTGTCCGGTTTTTGTATTGGGGAACACGATATACTTCTTAGCAGCATCAATCTCCTGTGGAGTGGCACCTTTCTTATAACAATAATAGCCGAACGCACTGGCAGCCGCACTTGTTCCACCCACAAAACGCACCTTCACATTGGCAGCCTTCTTTACCTCAAAATCGGCTGATTGGCGATACTTCTCCGGACACGTTCCCCTTTCGGGAATGGTCTTATTAATCGTATTCATGAACGCTGATGAAAGTTTCATTTCTCCTTCATTATCCAAGTTATCCGGACGCCCTTTCGCATTCCATCCTCCTAAAACTTCAAAACCGTCAGGAATTGTAAAGCTACCGACCGTAGCACGTGTTGCCCGAGACAAAGCATCCAAGTCATACACTGTATCCCAGTTTATATCACCACGAATCGTATTCCCCTGAACTGTTGTTTTGTACAAACCGGGAACCCCGATGTATGTAGTATAAATATAAACCTCTTTCCCTTCACTCAACAAATAACCCGGGATAATCTCTTTACCGGTATATTCACCATTGCCGTCAGTCATTCTTGTCAATACAGACTTTACCTCCTCGTTTCGGACAATCTGACCTTCCGAATCCTTCTTTAACGGATTCTCAAAATAAACATCAAAAAGTACCTGATAATCCTCGGCAGGAACATCATACTTCAAATTTAGTTGTACTTCCTGAGTTGTACTAAAAGAAAAACCGTTAGGAACAGAACCATTGTCAGGCTGAGAATAGTCGGTATCCTTATCAACACAGCCTGCTATAAAACAGCTACTTAACGCACACACCGCGAACGCAGCCAAAAGTTTGAAAATGGATAAAAAATTTTTCATACACCTATTGTTTTTATTTTGGCGCTGCAAAGATAAATATAAACTTGTATTTTCTATCCACAATAGGAATATATTTTTTCTGAAAAAATTATATTATCGTATTAAGTCAGGCTAATCTATTATTCATTTGTACGCAAAAGAAAGGGAAGAACTGAGTAGTCCTTCCCTTTCATAAAACTTGTATAATTTAGTCTGATTAATTATTTTCAGGGCGAAGTTTGCGTACAGTTACAGCAGTCTGCCACATTTCGCTTTCGCGAAGCTGACGAAGTTCTTCGTTCAGTTTCTCACGATAATCAGGTTGTGAATTGCTGTCGATAGAAATCTGAGCCTCATGACCTGTCTTAACGCTGTTGTACAACTTCTCAACTACCGGTTTGATAGCATCGTGGAAAGGACCCATCCAGTCGAGAGCACCACGCTGAGCAGTAGTAGAGCAGTTTGCATACATCCAGTCCATACCGTTTTTAGCGAAGAGCGGCATCAATGACTGAGTAAGCTCCTCTACTGTTTCGTTGAATGCCTCGGAAGGAGAGTGACCGTTCTCACGCAACACCTCGTATTGTGCCAACAGCAATCCCTGGATAGCTCCCATCAGTGAACCACGTTCGCCAGTCAGGTCTGAAGTAGCTTCGCGTTGGAAAGTCGTTTCGAACAGATAACCTGAACCGATACCGATACCCAGTGCGATAGTTCTTTCGTAAGCCTTTCCTGTAGCATCCTGATAGATAGCGTAAGAAGAGTTCAAACCGCGACCT
>CAKUYM010000517.1 GCA_934716785.1 uncultured Bacteroides sp. | reverse complement strand
CAACCATAATACGGAATACTTCAATGCCGCACTTTTCGGCAGCTATATTGGCGACAAGTATCAGATGCAAGCCATTTATAGCAACAATTACCTGAAGACAAACGAAAACGGCGGTATTACCGACGACCGGTATATCACCGCACCCGAAGAAATGGCGCAAGGGCAAAGGGAGTATGAATCGACCAATATCCCTACAAAGCTGAGTGCTACAACCAATCGCAACCATGACTTTTATGTGTTCCTCACCCAACGCTATAACTTAGGATTCCACCGCGACCTGCCACAGGCTGAGAATGATACGATGCCCGCCAAACAAGAGTTCGTGCCGGTCACCAGCTTCATACATACCATCCAAGTGGAACGCGCGCGACACAGTTTCAATTCTAAAGACGAAGTAGGAAGCGATTATTATCAAAACACATATTTTGATTCAGAGAATCCGGCGGTGAGAGACAGTACCACGTATATAGGAGTCAAGAACACCATCGGTATCGCCTTGCTCGAAGGGTTCAACAAATATGCCAAAGCCGGACTGACGGCATTTGCTTCCTACAAAATCAGTAAGTACACACTGATGAACATGGATGGCAGTTCGTCTCCCGATAAATATAATGAGAACGAAATATTTGTGGGCGGCGAGCTATCCAAGCGTGAGGGGAACGTGCTTCACTATCACGCTATCGGTGAAGTGGGACTTGCAGGGAAAGCCATCGGACAGTTCAACGTGAAAGGTGACATCGACCTCAATTTTCCTCTGTGGAGGGATACTGTGAGCCTTATAGCCCGCGGTGAGGTCAGCAACAAACTTGCGCCATTCTATATGCGCCATTATCACTCCAAGCATTTCTTGTGGGATAATGACATGGACAAAGAATTCCGTACCCGCATCGAGGGGGAATTAAGCATTGCCCGCTGGAGAACACGTCTGAAAGCAGGGGTAGAGAATATCAAGAACTATACTTACTTTAACCAACAGGCTACCCCCGAACAGAAAGGCGGAAGTCTGCAAGTATTGTCCGCAAGTCTCAATCAGGACTTCAAGCTCGGGATATTCCATTTGGACAATGAAGTGACTTGGCAAAAATCGAGTGACCAAACGGTGCTTCCTTTGCCCGACCTTTCACTGTACCACAACTTCTACATGCAATTCAAAATGGCAAAGAAGGTGCTTAGCGTGCAACTGGGTGCTGATGTACGTTACTTTACCAAATACAATGCGCCTGCATACATGCCTGCCATTCAGAACTTCCATCTGCAACCGACGAATGACCAAGTAGAGATTGGCGGTTATCCGATTGTAAATGTTTACGCAAATCTGCACTTGAAGCGTACACGTTTCTATGTGATGATGTATCACGTAAACCAAGGTATGAGCAGACCGAATTACTTCCTGTCGCCTCACTACCCGATCAATCCCAGCGTACTGAAATTCGGTCTGTCATGGAATTTCTATGATTAACAAAAAACTTACGGCTTATGAAGACGCGTCCCCAATTGAGGCTGTTCAGATATTTAGTACCAGTAATCATTGTGCTGGCTATTCTCTTTTCTATCCGCCGATGCGGTAAAGAGGAAAAGCCGGGGGGACACCCGCGTGACTATGCCGCCATTGCCAAAGAAGGGATACTGCGTGTAGCGACCGAATACAACTCCATCAGTTTCTATGTGGACGGCGACACCGTTTCCGGCTTTCATTATGAACTGATTGAAGCATTTGCACGCGACAAAGGATTGGAAGCCAAGATAACTCCCATCATGAGTTTCAACGAACGGCTGAAGGGACTGAGCGAAGGACGCTATGACGTCATCGCTTTCGGTATACTGGCAACCAGTGAATTGAAGGATTCTCTGCTCCTCACCTCTCCCATCGTACTCAGCAAGCAAGTATTGGTACAACGAAAGGAAAACGGAGAAAACGATTCGCTCTATATTCATAACCAACTGGACTTGGCACAACGTACACTGCATGTCGTAAAGGGTTCGCCCTCCATTCTACGTATCCATAATTTAGGCAATGAAATCGGCGATACTATCTATATCAAAGAAATAGAAAAATACGGTCCCGAACAATTAATTTCACTGGTAGCTCACGGAGATATCGACTATGCCGTTTGCGATGAAAGTATCGCACGGGCAGTCGCAGATTCACTGCCACAGATAGATATCAACACGGCAATCAGCTTTACACAGTTCTACTCATGGGCAGTCAGCAAGCAATCACCTACCCTGCTCGACAGTTTGGACACATGGCTGGACAAATTTCAAAAAGAAGAGGAATATCAAAAGATTTACAAGAAATACTATGATAAAAAATAACCTTATCACCCTATTTACTAAAAGAAAACAACCATATACTTTTTACCTATTTATCTTTATCTCCCTATTGTCTTTTGGTAACTCCCATTCATACGCGGAAGAAAACCGGGCATTCAACTTTTCAACAATTAATCTGAATAACGGATTATCCCAATTATCGGTGCTTGACATTTGTCAGGATGCCAAAGGATATATATGGTTTGCCACCCGCAACGGACTGAACAAGTATGACGGAGCTGCGTTCACCGTCTATAAACACAGTAACCAGGATGCCAATTCCCTGACAGACAATCATATCACTAAATTACTGCCGGACGATATTCATGGCGGGCTTTGGATTGGCACTAACAACGGACTGAATTATCTGAATCAAAAAACAAACCTTATCACCAACTATCAGATAGCGGATTATCCGTCACTTCCCAGTAACAGCATACTTTCGCTCTGCCTGGACAAATCGGGAAATCTATGGATAGGAACCCGCCTGGGACTCTGCCGCTGGATGCCGGACAGCAATACATTCAAGCTGATAA
>CAKUYM010000516.1 GCA_934716785.1 uncultured Bacteroides sp. | reverse complement strand
AGAATAGTCTCGGCACTGTTCAAGTCCAAGGTTATAATCTCCTGCTTACCATCTGCACTTTCACGGATCAGTTTTACATTGTCACGGACGCCCCAAACAGTCATATCACCCGCCATGGCAAGGGCTTCCAATAAATTAACTTTCTCGTTGTTAATAGTAAATGTACCCGGATGGGCAACTTCCCCCAACACGGAAATCTTATAATTTACCATACGCACCGTAACAATTGGAGTCTCTGTGAGGTAGGGCTTCAGTTTTTCGATAATCAGTTCTTCCGCCTCTCTCTTTGTCAATCCACCCACTTTCAACTCCCCCAAAACCGGAAAATTGATTTTGCCTTCATTGTCTACAAGATATTGTTGCAATATCGGTTGGGAGGTCGTAGTTGTCATTGCTACATTTTCTTGAGTAACCACCGTCAGATTAAACGGAACTGCAAGTTCCGGACTAGTACATGAAACTACAATAGTTAGCAAGTCTTTGGGCATGATCTTGGCATCATACAGACTTTCCTGTTGATTGGTGTTCTTTACAATCTCTGCATCCTGCAGATAAGGAACTTTCTTATAAGACTGACAGGAAGCAAGTAAGAATACTGCAACCAGACAAGGAAACAAGTTCCCATACAAACTTCGTACGTTCAAAAAGGTACGTGATGATTTAGGCATAGCAAATAATGTTTTGTTTATAGAATCTTTTATTGGTTATTCTTTGGCTATTCTGTGACAAATTCTTTATCCAACACTTCAAATCTCGGAGAATTCTTCGATTTAAACTCAGGAACAACTTTCTTCATCAGTCTGACCGTATCCATGATCTTCACTGCACGGGAGAGTTTCTCAAACTCTGAATAAGTATCAAGGATATCCGCATATTCATAACGGCGGACTTTGGCAATCATGATCTTCTTGTTCTCTGTCGGGATTGTATTTTCCTTATCACTCAGCACTTCCTCGTAGAGTTTCTCTCCCGGGCGGAGTCCAGTGAACTCGATCTTGATGTCCTCGCCGGGACGGTAGCCTGCCAGTTCGATCATACGGGTGGCAAGGTCGACTATCTTGACAGCCTTACCCATCTCGAAGACGAAAATCTCATTCCCCTCTCCCATCGTGGCGGCCTCCATCACAAGGCGGCAGGCTTCGGGGATCGTCATGAAGAAACGGATGATATCGGGGTGGGTCACCGTGACAGGGCCTCCGTTCTCGATCTGTTCCTTGAAACGGGGGATTACGGAACCGTTACTGCCCAACACGTTACCGAAGCGCGTCGTGATGAATTTCGTACGGCCTTTCACTTTTCCGTCACGGATGGCACAGCCGAGGCTCTGCACGTAGATTTCAGCAAGGCGTTTGGAGCAGCCCATCACGTTGGTGGGGTTCACCGCCTTGTCTGTGGAGACCATGATCATTTTCTCCGCATCGTATTCCACCGCCATATCGGCTACCTGGCGCGAGCCGGTGACGTTTACAAGCACAGCCTCGCACGGGTTTTCCTCCATCAGGGGGACATGTTTGTAGGCCGCCGCATGGAAGACTATCTGGGGATGGTAGAGGTCGAACACCATGCGCACACGTTCCACCACACGGACGTCACCGATTACGGGGACGAAGTCAAGGTCCGGATAGTTCTTCTCGAACTCAAGCCGCACATTATGCAAAGGCGTCTCGGCGGAGTCGAACATGATGAGTTTCTTTATGCCCATGTGGGCAAGCTGGCGGCAGAGCTCGCTGCCGATACTGCCGGCGGCACCCGTTACCAATATTACCTTACCTCTGAACTCATCGGCAACCTGGCTCAGGTTGATGTTGATTTCAGGGCGGCCGAGAAGGTCCTCTATCTTTATGGGGCGTACCCACTGGTGGAAGTTACCGTCGGCATCGACCTCGCTGATGGTGGGAGCTATCAAGGTCTTGAGACCGTTGCCCTTGCAGTATTCAAGCAGGCGGTTTTCCTCAAGAGAAGTGTCTTCGTAGCGGGCGAACAGGATTCCCTTGATGCCACGCTTGCGCATGATATAGTCAACATCGGACTCGTTCTCGAAATAGTAGATGGGAAGGTCGGCAAGGCGACGGCGGCTGTTGTTCTTGCCGTAGACGTAGAAGCCGACAACCTTATAGTGTGCGCTGTTGCGTAGGCGGAGTTTCAGGGCGACGCTCTCCTCGGTAGTACCATATATAAGAATACGGGAATTCTTCTTGTTCACCCAGTCCAGAAGGAAGTCATAGGCGATGATAAGAGACACGCGGAAGACTGTAAGTACGACCAACGTCAGCAGGCCGTCAGAAAGAAGGTAGAATACCTTATACTTATCGGGCAGGTTCAGGTCGTAGGCGATCCAAAAGGATATAAGCAGCAGGAATACGACCTTGAAAAGCACGGCGCACATGAGGCGCCAGAGCTCGCGTGCCTGGGAAAAGCGGATGGTATTGCGATAGGTGCGGAACAGCAGGGCGCCCGCTACGCTGGCGACCAGGGTGCACCCGGTAAATTGGAACAAGAGAAAGTCGTTCACAGGAACGTGTGCCATATAGTGAATGACACCGTAAGCGACCAATGAGCACACAACGGACACCACCGTGTCGATGCCCAGAATAATCCAGTAACTCAGGTAATTCTTACGAATGTACTGAGCTATACCCCTTAAAGTTTTTTCCATTATTATTGTACGAATGAATTGTGTTTCAGAAAATTTAAAGTCTCAAGGCTTAGCATTTTGAAGCCACAGGCTCTACGTAGCCCACCGGCATATCCGCACAGGCGCAGCCCAGCATGTCAAGCCGCACGGCAATCTTGCTTTTACCGCCTATCGTGACAAGCTCACCCACAAGTCCCGTCAAAGGACCTTTGAT
>CAKUYM010000515.1 GCA_934716785.1 uncultured Bacteroides sp. | reverse complement strand
CCAATTACCACTGAAATGGTAGCCGAACCATTTACGGTAACTGCAATCCGACCTGTTTTATTTACTGATATGGATTTTGTTGAAACAGCCATTGAAGGTTGAACAATCACGGTACATTTCAGTTTCCGTTTTCCAACAGTTGCAGTAATAACCGCTTTTCCTGATTTCTTACCTGTTACTATGCCTTTTGAAGAAACCGTTGCCACTTTTTTATTCGAAGTACTCCATTTCACCTTACTGTCGTTTCCGGATATTCTCAATATCAGCGTTTTCCCTGTACAAATTTTTCCGGAAGTAATATTTATGCGTGCATTCGCATCTTTTTGTTTGTTCACCGATGGTTTTGTCGCAATGATTCCGCAGTTTTTTCGATTATAAGATGTGTTTTTATAAAACTTTACTGAAACTCCCGGATTAATTGCAGTTCCCCACCTATTTATATATTTATCCCATTTATTTTTGGGAGATACCTTGCCATTTATGTAGACTCTAAATGGATCTCCTCCATATTCCAATTTAAGCTCAACTTTTACTATATTCGCCTTGGCAGCTGATGATAATGTCATAAATACACTTTTTCTGCCATAGCTTTCGTTGATTGGATTTGTCTCAAAACAAATTCTTTTTTTACTTTTCAAATATTTTACACGAGTATAATGTTCTATTTCCCCCAGTCCTGGCTGCCTGTAATTTTCAGAATCAAGATAATATGTACCAAAATCCCCTCTGACTGGAGTTACATGCTTATATAAACTTTTTATCTTTGTGCCATCATATCCATAAACATTAATCTTGTTTCTTGCATTCGAAATAAATAATTCCTTTATTCCATCCTGATTAATGTCTTGTAATGCAAAACATTCTATCTGTATTCCTTCATATGAACCAGATCTCAACACCTTTTCATACGCCTGCAATGCATTTGTTGATTTACCTGCCGCAAAGACTGTCGTATCTGCCATAAGTAACATACATGCAAAAATAAACAAACATATTTTCTTTAGTATTTTCATATTCATCCCCCTTTTGAATCATCTATTTTACTTCTTGAAATATATTTAAAAATCTCTTTTGGCGCAATACCTTTTTTTCCAATTCTGAAAGTTCATCTGGTATATCAAAATTAGCTACCCACATATCTTCGATGGTATTATGATCCTCATTCCAGTAAAATGTAATACAGTTATCATATATTTCATATTCCTTTGAATCTGGATGTCCTTTTATCTTTTCTGGTCTGTCAATTTCTGAATCAAACGTATATACAGAAACGTTTTCCTTCTTTTTTACTGGTTCACCATATACATCTTCAATTTCTTTCTTCGTAGACTTCATGCTGATTCCTTTTTCTGTTACCAAATCTGCGGATGTATATTCGTATGAATTTTTTTCCAAATATGTAGATATCACAGTTACATAACAGTCCTTTGTTCTTTTCATTCGATCTGAATAATTTGTAAGTTCAATTGTTATATGTTTTCCATTATTTGTCTTGGTTCTGTCTTTACCAAGTTCTACGAAACGATCTACCTCATATGGCTGCAGCCACCAGTCCAGATTATCATATGCATATGCTTTTTCCCATCCATCGTTTAACAACTCAGAGAACTTAAACGGTATGGTATATTTCTTTCCATCCAGCCAGTTCGACTGTATAGTGGGCCGCCAGCTTATGTTCCTCTGCTACAGGTGCATTCTCAGGTATGTTATCTAACGTTTCTTCAACATTCATCAATAAATCTACATTATGTCTTTCATATTTATTCATTTCTTCACGTATTTTTTTATCATTTAATTCGGTTGGCTCATACTCTGGTTTGTACCATGTTGCACTGTCAAAATATTCTTGAAGCTCACTGGATTGAAACTTACGTCCATATCTTGCATATATTTCATTTCTTGCATAACGAAGTCCCTTTTTAGTAAGATGAGATACATCTGTTTCTGATAAATACATATATTCACTTTCAGGTAATATATATTCCGAATAATGTAGATCAGAACCATCCCTAAAGAAATCTATATCCTCATCCCGCGCTTCCCACCAGATACTATTTATTTCTATCGAGTTTGTTAAATCTACCCAACCTGTCACCCCATTAACAGTCGTGTACCCCCAGTTTCCTATTGTATATCTCACATAACAATCTACCGTATATAAAATTCTACAAAGAACTTCTGCATCCTGTGACGGTGCACTTCTTACTTTTATTTCAGATTCTTCATTGACATTCAAAAAATACCATTCACCTTTTTCTTCCCAAATTTCCTCCCAGTTGTCATTATTTTCCCAATCATTCGCACTGACAATATTTGACATTCCAAATAAGCATATCAGCATTACGCCCCAAGCACATAATTTCCATTTCATTTCTTTTTCCTGCTTTCCCTGTGTTGATCTGTCTTTCTATTCTTTTAATTTTAGCATAAAAAAAAACGCAATTCTGTTCTATGACATAAACTGCGTTTTTTTATACAATATTTGTATATCAACATATTTTTCTGACTGTTTATTCTTTGCGGATTTCACTCAAACAGTTTCGCAAATTTTTCTCCATATGTGTCATCATAATACACTTCAAACTTCCATGTTTTTTCCGATCTGCTTTTTGTTGCTACCACCTCCGGATACTGTTCTTTCTCTCCGACAAAGAATTTCACACAGGAATAATGGTTTCTATCCATATTTCCATTCTCCCATAATTCAGTTATCCGCTTGTAGGCTGTCTCACAGTAGTCCTCTTCCAAATCCATATGTAACATAATCTGTAGTTCTTCTGTTCCATAGTAATAACCATAGTTTTCTTCTACTATTTCTGCATACCCATCTGTTTCTGCAGCAATTTTTCGTAATGTGTTCAGT
>CAKUYM010000514.1 GCA_934716785.1 uncultured Bacteroides sp. | reverse complement strand
AACGAGTGACAGAACAGGCTCCGCGCTTTTTCGTATGTATTAACATCTAAAAAGTTCTTGCCTTATTGAAGCCTATGGGTATAAATCAATTCTAATATGGAACGTTGTAATGATAAAGACTTATTCATAGAACCACATCCTCTCGAAGGTACAGTTCTTGACATAGATACGCCTTCTTCCAAGAAGGCTATAACATCGTTACCCGATAATTTTCAGATAAGAACAAAGTCTGATATTAAGATATTGCAGGAGCATGTTGCCTTTAATTATACCAAAGGGATAAGTTTGTATCGTGGACATGAATCACGTGATTACAAAATAGAATCAACCATTGTTCGACATGTAAAGGGAACGAAAAAGGAATGTTCTATTGAGGATATTCTTGAAGCGGAGAAGAAAGGGTATTTAAAGTTTTGTAGTGATGTCTTTAAAGCTGAGTGGTTACATAACAAATCAAATAATTCAGACCATACTCTGTTCGCGATGTCAATAGGAAGGCATTTAGGGTTACCTTGTAGGCTAATTGATGTAACAGCAAGTCTTGAAACCGCAATATGGTTTGCCGTAATGAATCCACATTTTTACAACGTAGATGGTGAGATCGTTCTAATTGTTCTTGACAAAAATGACGTTTTAGACACAAACCAATCTCCTTTCAAGGCGACAAAATTGTCATATGCCCACGAATCCTTCATGACAGACTCTCTTGATGAGTTGCCATTGGGAGAACAACGTAGATTTGTACAGAATGGACATTTTATATGGGTTAATGATAAATCCTTGTTAAATGAAGAACAGGTGATTTCTGATTCTGCTTTCCATATAGAGCGTTTTACGATACCTTGGTATGCGAAATTTCCTTTGGCCGTTGAACTCTTTAGAGATGTGTACAGCGGTTGTGCACATCAATCAGAAATTGCTAATATTAAGCAACATATATAAAGTCGTGCTTAGCACTAATAGTAATATTTCTATTCAATAATATTAATAAATCCAAGTAAATACGAATAATATGACCAGAATACTTTTTTTCTTGTTATTGACTATAAATTCTATCGTCGCATTGGGTCAAACAACTTACAATCCAACCATACAAAGTAGGAATAATAATGCGACAATAACGAAAGTAACGCTTACATCAACTGAAACAATTATATATATTACGGTTCCCAAGTCAAAGCAATGGGGAGGATGGGTAAGATTCAGCTCAGCTACAGTGTTAGTACCATGTGAAGATTGGAATATTAACGATGCAAGAAAATCCGACCTCTCAGGTAACATATATCCTGTAGCTGGTTATGAGTCACTTTATGCTGATGCCGTAAGACGATTACGTGAAGGACGACAGATTATGAGCGATAATGGTTGGTTGATTAGAAGTTTGGGACCTGATCAACTAGACACTAAATACAAAGCCACAAAGAGTGAAACTCATTTTGAACTTCATTTTGACAGAGTTCCTGTTGGAAAAGAATATTTATTTTTGAGAGAACTTGACAGAGATGGAGGATGGGAATGGTATGGAATTCGCATTAACAATCCGTATCCGACCGTTGAAAACCTTGGTTATACAGAGAATTCTATAAAAAGTACTATCGACCAGCAGAATGATGGGATTGTTGGTATATATCAAGGTTTGACCCAAACAGACAATCAATATACTTTAGGATGCGTTAAACACAATGGAGTGTATAAATTTGTATATTTAAATAGCAAAGAGGATTTACCGCATTGGAAATCAGGAGATGTAAAAGCAACTCTTACACCAACTGCTGTTCCAACAACCTTTAAAATGGATTGGAATATGGCTGATAAGAGTTCCAATGATGACTGTTATGTTATCTTTGAAGGCGCTTCAATGAAAGCTTTCGTTTCTGGTGATGAAGAAGGGTATATAAAGATGTATCCTACATCAAATAGCAGCAATATAGGCGGCTTGTCTGCTCAGGAATGGTCTGGTAGTGGTTTCGCTTTAAAAAATGGTTATATTGCGACGAATTACCATGTGGTTGAGAATGCAAGAAACATCACAGTTCAAGGGATTAAAGGCTCTTTTTCTACTGAATATAAAGCAACTGTTGTTGCTACCGATAAATTTAATGATTTGGCAATAATAAAAATTTCAGATTCGAGATTTTCAGGATTTGGGACAATCCCTTATCGTGTTAAGACATCAACATCAGAAGTTGGTGAAGAAGTTTTTGTCCTCGGATATCCTCTTACATCAACAATGGGTGATGAAATTAAACTCACAACTGGTGTAGTAAGTTCTAAAACGGGATTCCAAGGTGATGTATCATTGTATCAAATATCCGCCCCTATACAACCAGGAAACTCCGGTGGCCCACTGTTTGATAGAAATGGAAATTTGATAGGTATTGTTAATGCCAAGCATAAAGGAGCAGAAAATGTAGGTTATGCTATAAAAGCGTCTTATCTCAACAACCTGGTTGAGAGTGCGGTGTCATCAAATATTCTTCCTTCTATGAATTCTGTTTCTGGTCAACCTTTGACTAACAAAGTTAAGAACTTGAGAAATTTTGTATTTATGATAAAATGCTCATCCTCTCAATAATCCTTGCCGTCAACATCCTCGACTTCTTCATATGAGTTCGGTGTACGAAGGACAATTAGTAACTCGTGATACAGAATACAACTTAGATAATATCTAATTGCGAGATGTTAAGTATTGGGGAGGGGTATGTCAAAGAATACGCCCCTCCCTTATTTTATCGACTTAACCCTTTTCCCTTTCTTGGTTTCACCATCCTCGTTGCTTGCTGCAGACATCGTCTTATCCATTCTATCTCATCTTCGTCCTTCTCACGTCCCCAGTCTTTGGTGTCGCTACCGCCACCACCTT
>CAKUYM010000513.1 GCA_934716785.1 uncultured Bacteroides sp. | reverse complement strand
CATCTACATTGGACAGAATATTGCTCTCCTCGTCGATAACGGGTGCAGCTTTCTTTTGTGGTTTCGCTATTACTTTCTTTTCGGCAACGGCAGATTGGTTGTTGTCTGCAACCGGTTTGTTGGCTTTCTCTTTCTTTTCAGCGGTTTGTTGTTCTTTATCAGCCTGCGCGGTTTCAGCTGTTTTTTCGGCTGCGACAGGTGCAGCTTTCGTTTCTTTGCTGACTGCCGGCTTCGCGTCTTTCACCTCTTTTTTCTCTGTTGTGTCGGGATTCTTACGCGGGCGACCCACTTTGCGTTTGGGAGCAGCGTTCTCTGCTTTGACTTCAGTGGCAGGTGTTTCTTTTTCTTTGTTTGCACTTTCCTCTTTAACAGGTTGTTGTGTCTTTGCGGCAGCTTCTTTGGTCTTTGTTACTTCTCCGTTTTGGTTGGCAGAAGCTACTTTGTCTTCTTTCTTGGCGGGGGTTACGCGTGAGCGTTTTTTCTTCTCTTCTTTGCGCTCCTCTTTTAGTTTGTCGGCGGCCACTTTTTTGGTAGCCCCTACAATAGCTTGTTCATCGAGTATCTTGTAAACAAGGTCTTCCTTTTTGAATGAGTCTGCTTTTTTAATGCCTAAATCTTTGGCAATAACTTGAAGTTCCGACAAGTCTTTGTCGTTTAATTGGATAATGTTATACATATAGTATGGTAAGTTATTAATATTTCTTTTAGCTGAATTATGGACAGCATTACTATAGCTTATAGCTACAGATATGCAGCATACGTTTTGTTTTTTTATTATGAATTAGGGATATATGTGTTGAATCGTAGAATGTTTCAACGGGGCAAAGATAATAAATATTTTTGGATTCATGAACAATCAAACCTTTTTTTCCGCGTAAAAATGTATCTTTGCTAAATAAAAAAAATAGTATGACAGTAAATGAAGCTTATTTAATTTATTTCTCGCCTACACACACTTCAAAACAAATAGCCGAGGCGATTGTTCACGGAACGGGTATAAAAAATATTCTTCCGGTGGATATCACCCGGCAGGCGGATGAGGAGATTGTGATTCCGGCATCTGCCTTGGCTGTTATTGTGGTTCCCGTATATGGAGGTCATGTGGCGCCTTTAGCGATGGAACGCTTGCAGAGTATCCGCGGCTTGGACACCCCCACTGTTCTGGTAGTGGTCTATGGAAACCGTGCTTACGAAAAAGCGCTGATGGAGCTGGATGCTTTTGCCACGCTTCATGGAATGAAGGTGATAGCTGGAGCTACTTTTGTTGGCGAGCACTCATACAGTACCGACAGATATCCGGTTGCCGCCGGGCGTCCTGATAATTCCGATCTGGCTTGTGCAGAAAATTTTGGGAAAAATATAATGGGCAAAATAGAAGCTGCCGATAATATGGATACTCTTTATCCGGTAGATGTGCGTGCCATCAAACGTCCCGCACAGCCATTCTTCCCTTTGTTCCGTTTTTTGCGGAAGGTCATCAAGCTGCGTAAAAGCGGCACACCGCTTCCCCGTACTCCTTGGGTGGCGGATGAAAGCCTGTGTACTCATTGCGGACTATGCGTGCAGCATTGTCCGGCAGGAGCCATAACCAAAGGGAATGAACAGCATACGGACGAGACGAAATGTGTCAAATGCTGCGCCTGCGTAAAGTTCTGTCCTAAAAAGGCAAGAGTATATGATACCCCTTTCGCGGCATTGCTGTCTGATTGTTTTAAGAAGCAGAAACAGCCTCAAACTATTTTGTAGATAACGATACGTCGTGTCGTTTCATCAACACGGAAGCGGTTGTCTGTCCGTTCGCCTATCAGCCATGCAATGCGTTCTCCGCAGCATAGCACCCATTGGTGTTCTTTTTGTCTGATGGAGAATTTGCGGTCGGTCAGATAATCGCTTACTTTTTTCTTCCCTTTCATCCCGAAAGGAACAAACGTGTCTCCTGTCCGCCACTTCCGGTAAGAGATTTCTCCGTTCAGCTTATCCGCGTCAAAGCAAGCTATTTCCTTTTCCCGTGGAATCGGGAAGTCGGCGGTGTATTCTTTTTCTTCCTTGATGATTTGAAAAGAAGGCTTTTCCTGGTTTATTGATTGAATGTTCTCCAATAAAAGGAGTTCCCTGTCTTTGACCACTCTCCATTCTTTACTGCAGAACAGTTTTCCCGGTTGTCCGGATAGTGAATTGGTTATGTCCTTGATTTGTGCGGAGTTGAATCCCAACGGATGCAGAATCTCGAACAACAGAGCTTCGGGAGCAGGTTCCTTTAATAATTCATGAATCCGGATGCCTTCTGCCGTGACTATTCTCGCTTTCGCTTCTTTCGTATACCTATTGTATATGGCAGATACGTCATTCAGATAATTGCCGGTTTCTATCAGACTGTTTTTTACAGATGGGTTAATCGTCTGCATGAGCGGCAAAAGATTGAGGCGGATTTTATTGCGGGTATATTCATCCTCCAGATTAGTGCTGTCCGTCACGTAGTCTTGCCCGATGCCTTGCAGATAAAGCAGGATTTCTTCCCGGTTGACGCATAGGAGAGGGCGAACGATTGCCCCATTGCGGGGACGTATGCCCAGTAATCCGTTGATGCCGGTTCCGCGGATTAGGTTCAGCAAGATTGTTTCTACGCTATCATCCTGGTGGTGGGCCACTGCCACGATAGCGGCTCGGCACTTGTTCCTTACTTCTTCAAACCAGTTGTAACGTAGCTCGCGAGCCGCCATTTCGATGGAAATGTGCTTCTCGTTTGCATATCGGGTGGTATCAAAGTCGACTGTGTGCAGGTGGATTCCATACTTCCGGCATAGTTGGCGGACGAACTGTTCGTCACGGTCCGACTCTTCGCCGCGCAGATGGAAATTGCAATGGGCCACT
>CAKUYM010000512.1 GCA_934716785.1 uncultured Bacteroides sp. | reverse complement strand
GTACGATATCATGCAACAAAACTATCTGTGGTATCAAGACTTACCTTCCTACAATGATGTGAACCTGTTTCAAGATCCCGCCAAGTTTCTATCGGAAGTAAAAACGAAAAGCGACAGTTACTCGTTCGTAGATTCAGTGATGGCCACTCCGCTGCCTACCTACGGCTTTGACTATTCGTTAGTCCGCAATCAAGATGTGGATACAGCTTATAACGCACTGATTACTTATGTCATACCGGGTTCGCCGGCGGCAGACGCAGGGCTGACACGCGGTAAATGGATTGTGAAAGTGGACACTTCATATATCAGCAAAAAATATGAAGCCCAATTGCTACAAGGCACAAAGGCGCAAACCTTGGTCACGGGAAATTGGAAAGAAGTCATCACCGAATCGGAAGTAAATGGGGAAATCAAAAAAGATACCGTATACAAGGTAGTGGTGGATGATACGCTAAGTCTGCCCGCCGCACGATCTGTTGAAGACAATCCGATACATAAGACCGAGATATTGACGCTGAACGACGGAACGGAAGTTGGCTACCTGATGTACAACAGTTTCACGGCAGGTACAAAAGACGACCCGGAGAAATACAATGACGAATTGCGCGAGTGGTCGAACGGACTCTCTCAAAAGAATATCAACAAAGTGATACTTGACTTGCGGTACAACAAAGGAGGAAGCGTTGATTGCGCGCAACTGTTGAGCACCATGCTCGTATCGTCCTATTACCTTGACCAGACCATGGCTTTCCTCGAATATAACGACCTGAATATAGACAAAGACGCCACTCTGACATTCGACTCGAAGCTATTGAATCCTTCGGGCAAGAATTTGGATTTGGTGACTCTTATCGTCCTGATCAGCGGAGAAACGGCTGGTGCTCCGGAGATGCTGATGCACTGTCTGAATGGAAAGATACAGGAGCTGATTGCTATCGGCAGCTCTACCAAAGGACAAAATGTAGCGACAGAACAGTTCATCAACGAAGAATTTCAATGGTCTGTCAATCCGGTCGTAGCTACGATTTATAATTCCGAGCATAATACCTATCCGGGATTCAAACCAACATACGCAGTCAGTTCTTCAACGGATTACTCCACATTCCTGCCTTTCGGTGATGAGGACGAAACATTGTTGAGCGTTGCTCTTGGGGTGTTGAACAAGACCTATCCACCAGAGAAAGAAGAGAAAACAAGAGCGCAGTTCAAGATAGAAAAGAGTGTGAGCAATCCGGTAAGCAGACGATTCTCCAACGGCTTGCGTCTCTCAAATAAGACTAAATGAAAAAATCTGCTATTTTATTATTGATAGCATTCGTATGTTCCTGCAGTTCGGATGACGAATCTGTAGGACCTGTAGGCCCTATAGGTCCCATAGAAAAAAGATGGGCGATAGTTCTCTCCGAAGATGTCAAAAGCGATTCAAAAACAGTAGATAAGGTCGAGAAATTCATATTTGAAGATGAACATTTGGTTCAACATCTTATAAAGCAATGCTATTTCGAAGAGGAAATCAGCCATGAAACAAACCTTAGCTACTCAGGCAATCAAGTAACGGTGACCGGTGAACACCTTACAGCAATATATACATTAAACAGTGAAGGCTATGCCGGTCAATGCACATATACTTCTGCATCACAAACCCGGACTTACTCATTCTCCTATTCCACGGAGGGCTATCTGACCGGAATCACCGAATACATTGGCGGGACAGAATATTCATCCATATTGCTAACCTACGATAATGGGGATATGACATCTATTAGCTCTGCCATCAACGGCATTGAGAACAAGTTTATTTACGAACCGGGAGAGGCAAGTTCAAAATACCATCTGCCTTGCTTGGGTTTATTAGAGATACACCCTCTTACATTCCATATCGAAGCTCTTTATGCCGAATTATTAGGAAAAGCCCCACGTCATTTCACGACACGCAGTTTTCCTGCAGAAAGCAATAAAGAACAGACAGTCTATACATATGAGTTCGATGCAAATGGAAATCCGACAAAGATGGGCTGCCAAACCACCTATAACGGCACCACAGCCGGTTATTATCCAAACACACGCAACATCTCAATTTCTTTCGAATAAAGGGCGCATGCCATAAAAAATGCACATAATAAAGAATGCGCATATAAGAAAAGGAGAAAGCAGCTTTTGCCTTCTCCTTCACTTGTTTGCCTTATTATTACTTTGCTTTATTTCTTAAAGAACTTCTCAAAGAACAGAATCTGATAATCAATGGAATTATTCCAATACTGTCCGGTATGTCCGCCGGGACGAGTGATAAAGTCGTGGTCAATCTTCCTTGCCAACAGGCGATTGTGCAAATCCTTATTCACATTCAGGAAGAAGTCCGCCTCTCCACAGTCAAAGATAATAGCCAGCTCACCGTTCTCTATCTTGTCAATCTGATTGATAACCGTATGCTCATCCCACACCTTCTTGTTTCGTGCAAATTCGCCCAGTTGCTTCGCCATCTCCCAGTTTAATGGGAACGGACGGATATCCACTCCACCACTGGTACTTCCGCAAGCACCAAACGTGTCTTTATGACGGATGGCATTCCACATTGCACCATGTCCGCCCATGCTCAATCCGGTGATGGCACGTCCTTTCCTGTCAGCAATCGTCTTGTAATGCCCGTCGATATACTTCACCAATTCCGATGAAACAAATGTTTCGTAACGATAAGACGGATCTTTCGGGCTATCCCAATACCAACTATTCTTTCCGTCCGGACAGACGAAGATGATCCCCTTCTCATCCGCAATCTGCGGAAGATTCGGTTTTATTCCAATCCACGCCTTTGCATTTCCACTATAACCATGTAACAGATAAATGACGGGGCAAGCTGTGGCTTTCTTTCCCAATGCCACATCC
>CAKUYM010000511.1 GCA_934716785.1 uncultured Bacteroides sp. | reverse complement strand
AGCCGATGGCTCCGGTATAGACACGCCCACGAACATTTTTCTGTACCCAGCGGTCGGACAAGATTCCACCCAAAATAACACCGATAAAAGAAGAGACTGCAATCGTTATAGTAGACATCGGTCCAGCTTCGGACATAGGAATATTCAAACTGTCGGCAAATAAAGTAGGAAGCCAGTTCTTTGTAGCCCAACCCGGAAGACTGGGAGCTGCAAAGTAGAAGAGTATAATCCAAAACGCCCAATTGGTGAACAAAAGGGAAAGCCCACTGATAATCGAGGGTTTCTTCTCTTTAGGTGCATCACCTGTTTGCTTGATAGAAATGTTACGAATGGGGTTTTCTTTCAGAAACAATATAAGCACTAAGGAGTAGACAATGCCTACAATGCCGAACCAATGGAAAGTGGCTTGCCAAGAGAAAGCCGCCGCAGCCGTGGCTCCAAAGCCGCCAATGGCCTGTCCGACATACAATCCCGTCATATGGACTCCCACTGCCAAAGAGCGTGATTTCCCCTCATGCCAGTCAGCTATCAGCGATAAAGCAGAAGGAATATATAGTGCTTCGCTGACTCCCATGATGGCACGCAGCCAATAAAGTTCCTGAAAATCGTGAGCATACCCCATCAAGAAAGTTACGGCGGACCAGACAAAAAGACTGCCGACTACCAACCATTTGCGATTTACCCTATCAGCGATAATCCCGGCAACGGGACTCATAAAACCGTATATCCACAGGAATATAGCCATTAATGCCCCAAAAGCCTCCGCTTTGTTCAATTCGAGAATATCCACTTTCATAGCTTCCTGCATAGTAGAAAGCATCTGACGATCCATATAATTTAGCAATGCTACTATCCACAGCAAACCGACTACCACCCAAGGGTAAATACTTTTGTTTTTCATATAAAGTGTTTTTTGATATCCAACTCGCATTAAACTGTTGCAAACATAGTTCTATTTTTATTATAGAACAAATATTTAATTAAATATTTTATTATTTGCAAGATATTTTATAAACACACAACCAAAAAACATAATATCCAAATACATTAAAAGGTGGTGCTCCATTTATTAAAACACCACCCTTTACACTCTTTTTATACCCTTTTTATACCCTTTCCGACTACAACGAAACTTAAAGAGTATAATTCAAAGTCTCACCTTAGCTATCAATTTACGAATCTTGCCACGACCAATGATCGGTGCGTGAGGATCTTCCGGATATACTACAACAAATTGCCCCGGAAGTAAATCTACATAGACAGTCGGAGTATCCGAATACAAAGCGCAATCTTCCTCCTCAGAATATGCCTTAATCTCATTTTGCAGATCCTCAAGAGCTTTCCAGCCAATCGCTTCCATACCTTCCAACAAGATATGCACATCAATATAATCATGATGTAGTTCCAAGACCTGTTTGTCAGAAGGTACGCACTCCGGATTTACATTATTGATAAACAGATTATCGCCATCAATCTCGATGCGTCCCAAATCCGTATGGAGCAAATCGTGCGTTTTCACATAGTCAAACAAAGGTTTGAACAAAGGATGAAGATTTTCGATACGCCGGCTGTTTTGCAGATTAGATACAATCATATTTCTCCTTTCATTTATATTTGAATAATATACGGGCAAATATAGCTAAAATATTAAATATAGCAGTATATATTAATAAAATAATTAAATAATCACACAATATTCGTTTCACTTCTCATTCATCCCAATATCATATTCAAGATAGAAAGAAAATGAAACATATATTAAATCCAAGCCCAACAGGGTGCTGTTAATAAATAAATTTATTATTTTTGCCTACATAAAATAAGATAAAAAAGAATTACGATGAAACAACATTTGCTGAAAGAAATAGAAGCGGGAACAAAAAATGCTCTTCTAAAAAAGAGGATTATTACACATTATATATATAATGGCAGTTCTACTATTACAGATTTAGCAAAAGAACTGGACTTTAGCGTTCCGACCGTCACTAAGTTCATTAGTGAGATGTGCGAAGAAGGATACATTAACGACTATGGCAAATTGGAGACGAGCGGTGGGCGCTATCCAAGCTTATACGGACTAAATCCCGAATCCGGCTATTTCATAGGAGTGGATATTAAGAAGTTTGCAATCAACATAGGGCTGATTAATTTCAAAGGCGATATGGTGGAATTAAAGATGAATATCCCTTTCAAATTAGAGAACACGGCAGAAGCACTGGATGAATTATGCAAACTCATCCTACAGTTTATCAAGAAAGTGGACATAGATAACGATAAAATATTAAACATTAATATAAATGTATCCGGCAGGGTCAATCCGGAATCAGGATATAGCTTCAGCCAGTTCAACTTTGAAGAGAAACCGTTGGCGGAGGTATTGAGCGAGAAAATCGGATTCCGGGTAACAATAGACAACGATACGCGCGCCATGACTTACGGAGAGTACATGAAAGGATGCGTAAAAGGAGAGAAAGACATCATTTTCGTAAATGTAAGTTGGGGACTGGGCATCGGAATCATCATTGACGGGAAAATATATACCGGAAAGTCCGGATTTTCCGGAGAGTTCGGGCATACCAATGTATTCGACAATGAGATCATCTGCCACTGTGGCAAAAAAGGGTGCTTGGAGACTGAGGCATCAGGATCGGCACTCCATCGCATATTGATAGAGCGCGTCCAAAAGGGAGAAAGCTCTATTTTGTCCAACCGGGTCTTGTCCAAAGGAAATCCGCTCACATTAGATGAGATTATAGCCACCGTAAACAAGGAAGACCCACTCTGCATTGAAATAGTGGAAGAGATCGGGCAGAAATTGGGAAAACAAATTGCAGGACTGATCAATATTTTCAACCCGGAACTGGTAATCATAGGCGGAACTTTGTCTC
>CAKUYM010000510.1 GCA_934716785.1 uncultured Bacteroides sp. | reverse complement strand
GTATTATCCTGCCAGTCGGAAGACATCAATATCTATACACTACATGCCAAAGACGAATCAAAGGCAATAGACGGCTGGAAATTGATCTGGTCGGAAGAGTTTAATCAGGAAGGTCTCCAATTTGATGCAGACAAATGGATTTTTGAGCCGAAAGGTAATTCTCCGTGGAACAAATATTTAACGGGAAGTACAGAACAGGCTTATGTACAAAACGGAAGACTCATTCTACGTGCAGAAAAAAAAGACGGTCAGTACATGACCGGAGGTATAAGCACACGTGGAAAAGCAGGATTCAAGTATGGAAAGCTGGAGATATGTGCCAAGTTCAACAGTTTCCAAGGAGGTTGGCCGGCTATTTGGTTACTACCGGTACAACGTCAGTATCCCAATCCTCCAGGAGCAAATGAATATGGAGGAGAAATCGATATTATGGAACAAGTCAGCCTTGAAAAAGTAGCCTGGCATACAGTACATAGTCACTATACGCTGGATTTGGGTCTGGACAAAAACCCGCCACGTGCCGGAGGCGGGGCTTATAAGGAAAACGAATTCAACCTTTATACTCTCGAATGGACTCCGGAAGAGCTGACATTCCTGATTAACGGTGAGGAAACATTCAGTTATCCCAATATGCATCTGGAAAATGAAGCGGAAATGAAGCAATGGCCGTTTGATGTTCCTTACTATCTGATTTTAAACTATGCTCTTGGTGGTGAAGGCACATGGCCGGGGGAAATTGATGACTCCGGGTTGCCGGGACAAATGGAAATCGAATATATCCGTTATTATCAACAGGAAGAAGAAAACAAACCGGATGACGGAGATGATGACGGTGATAAAGAAGAACCGTCTGAAAACTTGGTCGAAAACGGAGACTTTGAAGAGGATTTTGCAGCAGACAAGAAACCGGGGATATGGGCCGCTTGGCAAACACAGGGCAACAATACATTGAATTATCTGAATATGTGGTTTGCAAAAGCCGGAGATGCTTTGGTTGTAGACGGTAGTACAGGAGCCGATGGTAGCAGCAGTTCTCTGAAATATGCCGCCAGTGTGGCAAACAGTTGGGATGTAGATTTGTCTTATCCTATGCAAGGGGTGGAAACCGGCAAATATAAGTTCAGCTTCTATGTAAAGACCAATCAAGAGGATACGCCTTTTGTCACCAGCATCACCCTATGTGAGAACGATGAGGATATCGCCAAAGAGGCCAAATATCAGAAAGCTATTGTGCTCCAAAACGGTAAACAGGAGATAAAGACCGGAGTGAACGATATTTGGGGAACGCAAATCAATCGTGCCGGAAAAGAATGGAAGCAATACTCTATGGTTGTGAATATCCCAGACAACAAACTGGTGAAATTCGTGTTCAAACCATGTGCCGGTAATAATAACAGCTTAAATGGTTACGACTGTAAGAAGGCAGACAATGTAGTCTACTGGTTTGACAAAGTGACCCTCGAACCGACAGATGAACCCGGACCGGGAGAAGGAGAGGAACCGGAAATTGAATTGGTGAAAAACGGAAGCTTCGAGAAAGACTTCGCAGCGGATAAGCAACCGGGGATATATGCAGCTTGGCAGACACAAGGTAATAATACCTTGAATTTCCTTGATACATGGTATGCTAAACCTGATGTTACCAATCCGGCACTCTCCATAGACACCGGCACAGGAGCCAATGGTAGCAGCCGTTCTCTGAAATATACCGCCGAGAAAGTTGCCAATACCTGGGGAGTCGACTTGTCATATCCGCTGCAAGGAGTAGATCCCGGTAAGTATGAATTCAGCTTCTACGTCAAAACCAATCAGACGGAATCTCCGTTCATCACCAGCATCACTCTTTGCGAGAATAATGAAGATGTAGCCAAAGAAGCCAAGTACCAAAAAGCAATCGTATTGCAAGACGGAGTACAGACTATCGAATCCGGTCAAAATGATATTTGGGGAACCGTCATCAATCAGGCAGGCAAGGAATGGAAGAAATATTCTGTCACCGTAGATATTCCGACCAATGTACTTGTCAAGTTTGTATTCAAACTATGTGCAGGAGCCAATAACTTGCTAACCGGATACAATGCCACGCCAACAGACAATGTTGTGTATTGGTTTGATGATGTTTCGCTGAAACCTGTTACGGAATAAGTAATCTGATATCATATCTGTCCTTTTTGCACGATTTTTAAACATACCACATGAATGGAAGCCCGATTTATATACATTAATTGCCGATTTGAATAACGATACATCCCGATGTATGCAGTAATTTCGGCAATCTTAATGAATATTTAAATAAATACGTAATTATGAAAAAAATTATCACAGGAACTATTTTGTGTTTGGTAGCTATTACTTCGTGCAACAAGGACACAGTAAGAGATCAAGAAATTGCATTAGTCGACAGAGTGGCTCAATGGCAGATGGAGCATTTCCCTGATTCTATGGCTCCCGAAGCCGGATGGGTGCACGCAGCTTTCTATCGCGGGCTGAATGAATGGGGCGAGTATCAGCATAAGGCAGAAACAGACAGTTTCTTGCTTCGTGTAGGAAAGGATTTGAATTGGGGATTATTGGACAGAATCTACGACGCGGACGATTTGTGCATAGGACAAACTTATATCAACTTATACAAACGATATCAGAATCCTGAAATGATCAAGCAAGTGGTTGACAGAGTTCATTACATCATGGAATGCCCGCCCCAAGGTTCACTCAGAACGGAAAAGAACAAGCCCAATAGAGACCGGTGGGGATGGTGTGATGCTCTATTTATGGCTCCTCCTGTCTATGCCCAGTTATATCAGCTCCAAAAAGAGGAAAAATATCTCGATTTCTGTTTTTCTGAATATCAGGTTACATGCGACTCACTGTATGACAAACAGCATAAGTTATTCTCCCGCGACTTGCGCTTCATTGATGCA
>CAKUYM010000509.1 GCA_934716785.1 uncultured Bacteroides sp. | reverse complement strand
AGCTATCGGTTCATTCTATGGCTATAAGATTGATGGTTTTGATGCGGAAGGAAATTTCATCTTTGCGGATACGGACAAGAATGGAGTAGTCAATGCAAATGATAAAGTCATTCTGGGCAGCCCTATCCCTGACTTTACATACGGCTTGAACATCAACATGGAATACAAGGACTTTGATTTGACTGTTTTCTTCCAGGGAGTGCAGGGAAATGATATATTCAACCAGAAAAAGTACACCTATTATTTTGATTATTCCAACAATGTGGTCAAAGAGGCTATGAATGGATGGACGAAAACAAATAAGAATACGGGAATACCTGTCATGAAAACCCAAAACACAAGTGGCGGAAACTCCCTGCCGAGTGAATTTTATGTTGAAGACGGTTCCTATTTACGTCTGAAGAACCTTCAGTTAGGTTATTCACTGCCTAAAAAGTGGCTGGAAGCAATCCGGTTCAATAAACTGCGTGTTTATGCAGGCGTACAAAATCTGTTTACGCTGACCAAATACTCCGGTTATGACCCCGAAGTAAGTTCTAACGTATTGTTCTCACGTGGCATTGACATCAGTTCATATCCTAATGCCCGGACATTCACTTTTGGTTTTAACGCTTCATTCTGATAACTAAAATATGATTCATATGAAAAACTATAAGAAAGTATATGCCGCATTAATCTTGGCGAGCGGCTTGATATTACACGGATGCAACGGCATCTTTGATGACCTGGCTATCAATCCGAATCAGCCGAGTATGGGAGCTTATTTCACCAGTCCGTCCGCTGTGAATGACGCAGTGATGACCATGTACGGATATATGTCTACACAACGCTGCCTGGGAGCTTCCGGCTCCAAGACAACGATAATCCGTTCTGACGAAGCATCGTCCAATTCGGATTATGGAAAGGTGGGTATGTTCGGTGCTGACTTGAATGCCAGTTATTACACCATCGAGCAACCTTATACATTGATGTACACCACAGCATCCCAGGCATCCTACATCATTGAAACCGCTCCGTCTGTCGATTTTAGCGGCAATGAAGAACTGCGGAACGCATATATGGGTGAAGCCTATTTCTGGAGAGCCTTTGCGCACTATTACCTGTTGATTAATTTCCGGAACATATCTCCCATCAGACAGATGCCGAGAAACGGCGATGACTATGTTCGTCCCTTAGAGAAACCTGCCGCTGTATGGAACTTTATTCAGGAAGACCTGGCACACGCGAAAGAACTGTTGCCCGTGAAGGGATATTGGGACAGCAAGAATGCCGGTCGTGTGACAAAAGCTTCCGCAGCCGCCTTATTGGGAAAAGCTTACCTCTACCGTAGTGGAATCGAGCAAAATTATGGCGAAGACAAGACTACATTTTACAGTGAAGCCGCCAAAGAATTTGGTGATATTATAGACGGAAAGTACGGAACTTATGACCTGACTAAAAATTATGCTGATAATTTTGATGTCGCCCATGAAAATAATGAAGAATCAATCCTTGAGTTTCAATTCTTGGGCGATGTCGATAATGCAGGATTCAATCCGGGGCTTGCCACTTCCGGTCTGGCGTTCGATTCACGTGGACTGATGTTGCCGGGAGCGGGAGTAGGTTATGAAGGTGTAGTGCATAACTGGCTCTATAACGCATTTGTGAATTCGGTAGACAAGGACGGCTATACGGATATCCGGATGTTCTCCACAATGATATTCAATGATTTGGATGCGAGCATTCATTTGAGAAACGACGCAGGTGGCAATCCGGTACGTCTGGAAGGCCCTGGTGGCTATAAATGGGAAGAACTTTATCCTGCAAAGAATGGAAAAGAAGGATTTGCTACTGTATCCAATCCTTTGGCGCACCCATTCAAAGCGGGTATCAGGAAAGGGATTGATTGTTCCATGCCTACACAAACGGAAGCAGACGGAACTCCTAAACTGGTCGGTGTAGGTGCAGGCGTCAAGGAGTATGTATATAATCAGCCGCGTGCCCATGGAGTGAACTGGCGATATATCCGTTATGCCGATGTGTTGATGATGTATGCGGAAGCTGTCGTCAGCGGTGGTGCACAAGCATCGAATATGACACCCTTGCAGGCAGTAAACAAAGTACGCGGACGCGCCAACATGAGCGAACTCCCTTCCGTAACTATGGCTGATATTCAGAATGAAAGAATCCTGGAATTTGCCTTGGAAGGGCATCGTTTCTATGATTTGCTCCGTTGGGGCAAGCTGGCCAGCCGTTTTACGGAATTGCAGGAATCTGATCCTAACTTCAAGAAGTTCATATCGGCAGATGACTTTAAAGGATTCGTCACCAACAAGCACGAATGGTTGCCGATTCCTATTAATGAAGTGAATTCCAATCCTTATATCACAGAAAATAATCCGGGATATTAACTAAGAAAGAATTAGCATGATAAATTTGAAAAATATTGCGGTACTACTGTTCAGTTTGGTAGTACCGGGCATAACTATTGCCCAGACAGAAGTACTTTACAATGGCATACACCTGCCTGAACAATGGCCGCCCCGCTATGCGGAGCCACAAAAAGCACAAGATATGCCGATACCCTATCTTAAACAAAAGCCGGGAGTAATCCCGGTAAATATAGGGCGGCAACTATTTGTTGATTCCTTTCTGATTGCAGAAACCAATCTGGACAGAGTCATCCATACTCCCCGGTTTTACGAAGGGAATCCGGTACTCGGCCCTGACAAGGAATGGGAAAAGACAACCGAAGGCGGGCTCTACGCTGCCCCCTTCAGTGACGGGATATGGTATGACGAAAAAGACCGAAAGTTCAAAATGTGGTACCTGGCAGGTGCAGGTGTCCTTCACAAAGGAGACAATCAGACCTTTTATACCGGATATGCCGAATCGGAAGACGGCAAGCACTGGACAAAACCTGTACTGGATATTTGGAACCAGACCAATAT
>CAKUYM010000508.1 GCA_934716785.1 uncultured Bacteroides sp. | reverse complement strand
AAATATCCCTTGAGCAAAAACAAATATCATTATAGCTAATCCGGAGATCATTATAGCTAATGGAAATATGGTTATAGCAAATGCTTTGTCGGGTATTAACAAGTGAGTTGTCAGCTATTAACAGCTTGCAACTCAAGTATTAATACTTTAGACCTCATCTATTAATACTTGAGTTACCGTGTTCATATAGTCAGCATATTAAAACCATATCCCTATCTTCATAGGTGAAAGCGAAAACGGAAGGATTCACCTTATTTCGGCCGGTGCCTTCACCCATAACGCACTTATTAATAGCAGTTTATTCACAAGGTAAAACCGGTGAAACTTAGATAGCTTACATTCTGTTCAGATAAGCCTTATGGCAGGCTGTGGCGAACAAAAACAAGCAAGCATCGGGAGGTATGAAATTAATTTGGAGGAAAACAGAGTTTTTCACACTATTTATTAGAAAGTTTTATTAGTTTTGTTCTTCATTATCCATCAGACTCTTAAAATAAAAGCAAATGAAAAAAGGTTTGAAAATCACAGCTATCACCGTAGGGGCAATCATCATCCTGATGTTCCTCCTCCCTTTCGCTTTCCAAGGTAAGATAGCCGATATTGTAAAGACAGAAGGCAACAAGATGCTCAATGCACAATTTGACTTTAAGAAACTGAACATTAGCCTGTTTCGTAACTTTCCGCAAGCTTCCGTCACTCTCGAAGATTTCTGGCTGAAAGGTGCAGGAGAATTCGCTAATGACACACTCGTACAAGCCGGAGAAGTAACTGCCGCCATCAACCTGTTCTCACTTTTCGGAGACAGCGGCTATGATATCTCCAAAATCTTTATTGAAGACACCAAGCTGCATGCCATTGTTTTGCCGGACGGGCAAGTCAACTGGGATATCATGAAACCGGATACGACTGCAACGGAAGAAGCATCTGCCGCAGAGGAAGAACAGTCGTCACCTTTCAAAGTGAAGCTGCAACGTTTCGTCATCAAGAACATGAACTTAATCTATGACGACCAACAAGGAAAAATGTATGCCGATATTCGCGACTTCAGTGCTATTTGCGCAGGAGACTTGGGTAGCGAACACACCACCTTGAAACTGGAAGCGGAAACCAAATCCCTTACTTATAAGATGAACGGAATTCCTTTCCTTGCCAATGCCAACATCGCAGCAAAAATGGATGTGGACGCCGACCTTGCCAACAACAAATATACCTTAAAGGATAATACAATCCGTCTTAACGCCATACAGGCGGGCATTGACGGCTGGGTGGCTTTGAAAGATCCCGCCATCGACATGGACTTGAAACTTAATACTAACGATATCGGTTTCAAAGAAATTCTTTCACTGATTCCGGCTATCTATGCTACCGAGTTCTCCAGCCTGAAAACCGATGGAACAGCTACTCTTACCGCTACTGCAAAAGGTACTCTGCAAGGCGACACCGTTCCGGCATTCAATATCGGCATGCAAGTAAAGGACGCCATGTTCCGCTATCCGGCTCTACCGGCAGGAGTGGACCAAATCAATATCAGCGCCAATGTTCAGAATCCAGGCGGAGATATCGACCTGACCACTGTTGACATCAACCCGTTCAGTTTCCGTTTGGCAGGAAATCCGTTCAGCATGACTGCTGACGTGAAAACACCCGTCAGTGACCCGGACTTCAAGGCCGAAGCCAAAGGTATTCTCAACTTGGGCATGATTAAGCAAGTATATCCGCTCGAAGACATGGAACTGAACGGAACGATCGACGCCGATATGCAAATGTCGGGACGACTCTCCTATATAGAAAAAGAACAATACGAGCGTATGCAGGCTTCGGGAACCATCGGGCTGACTGACATGAAACTCAAGATGAAGGATATGCCGGATGTAGAGATTAAGAAGTCTCTCTTCACTTTCACCCCGAAGTATCTCCAGTTGAGCGAAACAACCGTCAACATCGGAAAGAATGACATCACTGCCGACAGTAAGTTTGAGAATTACATCGGTTATGTGCTGAAAGGAACTACCCTGAAAGGTACATTGAATATTAATTCCAATTACTTCAATCTGAATGACTTCATGGCCACTTCTACTGACGAGACCGCCACATCGGCTGCAGCCGCAGATTCCGTAACTACTGCCACAGAGATTATCGAAGTGCCGCGCAACATTGACTTCCAGATGGATGCCAACATGAAACAGGTATTATTCGACAAGATGTCTTTCAACAACATGAACGGTAAGCTTATTGTAAAAGACGGCAAGGTGGACATGAAAAACCTATCCATGAATACCATGGGAGGAAATGTAGTGATGAACGGATATTACTCTACCGCCGATGTGAAGAAACCGGAACTGAAAGCCGGCTTCAAACTTGCCAATATCAGTTTTGCACAGGCTTATAAAGAACTGGATATGGTGCAGAAGATGGCTCCTATCTTTGAGAACCTAAAGGGGAACTTCTCCGGCAATATTAATGTGCTGACAGATTTGGATGCCGCCATGAGTCCCGTATTGGAAACGATGCAAGGTGATGGAAGCCTATCCACCCGCGACCTTAGTTTAAGCGGAGTAAAAGCTATCGACCAAATTGCCGATGCCGTGAAACAGCCGAGTCTGAAAGATATGAAAGTGAAAGACATGACGCTGGATTTCACCATCAAGGACGGACGGGTAGAGACTAAACCATTCGACATCAAGATGGGTGACTACAATTTGAATCTTTCAGGTAGCACAGGGCTCGACCAGACTATCGACTATTCGGGAAAAGTGAAGCTGCCTGCATCTGCCGGCAACATATCCAAGCAGATGACTCTCGACCTGAAAATCGGAGGATCGTTCACCTCGCCGAAAGTCAGTGTCGATACCAAGAGTATGGCAAACCAAGCTGTCGAGGCTGTAGCCGATGAGGCACTCAGCAAGCTCGGTCAGAAACTCGGATTGGAC
>CAKUYM010000507.1 GCA_934716785.1 uncultured Bacteroides sp. | reverse complement strand
GTCCCTGACGATAAAAAGACAGATTGCTCTTTTGCAGATCTTGTTCTTCTTCCTTTGTAAACCAATAGCGTTCACCCCACAAAATCGATGCTTTCAACTGTGCATAAAGTTGCCCGTATTCTATCGCTTCACAGTCAATAGGATGTTCTACTTCCACACAAATAAACCGGCGGCTACCGGTGGGATCTATTAGCAAATCTTTCCGATTGGATGTTCCGATAAAAGAAGCAATACGAGGCAATGAACGGTAATTTTTCTGATAGGCTTTACAAAGACTCAATGACGACATTTGCATCAGATTCTTCAACAAAGGCATCTTTGCCGGAGAATATTTGTCAAATTCATCCAAATTGAGAAGTCCCATCTCCGCCAGTCTGCGTTCCACATTTCCCTGACTTGTCAAATCCACCTTATCCATATAATAACGCCGAAGCGCAGGAGGAAGCAAAGACTTACAAAAAGTAGATTTGAAATATCCTTGTTCCGTACTGATGAGCAAGGGAGCTACACTATTCGCATGCTCTCCCATTACCCCCATCCATTGTGCCGTCATCCCCAACATCCAAATACGGAATCCTTTTTCCCACAACGGTTCTTCCGAAACCCGCCGTGCCAATGCAGACACACAGTCTACCCCATCCCACTCCGGCAATTCATCCAGATAAAGCCTGAAAGGATGATATTCTGCTATGCGGGTAGAATAAATACACCGTGACAAATCACGATCCCAGCATCCAATACCAGCCTCATGTGCTTCCAGACAAATCGTATTCAACACCCGCTGATTGACAGGCTGAAATCCCTCGTTCATCCGCTTCAACAAACGAAATTCTGTTTCTTCCGTCAGAACATTATAACGGAAATCATAATGAGATTTCAAGAAAAGAGCTACGCTTTGAGTCAACTGTTTCGTTTTAGAAAGCGAATCCTTCTCTTTTATCTCTTTTCTCTCTTTAGGCACCTCATAACCACTAACCGGAAACTTTGATACGTCTTCCGGCAATTCTTCACACTCTCCACTTTTATAAAAGCGGTTTACAAACTTCTGCCATAACAAATGCAGCACACTTTTCTTGTCCATAAAATTTCGTTTTTAGTATTTAATGGATGCGAATATAATATCCGGAATATGGGATTTACAACTTTTTAATCCCCTCATTTCTATAAAAATTAACTTAGTGTTTATCTTATTGTTTCTTGTTTATCTCCTAATAAAGCCTTATCTTTGGTGCAGCTATTTATAGTTTATCATAACAATGATAATATCTTATCACTGCAATGATAAGTACTTATCACACCAATGATAAGTTCGTATCACAGATATGACAAGCTACAAATACCAAGAAGATAATTAAGAAACATCAAGAAGATAATCTACTAAGATCTAAAGAAAAAAAGAAAGACTATGGCAGTACAATTTGAACTATACAAGACTCCGATGCCAAAGGAGAAGAAAAACAAGGTAAGATATCATGCACGTCCGATTAGCTATGAAACAGTCAATACGGAGAAATTGATTTACCGCATTCACAATCGCTGTTCTTTAAGCCCATCAGATGTGATAGCAACTTTGGAAGAATTGAAATACGAAGTGGCACAGTGTCTTAAAGAAGGTAAAAAGGTGCATATAGACGGATTGGGATATCTGCAAGTAACTCTTTCCTGCAAGGAAGAGATACGGGATCCTAAAGAAAAGCGAGTGCACAAGGTCAAACTGAAAGCAATCAAATTCAAAGCTGATAAGGAACTGAAAGCCGAACTTTCCGATATGGAATTCCGCCGTTCGAAATACAGGCCGCATTCTGCCGGACTTTCCGAAGTGGAGATAGATATGGAATTGACAAAGTATTTTTCGGAGAACCAACTTATCACCCGAAAAGACTTCCAATACCTCTGCGGAATGACACAAATTACTGCATACCGCCATATAAAAAGGCTTATCGCAGAAAAGAAGTTGCAAAACAAAGGGACTACCCACCAGCCCATTTATACACCTGTTCCGGGCAATTACAGGGTTTCGGTAGCTGTGAAATACAAAGAATAAGAATATAAAGGTAATACAAAACAATAAAATATTTATATTTGCAGATGCCATTGAGTAAAAAACAATGATGCATTGAGTAAAATAGCTCAATGCATTGAGTAAATCAGAAATATATGTATAAAAGAGCTCAATATCAAACGATTATAAAAAGATTAAAAGAGGATCGACATTTTCTGCAAGTAGTATTAGGTCCTCGGCAAGTCGGAAAAACAACGGTTGTGAAGCAGGTTCTTAAAGACTTGGGGCTACCGTTCCAACTTTATTCTGCCGACAGTGTCCCTGCGACACAAACAGGATGGATTTCAGACTGTTGGAATACGGCAAGAATACAAATGCGGGTAGAAAACAAAACCGAATTTATTTTAGTCATCGACGAAGTACAAAAAATAAAGAACTGGAGTGAAGTAGTCAAGAAAGAATGGGACGCGGATACTTTCAATGACGTTAATATAAAAGTAGTTCTTCTTGGTTCTTCACGTGTTCTGTTAGAGAAAGGATTATCAGACTCCATGATGGGTCGTTTCGAAGAAATAAGAATGACGCACTGGTCTTATCCGGAGATGCGCGACGCATTCGGAATCTCTTTGGAACAATATATATATTTCGGTGGCTATCCCGGCGCCGCTTTTCTGATTGAAGACGAAGAGCGATGGAGTCAATATATCAACGGAGCAATTATTGATGCTACTATCAACAAGGATATTTTATATGATTCTCCCATTGGAAAACCGGCCTTATTGCGTCAGACATTTGAACTGGGTGCATCCTATTCAGGAGAAATCGTATCCCTGACTAAAATGATCGGCTCACTGCAAGATGCGGGAAATACGACAACGTTAGCCGGTTATCTGAATTTATTGGGTGATAGCGGACTACTTACCGGACTG
>CAKUYM010000506.1 GCA_934716785.1 uncultured Bacteroides sp. | reverse complement strand
ATTATTGACAGTAGCAGTATTCTTTGCCGGAAGCTGTTCTACGGATGAGGTAGACGTTTTCGACAATCACAACTACATATCATTCGACTTCAATGTGACGGACGAAGCCACAGTTCCTTCCACATCCTTCACTTTTACATTCTCGGATGCTTCGGTCAAAGAAAAGACATTCGAAATACCGGTGACGTATGCCGGAAGATTCGTGGATACGGATATGCCTTTCACATGGCAAGTGGTCGGTGATGAAAGTACGGCTGTAGAGGGAGTGCACTATAAGATAGATGCGCAAACAGCTCAAATCATTCCGGCGAACGAAAACAACGGCGTAGCCAAAATCACCCTGCTTCGTACCGAAGATATGAAAGATAAATCGTTCGAGCTGACCCTCCAGCTCACAGACAACGATTATTTCAAAGCCGGTCCCGTGAACCGGGTAAAAATCATCGTAACCGACCAGCTTGTAAAGCCCGACTGGTGGAACTATACCGTTTACGACCGCTATATGGGAAGCTACTCTCCTACCAAACTGCGCTTGTGGTTGGAGTTCATGAAAGTTGAAGACGGGAGCAATCCTTTCGAGACCGATAAATATATTCAGTGGCTGGACTACGGTACGGGAAACTATATTTATAAAAACTACAGAAGTTCCGAAGTAATCACCACCATCATGTCATTCAAGAATTGGCTCTATGAGGAGAAAGGGAATCCATACGATGAAGATCTCCAAAAGCCTGTAGCACAAAGTTTAGGTAATTACTAATATAAGACACAGATATGAAAAAGATATATTCAACCCTGTTTTTTGCCACACTGCTCCTTAGTGGATGCATCAAGGACGATGGCAATTATGACTACACTCCATTAGAGGAGGTATCCATCGAAGGGATTGCTGATTCGTACCGTTTCATCTTGCAGGAACGTCAGGCAATAACTCCGAAGATTACCACAAAAATAGCACCTGACAACTTGCAATATTGTTGGCGAATTGGAAGTGATACTCTCTCTACGGAACCGAGTTTCGATTACACGTTCACCAATGTCCTTGCAACGAAAGATCCCCTGACTTTCGAAGTCATTGACAAAACGACCAATGTACGTTATTCCAAACGTATAGACCTTGCCGTTGTTTCTCCGTTCCAAACCGGATGGATGATTTTCAGCACGCTCAATAATGCGCCATGCCTGTCATTCCAGTCATACGAAGACAAGCAACTGTTGTATGACGACGTGTACAAGGAGATAAACGGTGAGACACTTGCCGGCACGCCGCTAACGGTCAAACAGATAAGATATCAGGACGGCAGCACCGGGGCATGGATGGACCGCATCAGCGTGCTCTGCCGTAACGGGAAAAGCGTCGAGCTGGACGGCACCAGTCTGCTCCGTCTCAAATATTATGAAGACGAATTCCATGCCGGCAACTTGGAGATACAGAATATAAATTCGGAATATTACAGATCGGACAATGCCTTGTTCCTGATTCACAAAGGGAAAATATATGCGAAAGTAACGGGTGGAATGGGCACTCCCGACGATGCCTATTATCAATATCCGTTGGACGGAGATTCCAAAGACTATCGGATAGGAGCTTATTTCGCAAAGCCGCATACCGATTATTATGTCGCTTTGGATGAACTGAATCACCGCTATGTCTACTTCAACCGTTCCTCGTTGTCCACCATCGTTTCGTCTCTAAGCGTCGATGAAGCAAATTCTACTCATGACTTCGATCCCAATGACATACAAGGTACATCCGTATGGATGGGCGAAAGCAAAGACGAGAAAGCCCTCAGCATCGTAAAAACACCGGAGGGGAAATATGTCATGCATGTAATGTCCTCCACATACAATGCCATATTCACGCTTGTTGCCCGGTATGAATTTCCTGACGGTGCCATCAATGACGAAAGTTGCTTTGCAGCCCACCGTAACATTCCTTATCTGATGATCGGTACAGGCAATCAGCTAAAAGCCCTCAATCTGGAAGCCCTTTCCGCCGGAGCAAGTGCCATGAATGATATCGCAACTTATGACGGACAAATCACAGCAATGCAGTATGCCTATGATGCGAATAAGAATGTCAATGAATTCGGCATAGCCATCACCGGAAGTAATTCCGAACGTTCAGGCAGCCTGCTCATCATCAACCCAACGTTGACAGCCGGTGGAGAAATATTGAAGCAGTATAATAATGTGGGTGGAGAAATAAAAAGTATTTGTAGAAAAATAATGTAACCATGAAAAAAATAATTTATCTTGTAAGCATCCTTATGCTATTTTCATGCCAGAAACCGGGCTTCCGGATTCATGGCGATGTGACGGGTATCGAAGACGGTACTATGGTGTATCTGAAGTTAGTGGGCCCACCGGCTACTGTGATAGACAGTGCGGTCATCACCCAAGGTAAGTTCGAATTCAAAGGTGAAGATACGCCAAAGCCATTATGGGCAACGCTGTCATTCAAAGATAAGTTTGTTCCTTTGGCAGATTTCTATCTGGAGAACGGTGACATTTCCGTGAAGGGAGAACGCTACCACTGCGAGGTGACAGGAACAAAAACCAATGAAGAATATATTGTGTTCAACCGGGACGTAAACTCCATGTATGGTGTCATGAGCAACCTTCACAGCCTGTTGGCACAGCATGATGCCGATTCTGAGAACTACAAAGACAGCATTAAGAATGAGATCAAACAGAAGGGCGAGGAACTGGAACAAGCGGAGATGAATTTCATACGTACCTATCCGGGTTCTGTTATCTCCCTGCGCTTGCTCAGCTATAAATCGGCCCGCATGACCGGCCAGCAACTAAAAGAAACGATAGCTCTTCTCGATGCAAGTTTGCAGGACGATCCTCAAGTAGCCAAGATGAAAGAGTATGCTGAAGATTTAGCACGAACGGAAGAAGGCGCAACAGCCCCGGATTTCACGATAACAGCCGAAGACGGTACTCCGTTC
>CAKUYM010000505.1 GCA_934716785.1 uncultured Bacteroides sp. | reverse complement strand
ATGTCACAGATTCCGGTTGTCTCCATCAGTGCGCAGGGTATCGAGAAGAATCCTGGCTTCAAATACACACTGCCAATGTTAAAGAATGCCCTCCAGGCAATTGTCTACGGTGATCTTTTCATGCGCGTACTTTATGCGACACGTCCTTATGAAAAGGTTCCAGGTTCTGCCAATGCGCTCCATGAGAAATGGAAGAATATCTGTCTGGATTCCATGATCGGCAAAGGCAAAAACAGTTTCAAGCAGAACGTCAAAGGTATTATCCATGACTTTGATAATCTTCCGCTGAATGAAACCATCAAGAAGCCAAGAGTCGGTATTGTAGGCGAGATCCTTGTTAAGTTCTCACCGTCTGCCAATAACTATCTTGTGGATCTTCTCGAATCCGAGGGTGCTGAAGCTGTCATGCCTGATCTTCTGGACTTCCTTCTCTACTCATTCTACAACTCGAATTTTAAGTATGAGAAGCTTGGCAAATCCAAGAAGGGACAGATTCTCGGCAATGCCGGTATCGCTTTTCTTGAAGCCATCCGCAAGACCGCCAGCGATGAATTAAAAGCCAGCAAACGCTTTGACCCGCCTGCCAACATTCGTGATCTGGCGAAATACGCAGAACCAATTGTTTCCATCGGCAATCAGACCGGTGAAGGATGGTTCCTGACGGGTGAAATGATGGAACTGATCCACAACGGTGCACCGAACATCGTTTGTACACAGCCATTCGGCTGCCTGCCGAATCATATCGTTGGCAAAGGTGTTATCAAGGAACTGCGCCATCAGCATCCTGAAGCCAATATCGTAGCCATTGATTATGACCCGGGTGCCAGTGAAGTCAACCAGATCAACCGAATTAAACTGATGCTGGCAACAGCCAACAAAAACTTACATAAGAAACTTGACGCATAAAGGATAGAATATTTACGCAATTTTGATTTTATTTTCCTTTAGGAGGTTTTGATATGAAGAAGCAATGGTGGCATGACAAAGTAGCTTATCAGATTTATCCGAAGAGCTTTATGGACAGCAATGGCGATGGCATTGGCGATCTGCGTGGCATTATTTCGAAGCTGGATTATCTGAAAGAACTTGGTATAGATATTCTGTGGCTTTCCCCTATCTACCGCTCTCCCCTTGTTGATCAGGGATATGATATTTCTGATTATTATGCCATTGGTGAGCAGTTCGGTACGATGGATGAGTTTGATGAACTGATCGCAGAAACGAAGAAAAGAAATATGTATGTGCTGATGGATCTGGTTGTCAATCACTGTTCCAGTGAACACGAATGGTTCAAAAAAGCCATGGCTGACCCGGAGGGTAAATACGGCGATTATTTTTATATCCGTGAGAGCAAAGACGGACAGCCCATCAACAATGCCCGCTCTTATTTCGGCGGCAATATCTGGGAACCGATTCCGGGCACTAACAAATATTACCTTCATATGTTTGCCAAAGAACAGCCTGACCTCAACTGGGAGAATCCAAAGGTTCGACAGGAGATTTACAAAATGGTCAACTGGTGGCTGGCCAAAGGACTGGCCGGCTTTCGAATCGATGCTATTATCAATGTCAAGAAGAATCTTGATTTTCCAATGCTTGAGCCGGACGGCCTGGACGGTCTTGCTTTTTGTACCAAAACCCTTGGTACAAAATACGGGGTCTCCGAAATGCTCGGCGAATTAAAACGTGAAACCTTTGATAAGCATGGTGCTTTTACTGTAGGTGAAGTTTTTAATATTACTGATGATGATCTGTCTGATTTTATCGGAGAAAATGGTTATTTTTCGACTATTTTCGACTTCAGTACGGAACTTCTCTCCGCCGGTGAACACGGTTGGTATGATGCCCCTGACGTTGCTTTCCCTGCATGGAAAAAAGCTATTTTTCATGCCCAGGATCAGGCTTATGGCTGTGGTTTCGAATCCAATATTATCGAGAATCATGACGAACCCCGGGGTGCTTCGCGATATCTTCCGGTTTATGCCCGTAATGCCTGCGGCACCAAAATGCTCGGCACTATGAGTCTCCTGCTTCGCGGTCTGCCATTTATTTTCCAGGGGCAGGAAATCGGCATGACCAACACAAATTGGCAAAGTGTTGATGAATTTGACGATCTCAATACCGTTGATCAATATCATCTGGCTCTGAAAGCCGGTTTATCAGAAAAAGATGCCTTAGACAAAATCGGCAGACTCAGCCGTGATAACGCCAGAACCCCAATGCAGTGGAATACTTCTTCCAATGCAGGGTTTACAACAGGAATACCATGGCTCCGCTTAAATGACAACTACCCGGATGTCAATGTGGCAGCCCAGGAGAAAGACGCCGACTCTGTTTTAAACTACTATAAAAAACTGATTGCACTGCGTAAATCCGATACATACAAAGATATTTTTACCTACGGAAAAACTATTCCTGTATTTCAGGAAAAAGAGATGCTGATGGCTTACTGCCGCGAAAAAGATGACAAACGTATTCTCGTTCTTGGAAACTTCGGCGAAAAGGAAGAACTCCTTCATCTGTCCTCCGAACCAAAGAAGCTCCTTTTGTCTAACAAGAACCGCACAGAAATTGGTCAGGATATTGTACTTGCACCACAGGAAAGCACTGTTGTTCTTTTATAAAAGAACAGTAAATTAACGGCGTGCTGAGCTAAAAGTAAGCTCAGCACGCCGTTTGCATTTATTGCTTTTTATCAGCTTCCAAGAAAGCAACTACTTATTAACATTGATTCTCATCAATGCACAACACTTAAACTTTCTTCAAGCCATTCTTCTATGGTCTCCGTATTTACTTTTAGATAATAGGCAATTTTCTCCACTTCCATTCCATCAGCCGCCATAGATAATGCTGTATCTTTAGCTTTTCTCAATTCGCCACGTCTTTCTCCTCTTTCAATACCTTCACTGTAAATCTCTTCTATCTCGTTACACATTACTTCCACTCCCTTCTGTGTTTCCT
>CAKUYM010000504.1 GCA_934716785.1 uncultured Bacteroides sp. | reverse complement strand
ACCAGAGTGGCCAAATGGGGCAGACTGTAAATCTGCTGGCTTACGCCTTCGGTGGTTCGAATCCATCTTTGCCCACGATCAGAGTGACAACTTTGGCGAGAATGCGGAAGTAGCTCAGTTGATAGAGCATTAGCCTTCCAAGCTGAGGGTCGCGGGTTTGAGCCCCGTCTTCCGCTCTCTTTTCTTGCTGTTATAGCTCAGCGGTAGAGCACTTCCTTGGTAAGGAAGAGGTCCCGGGTTCAAGTCCCGGTAACAGCTCATAAGATGTAAATGCTGATTATTAATCAAATAAATAACAAGTAAAGCTATGGCTAAAGAGAAATTTGAACGTACCAAACCGCACGTAAACATTGGTACAATCGGTCACGTAGACCACGGTAAGACAACGTTGACTGCTGCTATCACTACTGTGTTGGCAAAGAAAGGTCTTTCTGAATTGCGTTCTTTCGATTCTATCGACAACGCTCCTGAAGAAAAAGAGAGAGGTATTACTATCAATACTTCACACGTTGAGTATGAAACAGCTAACCGTCACTACGCACACGTTGACTGTCCGGGACACGCCGACTACGTAAAGAACATGGTAACTGGTGCTGCTCAGATGGATGGTGCTATTATCGTAGTTGCTGCAACTGATGGTCCGATGCCTCAGACTCGCGAACACATCCTGTTGGCTCGTCAGGTAAACGTTCCTCGCTTGGTTGTATTCTTGAACAAGTGCGATATGGTAGACGACGAAGAAATGTTGGAGCTTGTTGAAATGGAAATGAGAGAGCTTCTTTCATTCTATGATTTCGACGGTGACAATACTCCTATCATTCGTGGTTCTGCTCTTGGCGCATTGAACGGCGTTGAAAAGTGGGAAGAAAAAGTAATGGAGTTGATGGATGCTGTTGATACTTGGATTCCGCTGCCTCCGCGTGATATCGATAAACCTTTCTTGATGCCGGTTGAAGACGTGTTCTCTATCACAGGTCGTGGTACTGTAGCGACAGGTCGTATCGAAACTGGTGTTATCCATGTAGGTGACGAAGTTGAAATCCTTGGTTTGGGTGAAGATAAGAAATCAGTTGTAACTGGCGTTGAAATGTTCCGCAAACTGTTGGATGAAGGTGAAGCTGGTGATAATGTTGGTTTGTTGCTTCGTGGTGTTGACAAGAACGAAATCAAACGTGGTATGGTTCTTTGTAAACCGGGTCAGATTAAACCGCACTCTAAATTCAAAGCTGAGGTTTATATCCTGAAGAAAGAAGAAGGTGGTCGTCACACTCCGTTCCACAACAAATATCGTCCTCAGTTCTATCTCCGTACTATGGACTGTACAGGTGAAATCACTTTGCCGGAAGGAACTGAAATGGTAATGCCGGGTGATAACGTAACTATCACAGTTGAGTTGATCTACCCAGTAGCATTGAATACTGGTCTTCGTTTCGCTATCCGCGAAGGTGGACGTACAGTAGGTGCTGGTCAGATTACTGAGATTCTTGACTAATACAAAATAATTAATCAGTTCTCGATTTTTTATCGGGAACTGATTGTCTACACACGGGAGTAGCTCAGTTGGTAGAGCACCGGTCTCCAAAACCGGGTGTCGGGAGTTCGAGCCTCTCCTCCCGTGCTAATATTATTGAAATGAAAAAGGTAATAGCTTATATTAAAGAATCTTACGACGAACTTGTTCATAAAGTATCGTGGCCTACGTATTCTGAACTTGCTAACAGTGCAGTAGTTGTTTTATATGCTTCCCTGCTTATTGCATTGGTAGTATGGGGTATGGATGTCTGTTTCCAGAACTTCATGGAGAAAATCGTTTATCCACATTAAATTAGGATTTGAAAATGGCTGAGATTGAGAAGAAATGGTACGTTCTGCGTGCTATTAGCGGAAAAGAAGCTAAGGTGAAGGAATACCTTGAGGCTGATATTAAAAACAGCGACCTTGGTGAATATGTATCTCAGGTATTGATTCCTACCGAAAAGGTTTACCAGGTTCGCAATGGTAAAAAAATTGTGAAGGAAAGAAGTTATCTTCCTGGTTACGTTTTGGTGGAGGCTGCTTTGGTGGGTGAGGTTGCTCATCACTTACGCAATACTCCGAATGTGATAGGTTTTCTTGGCGGCTCCGACAAACCGGTGCCTCTCAGACAATCAGAAGTGAATCGGATACTTGGTACAGTGGACGAACTGCAGGAAACGGGTGAAGAACTCAATATTCCATACATGGTCGGTGAAACTGTAAAGGTTACTTTTGGTCCTTTCAGCGGATTCAGTGGTATCATTGAAGAGGTGAATAGCGAAAAAAAGAAACTAAAGGTCATGGTGAAGATATTCGGGCGCAAAACGCCGCTTGAATTAGGCTTTATGCAAGTGGAAAAAGAATAACACGGAATTGTTACGCTGTTGTTGTTCTTCGTTTAATGTTTATATATAAATCAATAAAAAAATGGCTAAAGAAGTTGCTGGACTAATCAAATTACAGATTAAAGGAGGCGCTGCAAATCCATCACCCCCAGTTGGACCTGCCTTAGGTTCTAAGGGTATCAATATCATGGAATTTTGCAAGCAATTCAATGCCAGAACCCAAGACAAAGCAGGTAAGATTTTGCCTGTTATCATTACTTACTACGCAGATAAGTCTTTCGATTTTGTAATCAAGACTCCTCCCGTTGCTATTCAATTACTTGAAGTGGCTAAGGTAAAGAGTGGTTCTGCTGAGCCTAACCGTAAGAAAGTTGCCGAGCTTACTTGGGAACAGATTCGTACGATTGCTCAGGACAAAATGGTTGACTTGAACTGTTTTACTGTGGAAGCTGCCATGAGAATGGTTGCAGGTACAGCTAGAAGTATGGGTATCGCTGTAAAAGGGGAGTTCCCGGTTAATAACTAATAAACTTCAATTGTAATGGGTAAACTGACAAAAAATCAAAAGTTGGCTGCAGAAAAGATTGAAGCAGGGAAAGCATACTCACTGAAAGAA
>CAKUYM010000503.1 GCA_934716785.1 uncultured Bacteroides sp. | reverse complement strand
CATATTGATTACTGTTTTGTGCCCGCTAAGATACGTATTTTTACGGATTAACCGATTATGATGCGTCTCTTTATTTAAGATTCGCTGCAAAGAACTTCTTTAAATTGCATTGTTTTTTTATATATATTCCTTCACACAATCAAAACAAGGACATCCCTTCATCGGATTCAAATCACGATGTCCTACGATCAGTGCTTTCGGGAACTGTCTTTTCAGCTCTCCCAGTATAGCGAGCAGCGATTCCTTTTGCTCCGGCGTGCGGGTGTCTTTCGGCTTCCCGTTCGCATCCAGTCCACCCTCATAACATACGCCGACTGAATGGGCGTTGTGGTTCAGGCAATGTGCTCCTACCTTTTCTATCGACCGTCCGCGATGGAGCTTCCCGTCACGAGTGATGTAGAAATGATACCCGATGTCGCTGAATCCACGGTGGTGGATGTGGTCGGCACGACAGGCTTCCGCCGAGAGGGATTTCCCCTCCAGCGTAGCACTGCAATGAATGATAATCAGTGTGATAGTTCTCATCAGCCGATACAGCTTTGTATTCCGAATATACCTCCGATGGCGGTGGCAACGGTAATGATGATTTTGAGAACTAAGCTCCAAGCGGAGCGACGCGATGATGAATTGCTCATAATTAATTATTTTAAAGGTTAAAGATTATGCTGAAGGATCGGGAGTCTCGCCGTTGCCGCCCGGATTGGGATCGGGAGTCTCACCGCCTCCGGAATCACCACCGTTACCGTTGTCACCTCCGTTGCCGTTTCCACCGCCATTACCGCCGTTTCCACCGTTCTCCTCGTCGGTAGGTTTCTGGTACTCGGCGTGCTGCTTCAGCTGGCTGTCCAACTTCAGCTTGGTGGTGGACAGATTGCCCGTGGCGCGTGACTTGAGCCTCATGCCGATGATGTTCTTCTCCAGGGAGAACTCTGCCAACGTATCGGCTGCCTTGCTGCGGATTCCCACACCGAAAATGGCGAGGTCGTCGATTTTCGCACTCTTGCCGTCGAGCAGCAACTCCTTGATGCAGTCCACCATGTCGGTGAGCACACCCTTGATGGAGCCCGCGGAGAACGGGGAGTTGTGCTTCGCCATGTGCTCGGCAATCTTGTCGAGGTCATACACTTCGTCGCTTACTGCACGGGCGAACCACTTGCCCGCATTCAAGCCTTTCTTTTGCTGGTTCTGGTAAATCTTGTAACGAATCATAATTGTGAAAATTAAAGGGTTAAAAACTTTGTGTCTTCGGGATTCTTTCCCCTTCCGACATTACAAAGATACGACACCCGGAAGCGGGAAAATCGGTTGTGTACGGTTATGCTCACTCCTTGTCAGTTATATGCCGTTATGGTCTGTTATTCAATGGAAAAACGTTGGCAGTGTGGATAAATTTGATTATTTTTGTAACAGTAAATCAATATTAATCAATAACTTGTCTATTATGAAAGAATTCAAGATACGTGCCTATGGGCGTATGGAGCTGGCACAACTTTATAGTCCCGAACTGACCAGCATTGCCGCTTACCGGAAGATGCAGAAATGGATAGGGCGGTGTCCCGGTCTTCTGCAGCGGCTGTATGACTTGGGATACCTGCCGGAACATCGCTCTTACACTCCGCTGGAGGTGCGGGTGATTGTGGATGCATTGGGAGAGCCATAGGAAAATAAAGGGCATCATAGGGGAGCGGAAATGACCATAAAAAAAAGCGGCGCTTTACGGAGGCTAAAGCTTAGCTTTACACCTCTTAAAGCGCCGCTTTAGCTCTCGTAAAACGCTGCCCTGTTTTATCACGTCTGAAACACGACGAAATTATCGGGGAAAGCGAGAAAAGGGTTCAACATGTACACTTTTTAGGGGTTCAATCACACACGCACACATGCGCGTACATATAATCCACTGTCTTCTGCCTTGATCAATAGGCCACGTTGGGTGAGACGTTTCAGCCAGGTGATTGCCGTATTTTTCTTGATTCCGATGGCTGCCGCTTTGTCGAGCAGCTCTGCACGGGTGAACTTATCACCCAACTGCGAGAAGAGGAAATCACGGTCGGCATTGGAGCGGCGGCTGATCTCCGTGGAGGGCAGGAAGGACAGGATATGCGTGGCGTGGCGGTAGAGCGGTTCTGCCAGGCTGAGCACCGCATGGAAGTCATCGGCGGTGATGCTCAGGTTCCAACGGGTGATGATGTTGTCTTTCAGGTTGTCGGCAGGAATACTCGCTTCCGGAGTGAGCCCGGAAGAGGGGGATTCCCTGAAATCATAGGGACGCGGGCTTTCGAGGGCACGCAGGAGCGCCACGATCGACATGATGCGGCACAGGTTGACCGCCAGACGGGCTATGGAACTGTACATCTCTCGGCCGTTGGCTATGCTCGACCGCGTGAAGAGCTCGGAGAAGCAGGCGTTGAACTCCTTTTTCTGCTTATCGGTGAGGCGGAGCGTGTGCAGCCCGTGCGCCTTTATCCGTTCCACTTCCTTCTTCCAATCCAATCCCATGTTGGTGAATACCTCCTCCAGATCCAAGTCTTCTTCAAGGAACTGGTCCTTCCACTTCTCGATGCCATACAGGTAGTAGAACAACTCCCGGGAGAAGGCGCCGTCCTCTGTGGTGGGGATGAAGGATTTCACCTGCGACGGTGTGCCCGAAATGCTGAGGGAGATATAGCTCTTCCTTACCTCACGGTATTCCTGGTCGGTGCGGCGGTTGTAGGATAGGCTGTCATGGTCGAACGCCTTGCGCAGGGTGTCGCTCCAGTGGCCGTGTTCCGCATTGATGGCCGTGGAGAGGGTGTCGGCTTCGGCTTCACAGATGAATCCCTGTCCGTCGGAGTCCATGATGTTCTGCAGAATGCCCGTGCCGGTGTTGTTGCCCGAGATGAGGAACATCCTGTTGGCAGGCCTCTGTGGTGCCTCTGTTTTCGCACGTTCCTTACCCAGCGAGTCGTAGGCGGCTTTCTCTTTCTTGTAGACTTTCATCT
>CAKUYM010000502.1 GCA_934716785.1 uncultured Bacteroides sp. | reverse complement strand
GGACAGACATCCGATTTATCCGCGAAATGTGCGGCAAAGATGCACTTGGCAAACCGACACAAGGGCAGTTGCAGAAGTTGGACCTGACGGATGCAAACATCGTTGCAGGCGGATTGTCTTACAATGAATCGCGATATACGGAAGAGCGTACAATAGGCTACGGAATGTTTGGCGAACTGGATATACTGACGGAAATCAAACTGCCGGCAAATACTTTGAAAATCGAACAGGATGCCTTCCACAACTGCATCTCACTGACGTCCCTTTCCATTCCGGGAAGCACGAAGGAACTGACTCCTTCCATCGGATGTCTCCGTCTCGCTCATATATCCGTCACAGAGGGGAATCCCGCATATATCGGTATAGACGGGGTGGTATATAGTCTGAATGGAGAAGCACTCGTATGGTTTCCCGAAGGGATGGAGAAAGATGAAATCCGCTTCTCGCCTACGCTGAAAAGTATCGGAGAATATGCTTTGCAGAAATGCAAAGTGCGTTCTATTGTGCTTCCTGCTTCGCTCACAAGCATCGGGAAGTCGGCTTTCTATGCCGCCGAGATAGAATCGGTCGTACTGCCGGACGGGTTGCAAAGTATTCCGCTCGGAATATTCCAGCAATGCAGCAAGCTCGTGTCCGTCACCTTGGGGAGTGCCTGCGAGACGCTGTCGGATTATTGTTTCGACGGATGCACCCTCCGGCATCTATATGTGAAAGCGGCCATTCCCCCTGTATGCCAGTCCGGCACGTTCTACGGGGTAGTAAAGATCTTTACCGACTGTACGCTGCACGTTCCCAAGGAAAGCTTGCCGATATATAGAAACCATTCCACATGGAAGCAGTTCCAGCACCTTGCAATCATCGAATGAGATTCAGCGTTGCCGGACAAGCGACTTGACCAGCTTCAACTGGCGTTCCGCCTCTTGTTGCAGTCCTCGCCACCGGCACTTATAAGCCGCCGACTCCTGCAACTCTGGCAATGGATACTCGGCATCCAACGCTGCTCTCAGTCGCCGCATCAGTTGCAGGCTATCCGTCTTCCACCGATGTTCGTCCGCCAATGAATCGGAAGCATGCATCATCCGCATCCGTTCGGAAGCGAGCAAGTGGAGACAACTTTCGCTACATGCCTGATTTCCATAGACGGGATAAAAAGACGACGAAGCAGCAACCGAAGAGGAAACTATCGGCAAGCGGCCGCCGACAACAGCATAAATACCCCAACAAACCGCTCCCACCAACACAGCAGCAGCCATCCCGACATACAACCGTTTCCTGCGAGGTGCGGTAACGGCACTTGCCACTTCCATTGCAGATGAATAGCGCTTCTCACGCTTCCGGCGAGTACACTTGCGTGAAACAGCAGCCAGCCGTTTGTCCCTCAGCGCAGTAGCCATCTCTCCTATTATCACTCCAAGCGAATAGATATCGGCACGCAAATCCAACGGTACGCCCGGCTGCAACATTTCAGGAGCAAGGTAATAACGTGTGCCGGCAGGAAGTTTCAGTACATCGTAATCATCACAATCGGAAAGGCTGAAATCTATCAGCTTCACATTATTGCCGTTGTATGTAATCAAGATGTTGTCCGGCTTCAAATCACGGTGTACAATCTGCTTGCTATGGATATATTGCAAGGCACTGCACAGTTCGCCGATAATCTTGACTGCCAACGGACGAGTGAGCTTTCCTTGCTGCATAAATTCTCTAAGAGTCACTCCGTCCACATATTCAAGCAGGATGCAGTGCCCCACAGACGGAACCCTCTCCCATCCCAATGTACGGCAGATGTGGGGATGCTCCAACTGATAGCCGATATTAAACTCCTTTCTGAGAGCCTGCTCATAAAAGGCAGTTCCCTCATATACCGGCAATAAGGCTTTCAACACATGTAACTTACTATACCTGTGGCAACGGAACAAACGGTTATACCCCGAATGGGAAACGTATATCTCCCGAATATCTGTAAAAGCCGCATCAGCAGGAGACACCGCTTCGTCTATAAAACCGGAAGTGAAAGAATCATCATTCATTATCAATGCAATTCAATATAGTAAGTCCCCCGTTTCGCCCTGCGATAAATGGTGAGGTGCGAACTCCGTCACGCAGTACGTACGGCAAAAACAAGGGCTGCCCTTTCAAAAAAGTAGAGGTCTCGAAGCAATCTCCCTTGCGCAGCTTAGACTGCCGGGCATCGCATACCTCAAACATGGCATTGCCTTTATAATGCAAACGCAGATAACGATTGGGAGACCATCCGATTTCAACCTCCGTTCCGGGCGCAAGTTCGCTCGCCATCACCTGGGTAGCAGAGAAGAATGAAGAATTGTATGCACTGCTACTCTTCAAGTAGCTACAGAAAGCACTGAAAAAGTCAAAGCCAATGAAACGTGACAACAAGTCAAGCGTCTGCATACGCGGTATATGCAGATCATTCACATATCCCCACAAACGTTTCAGTGTAGAAGTCGAAATCTTTCCCAATGAGTTTTTCTGCAAATAAAAGGAAAACTCCTCAAAATCGGTAGTCGTCCGCAGAGCCTTGCCGTATTTCTTTTCGACCAGTAGTAAGAGTTCCGCTATTTCCGGTTTATATACATTCATGATTCGTACTGGATATTTTATAGCGAACAAAGATAAGTAAAATCGTTTTATTATCGTATATTTGTCCCGCTATTCTGACTAAGAAATTACCAAATAACCATTTAAAAATATGACAAAAGCCAATTTATTCATGATGTCGGCAGCAATGTTGTTAGCAGCCTGCGGAGGAACCAAAGACGCAGGAAAAGCAGATCAGGTGCTTATCGAGAAATCGGATATCAAGATTGAAGGGAAGCGTATGACTCCCGAAGCACTTTGGGCCATGGGACGTATCGGTGGATTCGCCGTATCGCCCGATGGGGAGAAAATAGTGTACACGGTGGCTTATTACAGTGTACCGGAGAACAAGAGTAACCGCGAAGTATTCGTGATGAACGCAGATGGAAGCGACAA
>CAKUYM010000501.1 GCA_934716785.1 uncultured Bacteroides sp. | reverse complement strand
GCTGGAATTACCTTGCTATGCAATAAAGTTATTAGCTTTAACACATGACCTGCCCCGAAAGTGACGAAGAACCAAAATAGAAATGGGCTTATTGTTAAACAGGTTTGTAGTCTTAATGCCACAAAGATAGTACTTATTTAATGAACGTCATAATCATTTTACAATCCAATATTAAGAGGCAAGTCTGTTCTTTTCATAAGTTTATAATGCATTTTTATTTTGTAATGATAACATCATATAAAGATAAGCTGTACCTTTGCACCGTCTTTATATAAAAACACGTATTATTATGGAGCAACATCCGATTAAAATTAATAAAGTGCAGATACGTAATCTTCAAATAGAGGATTATGCACAGTTATCCCAGTCGTTCACCCGTGTATATTCTGACGGCAGCGATGTTTTTTGGACTCACGCCCAAATTGAGAAATTGATAAGTATTTTTCCTGAAGGACAGATCGTTACAGTGGTTGACGATAAAATTGTGGGGTGTGCCCTTTCTATTATTGTCGACTATGATAAAGTGAAGAATGACCACACCTATGCCCAGGTCACCGGCAAGGAAACATTCAACACACATAACCCCAAAGGAAATATTCTATATGGCATAGAAGTGTTTATTCATCCGGAATATCGCGGATTGCGCTTGGCGCGCCGTATGTACGAATATCGCAAGGAACTTTGTGAAACACTGAATTTGAAAGCCATCATGTTTGGCGGACGTATCCCTAATTATCATAAATATGCCGATAAAATGCGTCCGAAGGAATATATCGCACGAGTTCGTCAACGCGAAATCTATGACCCGGTTCTTACTTTTCAGTTATCGAACGATTTCCACGTTCGTAAAGTGATGACCAATTACCTCCCGAACGATGAAGAATCTAAACATTATGCCTGCCTTCTTCAGTGGGATAACATCTATTACCAACCGCCGACGCAGGAATATATAACCCCGAAAACAACCGTCCGTGTAGGTCTGGTGCAATGGCAGATGCGTAGTTATAAAACGTTGGACGACCTATTCGAGCAAGTAGAATTCTTCGTGGATGCAGTGTCCGATTATAAAAGCGATTTTGTGCTTTTCCCGGAATATTTTAATGCTCCTTTGATGTCGAAGTACAATGACAAGGGTGAATCGCAAGCCATTCGCGGACTGGCGCAATACACGGATGAGATTCGCGAACGGTTTATAAATCTGGCAATCAGCTACAATATCAATATTATAACCGGTAGTATGCCGTACGTAAAAGAGGATGGGGGACTTTATAACGTAGGTTTCCTTTGCCGGCGCGACGGAACATACGAGATGTATGAGAAGATGCACGTCACTCCCGATGAGATAAAAAGCTGGGGGCTTAGCGGAGGTAAGTTGCTGAAAACTTTTGATACCGACTGTGCGCGGATCGGAGTCCTGATTTGTTACGATGTCGAATTCCCCGAACTTTCACGCTTGATGGCAGACCAAGGAATGCAGATTCTCTTTGTACCTTTCTTGACAGATACGCAGAATGCTTACTCCCGTGTCCGTGTCTGTGCGCAGGCGCGCGCCATTGAAAACGAATGCTTCGTTGTCATAGCGGGCAGTGTGGGCAATCTGCCTCGTGTGCATAATATGGATATCCAATATGCCCAATCCGGAGTATTTACTCCGTGTGATTTCGCTTTCCCAACCGACGGAAAGAGGGCGGAAGCAACACCGAATACGGAAATGATCTTGGTATCTGATGTAGACCTCGACTTGCTGAACGAACTCCATACTTATGGTAGTGTCCGCAATCTGAAAGATCGCAGAAGCGATGTCTACGAGGTGCGTTTGAAGAAATAAAGAAAGTGATGCTATCCGGTCACGATAGCATCACTATATGCTTGGCATGGCGTCACTATCCGGATTGCATAGTGACGCCATGTTTTTTTATTTGGAAGAAGTGCCGCTTTCCAGTATGCTGACGATGGAGAACAGGGTGAAGCAGATAGCCCCTAAGCCGACTAAGACACGTGCCGGAATGAAATAATCGGCATGTTCCGTTGCCAGCTCGAAAACAAATGCAGCCAAGAACAGGCAAGCCAATGCCGTGAGCACGGGAATCAAAGGTATGCGGCTGGCGAGTTTGAATTCCTGCTGCCATATTTTTGCCAACAGGATTACTTTGCTGGAAATACTGTAGCACACCAGTCCCAAGCCGAGCATAATGTAGCCGGTGGTGCCGTTTGCGCTACTCGAATCTGCAAAAATCACGAACAATCCCCATACAAAAGAGATAGAGCCCATCAGCAGAACCAGTGTCGGCCATTTATTTCGTTCTTTTGTCGAATAATCATTACGTATCTGGCGTGCGATGGTAGCCACTAATGCTATCAGACTGGTGCAGATACATGCAAGACCTGCCATCACATGACCTGCCACAAAATAAGCGGGGTGGAAATGGCTGTTGCCCAACAAAATGAACGCCCATATCCATGCGATGAGGGAAATGACGACTGTGATGGTCACCATAGTCCGCCTCTGTCCCACGGAGAATGCACCTTGCGGCACTTCATTTCCCGCTGCTTTTGAGTTTTCCGGAATCAGTGAGAATCGGGTGGAAGAGGTCGCGGCAGTAGCTACGCAAGCAGTAATAAATCCTACCCCCGTAATGACGTGTCCTGCCACGAAAGCAGGTGTGGAAGCGGCACTGCTGAAGATGCATATGCCACAGATAATGGTGATTGCGGCTGCAAGGTATCCGATAATCGGCAAAGCGTATTTGGCAGTCCGGTTATAAGTATGTATGATTTGACGAATGATGGTGGCCGCCGTGCAAAACAGTGCGATGCATATCATGCCGAGCGAGAAAACCACGGGACCTGCCACCGCACGGCTTCCTGCATCTCCGTAACCGTAAATGAATGCTCCGTATCCGAAGCAGAAAAGCGCCATCGCCAAAGGGATTGCTCTGAATAAAATACTAATACCGTAATTCATAAAATCAAGTGCTTTTAGTTTTTTCTGTAGAACAAGGA
>CAKUYM010000500.1 GCA_934716785.1 uncultured Bacteroides sp. | reverse complement strand
GCACAGGTCTTTTTCTTTATCAGCATTTACTTTGTAAAACATGACCTTGCCTTTATACTTTTCGGCCAGTTCCTCCATTTTCGGAAGTAGCCTCATACAAGGACCGCACCAAGTTGCCCAAAAATCAATGACTACAGGCTTATTTCCGTTATAAACGAAATCATTTTCTGTTCGATAATCAAAAATATGTTCCAGGAAGAATTGGCGGTTTATCGGATTCATTATACCGTCTTCCGTTTTTACTTCTGTCATTTTGGCTTCCGATTCGGGGATAGGAGCTAAGTCGAATGGTTGGAAGTATATTTTCTGGTGAACGTAGTCAATGGATAGAATACCGTGATTTAGTAGTTCCTTTCCTAAAACAGAATGTTTCAGAGACGGATTCTTCACGGCGATGGCATTTTCTATTTTTGTTTTTATAAATGTAGTTTGAGGTAAAACCAAGCTTTCTTCTTCCTGTACTGCTTCTTTATAACCGATCGAAATATTCTGTGGAGTCCCTTTCTGATAAAGTGTACTCCACTCGTTGAAGTCTTTTTCTGTGAGGTTGATTAAGCCTTCACTCCATGTATCTAAAATTAGAGGAATTGTTTTATTTTGAATAACTATAGGACATACTATGCCTAAGCCTTCTGTTAATTCTATATTCTCTCTGTAATTAAGTTTCATGTATGAGGGTCGGTATGGCTGGGTGATAGTGATTTTCTGTCGTTGCATATCGATGGTCAACACCGAAGTTCGGAATGCTTCTGAGTTCAATATCCCTATTACTCCCAGTTTGCGTAGATAAGGTTCATCTTCTAATATGAATGTTGGCAGATTATTGCTGAATGTGTTGTAACCGATATTCAAAGTCGCTATTTCATAGACTTTTGTTACTGAAACTTGCTTGAATTTGAAGTCCTGATAACTACCAAAACTGCCGGCATTCCCTGTGTTGATTTTCAGCTTGCTGACAGCTTCTGGAAGTAATGCATTATGTCCTGCCAAATCGAGTGCAAAATTGGCTGTTACTCCATTTACGCAGGCTTCTATGATAATCTTTCCATCGATTGTTTTGAATGGAATGATTTCCGTCATACTGTTCAGTGTTTGTGCCTTAATGTTTAAAACAAAACAGAAAGCAATCAAACATATATATATTCTCATTATTATATTTTTCAAATTCATCTTGTACGCCTATCTTTCTTTTTTAATTTCTATTTTTTTCTCCATATTGTCCTTTTTGACAATGATATATCCGGTATCCTTAGGGATCGCATTCATTATCTCTTCTACGAATACTTGAATCATCGGACAGTTTTTCATTGAAGTCCCGTTGATATTGATTACTTGATCTCCGAAAGATACCCGGTCTTTCATACTATCCCATATCGTTGTGATTTCAAATCGTTCGTTGCGTGGCAATATACTTACATTCCAAAGAGCGGGAGCGCCGCCCATATCGGCTTTTTCGTTGTCAAACGGAAGAAAAAAGAAACGTTTGCGCATATAGTCAATGATCACTTTTCCATATTTCAGTAAATCTATTCCTAAGATTGTTTCGTTCATTATGCTCGTAGTGCACCCAACGTTTGTGAATTCCTTATTCGTAATGCGAATAGATGGTATATTCAATTTTTTGATTTCTACAGGATCTCCCAGACCGGTTAGTCCGGCAGATACAATACCGTTTGCATGGTTAATCTCTTTTATATCGGATATATCCGCCAGTCTGTTGTAGTCTTTCATTGAATATAGCAGAAAACCTTCGGCACCGGTATCGAATAAAACTTTTATAGCCTGCTCTCCTTGCTTGACAGTGATAAATGAATGATATTCCGTTTCATCTTGAAGAGGAATGCCATCTGTTATTTTCAATCTTTCGGGGCGATAGGGATAGTTGATAACCATGATTCTATTGCGAGAGTCGAATGTTATCACAGATTGCGCGAATGCATCTCCGCCGAGAATGCCGGCAACTCCTAAATCAGTGAAAAAAGGATCTTTGGGCAGTACCATTGTTTTCAATTGTTTGATTTGGAAATTGTTGCCTATGGATACATTGGAAACATAGGCTTCTTGATAGTTCTGCCCTTGTCCGTTCACATCTGAAATACGCATATATCCTGCAGCGGTGGCTTGCATTTCGCGAACTATATCGTGTGTAGTTCCAGTTCTTCCTCCGGTATCGACAATATATTTCGTTTTAACACCATTAGCTGTGACAGGAATGATGATTTTATTATGTATCAATTCATAAGGGATAGTGTCGCAAACCTTATTTTGAATTTGCGACATACATTCCTTTCCATAGATTAGAAACAATAACAGCCATATCTCGGTGAGTATTCCCGTTCTCTTCATATCATTCTTTTTATGAATTACATTTTTTCTGCTTCCAAAATAGCTTGATAAGCATTGACTATACCTCCGGAAACACACAAGTCATCAAAAAGAAATAAATCTTGCGAGGGTCTGTCGTCTATCCGGATTCCTTTTTCTACTTCGACTCCTTTGCGTGAGGTTACACTTTTCAACAATATATCACGGATTTGCGAGCCGGTAAGTTTGGGAAAATAAGTTTTTATAAGGGCAGCTACTCCGGCCACAGTAGCGGCTGCCAGTCCTTCTCCCGATCCTGTCCGGTAGGTGTCTCCCGTGTATGTCGAATATATATCTGTTCCCGGGGCATAGATATCCAGTGCATTTGCTCCGTAATTAGTATTCATGCCTGGATTCCCTTTCTTGTCGGAAGAGGCGACTACCATAAAGTTGGTGAGCTCTTTGTCTTTACTCATTTTCCGGTTCGGAAAAAATTCTACGTTGTCCATGTCGACGGAAGTGTTCCAAGCAGGAACTATAACTAAAGCCCCTTTCTTTTCCGCTTCTTTTAATTCATTTACTATCCATAGCTTCTGCTTTTCAGGATACAGTATATTTTGCTCAGGCAATACAATCACGTCTGCTCCATGGCTGACTGCATAGCGGATGGCCAATGCCATATCTTTCAGATAAGGTTCCCC
>CAKUYM010000499.1 GCA_934716785.1 uncultured Bacteroides sp. | reverse complement strand
CCGAGTACAATAAATGTAACTGCGGCTATGAGAAGCGTCGAAAGACTTTTTATCCATACCTCTGTTTCATAAAAAGCATAACTGTTCATCCGTTCGGCAAAATATGCCAACAGGTTGTTTCCCCATTGCCAGAGCGGTGCAAAGAGATTGGACGCTATCCGCCCGTATGCGCTGTAGGGCGCTATAAGGATGGCAAGAGAATTCAATCCGGCAACCATCATGATGACGAACACCCCTAAAACGCCATACCGCAACCATTTCTTTGCCGGTGAATAACGAAACCGGTTCTTCTTTTGCTTGCCGGATATCCAAGAAATAATATCTTGAAATACACCCAACGGACAAATGACAGAGCAATAGATACGCCCAAAAAGGAAAGTGAGCAGAACAAGGAATAAGACGACGCCTATGTTCAAGGCTAATAAGGCCGGCAGGAATTGGATTTTCGCCAACCATCCGAACCACGTGTGCAATGTCCCCGTAAAGTCGAGAAACAACAGGGTGATTAGTGCGAAGCACACAATGGCGGCTGTGAGTCTGATAGTACGTAGCATAAATTATTAGTTTTCAAATTATAGTAGTTATATTTCAGTGTCAGAATTAAATTTCATACTTTTTACCAATGCAAATTTAAGCAGATTAATTTGTTTTCGAGTATATAAATTACCGAATGTTTTACCAAAATTACAGATTTTTCATTGCAAGATTATTACCTCACCTATCTCCGGTGTCAGCACATCCAATGAATCATTCTTTCTCATATTCTCTTCGTTCTTCAGCGGCTCATCCCAACGGTGTTTTGCCAATGCGTATTTGGAATGATGCACAGTCAGAAATCTTTTAGCCTTCAAGTCTTTGGCTGCCCGTGCCATGTACTGCGGCATCAGATGGATATATCTCCAATCTTCGTTGTACTGTCCGTTCTCGAGAATAGCCAAGTCAATATCCGGAAAGCGTTCGCCTATTTTTGCAAAATGGCTGTCGTAACCTCCGTCTCCGCCTATATATATTTTTCGGGAAGGAGTTTCCAACAAGAAAGAAGCCCAAAGCGACTGGTTGGCAGAAAGGCCGCGCCCGGAGAAATGGCGGGCGGGCAGACAATATATCTTAAAATGGTCGGTCAGGCTTGCATCCTCGTTCCAGTCAAGCTCTACAATGCGTTCTTTATCGAATCCCCAGTACTCGAAATGTTCACCGACCCCCAACGGGCAAATCACTGTCCCGATCCGGTCTTTCAACTTCTTTACCGTGTTATAGTCCAAATGATCCCAATGGTCGTGGCTGATTATCAGATAATCTATCTCCGGCATATCTTCCGGCTTATAGATATCTGTTCCTTTGAACGGTTTATTGACAAAAGAGACGGGAGAAGCCATGCAAAACACGGGATCGACCAGGAACCGCTTGCCGCCCGTCTGAATCAGATAAGAAGAATGTCCGAACCAGACCAATACTTCCTTGTCGCGTTCAATCTTCCGTAAGTCGGTCTTTATGGCTTTGATGGGCTGATTGGGGCGGAGTCCGTCTATCTTTCTGAAGATAAACTCCCAAAGCCCTTCAAAACGCCCTTTATCCGAAGTCATTAACTCCGTTTCATGCTGATTCTGAAATGCTCCGTTCCTGTAATTGGGAGATTTCAGTATTCTTTCCATCCGTTCGCCACGGGGTGTCCGGCCAAAACTGGGTTGGTTGATAAAGACAAGGACTGCCACAGCCAACAGTGCTATAACAGCTAAGATACATCCTATAATCATACGTGTTCTTGATTTCTTGATATGCATATAATTAGTAAATAAACTATTTCACGGAGCAAATATACAGGTATTTAAAGAGAGGAACAGTATATGTATTACAGATTATCATACCACAATTACTGAATGTTGATGCACGGCAAGATTTTAATTTGTTTATCTTTGTGCCCCGAAAGTAAAACTAAAACACTCGCTATGCAGAAATTAGTCAAGAAGGAATATCGGATTCCTTTTATTTTGGTCACTTCCCTTTTCTTCCTGTGGGGATTTGCACATGCTATTTTGGATGTGCTGAATAAGCATTTTCAAGATGTGATGGATATAAGCCGTGCCCATTCGGCGTGGGTGCAGGTCATGTTTTATTTGGGATACTTCGTCATGGCTATCCCTGCCGGCTTGTTTATCAATAAGTATGGTTATCGTAAGGGAGTCGTGTTCGGCTTGTTGCTTTATGGCATCGGCTCACTGCTTTTTATCCCCGGTGAACAGTGGATGTCGTTTCAATTCTTCCTTTTCTCACTGTTTGTCATAGCTTGCGGACTGGTGTTTTTGGAGACAGCCGCCAACCCTTATATGACGGAATTGGGTGAGCGTGAGACAGCCGCCAGCCGCCTGAACCTTGCACAGTCATTTAACGGGTTAGGCTGTATCTGCGGACCGCTCGTGGGCGGTTTGCTATTGTTTTCGGAAGAAGGAAGTTCGAGCATCTCATTGCCGTATACATTGATGGGAGTTGTTGTCCTGGCAGTTGCTTTCGCCTTTTCCAAAATTCGCCTGCCGGAGATTACCCATGAGGAAGATACCGACACACCGAAACAAGTACGCGGACTGTGGTCGCATAAGCTCTTTATTTTCGGTGTGGTGGCATTATTCTGTTATGAGATAGCGGAGATTTCCATTAACAGTTTCTTCATCAACTATGTGGTAGATGACGGGTGGATGAGTGCCCGTGACGCTTCCGCGGTTCTTTCGTTCGGTGGTCTGGGATTGTTCATGTGCGGGCGATTTGCCGGCAGTTGGGTGATGCGGCAGATACGTGCGGAGAAGGTGTTATTCTTTTGCGCCGTCGGCACGGTGGTGACGAGCTCCTTGATTGTGCTGAATTTGGGGATTGTGTCACTGATAGCCTTGTTCTTGGGCTATGCTTTCGAAGCAATCATGTTCCCCACAATCTTTGCACTTTCATTGCGGGGACTGGGTAATCATACCAAGCGTGCTTCTTCATATCTGATGATGTCTCCCGTTGGCGGTGCCGTGGGCCCCTTGTTGATGGGATATGTGGC
>CAKUYM010000498.1 GCA_934716785.1 uncultured Bacteroides sp. | reverse complement strand
GAGCAGGAATGTCCAATCCTGTTTCCTTACCATGCTGTCCAGTTGCTCCGGTGTGTAGCCAATGGCATAAAGACCACCTACAATGGCGCCCATACTGGTTCCGGCTATATAATCAATTGGAATTCCGGCTTCCTCAATCACCTTCAATGCTTTGATGTGTGCCATTCCTTTGGCACCACCACCGCTTAGAACTACTCCTACCTTTTTTCGTTGTTCCTGAGAATGCAGGGGGAAAGGCAGTAAAATGCAGATTGACAAAATCAGTGTCGAAAAGAGTTGTTTTTTCATTGAAACGCGGCTTAGTGTTATTTATAATACAAATGTAGGGCATAATTTGTTTAGTTGTTGAAATGGGAATTAAAAAAAATGTTCCAAAAGTCGGAATTGTGGATTATTTCTACACATTGCCCGATGGATTCCACATTGTGGTATTCGGTATAAATGAATGTAATGGATTGAATGACAGTGGATAATTCGCGAAAAGGGACTTCGGCATGCAAATTGTTTTAAAGAAAGTGTAGAACAAACATAAGTTAAATTTAATAATGGGATTCGATATGAAATTATTCTTTTCGAAACATGAGTTGGAACTGAGGAAGAAGAGCACCATTGCTACTATAATCTGTGTGCTGGTTGTGTCAGGTGGATATTGGATACTGACCCGTCCTCAGAAAGTTAAGCCGGAAATGCCGACGGTTATTGCCGAACCGGTGGTGAAGGATGATGTGGAAATATATGGAGAGTATGTGGGACGTATACGTGCCCAGCAGTTCGTTGAAGTACGTGCCCGTGTGGAAGGTTATTTGGAAAATATGCTTTTCGCCGAAGGTACGTATGTAAACAAGAATCAGGTACTGTTTGTAATTAACCAGGATCAGTATCGTGCTAAAGCAGACAAGGCCAGAGCACAGTTGAAGAAAGATGAAGCACAAGCATTGAAAGCGGAACGCGACTTGAAACGTATCCGTCCGCTGTTTGAGCAGAATGCCGCGAGCCAGTTGGATTTGGACAATGCGGAAGCCGCTTATGAGAGTGCTGAAGCAACTGTAGCTATGAGTGAAGCCGATTTGGCGCAGGCTGAGCTTGAATTGGGGTATACTATCGTTCGTTCACCGCTTTCGGGGCATATCAGTGAAAGAAATGTGGACTTGGGCACATTAGTCGGTCCCGGTGGAAAATCATTGCTTGCCACCATAGTGAAAAGTGATACGGTGCTGGTAGACTTTAGTATGACAGCGCTCGATTACTTGAAAAGCAAGGAGAGAAACATTAATTTGGGGCAGAAGGACTCCACCCGTTCTTGGCAGCCGAATATCACTATCACATTGGCAGACAATACCGTTTATCCATATAAGGGGTATGTGGACTTTGCCGAACCTCAAGTTGATCCGCAGACCGGTACTTTCTCCGTGCGTGCGGAAATGCCTAATCCGAAGCAAGTATTATTGCCGGGACAGTTTACAAAGGTAAAGCTACTGCTGGATGTCCGCGAAGGGGCGCTTGTTGTCCCGATGAAAGCTGTCACTATCGAGAAAGGCGGAGCTTACATCTACACAATGCGCAAGGATAATACGGTGGAGAAGCGTTTTATCGAATTGGGACCGGAAGTAGGGAACAATGTAGTGGTGGAAAGAGGACTGGCGCAAGGCGAAAGGGTTGTGGTGGAAGGTTTCCATAAACTGACTCCGGGAATGAAAGTACGGATAAGCAAAACGGACACGGAAATGAAGAATAACGCTAAAGGAGAATAAACGATGAAAGTTACTTTTTTTATAGATAGGCCGGTTTTCTCGGCTGTAATCTCCATCGTGATAGTGCTTGTCGGTATAATCGGACTGACAATGCTTCCGGTGGATCAATATCCGCAGATAACACCTCCGGTGGTGAAAATCAGTGCATCCTATCCGGGTGCGAGTGCGCTTACTGTATCACAAGCGGTAGCTACCCCTATTGAACAGGAAATCAACGGTACGCCGGGGATGCTCTATATGGAGTCGAACAGTTCCAATTCCGGCGGCTTTTCGGCAACGGTGACATTTGATGTATCGGCCGATCCGGACTTGGCTGCGGTTGAGATTCAGAATCGTGTGAAATTGGCAGAATCCCGTTTGCCGGCGGAAGTGGTGCAGAATGGCATTTCTGTCGAGAAACAGGCTCCCAGTCAGTTGATGACTCTATGCTTGACTTCTACCGACCCGAAATTTGACGAAATCTATTTGAGCAACTTTGCCACCATTAATGTGCTCGATGTGATTCGCCGTATTCCCGGTGTGGGGCGTGTGTCGAATATCGGTAGTCGTTACTATGCCATGCAGATATGGGCGCAGCCCGATAAACTGGCAAACTTCGGGTTGACTGTGCAGGATGTTCAGAATGCCTTGAAGGATCAGAATCGGGAATCGGCGGCAGGTGTGCTTGGACAACAACCGGTGCAGGGATTGGATATAACGATTCCCATTACGACTCAGGGACGGCTCTCCACTGTCGGACAATTTGAGGATATTGTGGTGCGTGCCAATGCCAATGGTTCCATTATCCGGTTGAAGGATGTGGCACGCGTATCATTAGAGGCTTCTTCGTATAGCACGGAGAGTGGTATCAATGGTGAGAATGCAGCCGTGCTTGGCATTTATATGTTGCCGGGTGCCAATGCCATGGAAGTTGCCGGGAGAGTGAAGGAAGCCATGGAAGAGATCAGCAAGAATTTCCCTGAGGGATTGAACTATGAGATTCCGTTTGATATGACCACTTATATATCCGAATCTATTCACGAAGTTTACAAAACATTATTCGAAGCATTGGTATTGGTTGTACTTGTGGTCTATCTTTCTTTGCAGAGCTGGCGTGCAACATTGATTCCGGTGATAGCGGTGCCTATCTCATTGATCGGGACTTTCGGATTCATGTTAATATTCGGTTTCTCGCTCAATATATTGACTTTGCTCGGGTTGATTCTCGCTATCGGTATCGTTGTGGATGATGCAATTGTGGTAGTGGAGGGTGTGGAACATATTATGGAAACGGAAAAACTGAGCCCTTATGA
>CAKUYM010000497.1 GCA_934716785.1 uncultured Bacteroides sp. | reverse complement strand
CCTCCAACCCCATGCTTCTTGAAATCGTGCGCATAGTTCAAGGCTCCTTCTATATAAGTTGTCGAGGTTAGTTCCTTCTTTCCTTTACCTGTATCATAGGTCAGATATTCAGTACCTTTATTGGTTCCTTCCGAATTCAACATACCAATGCTATATTCTCCTGTATACTGATTATAAGTTGATAATCCATAATAATACGGACTATACCAGCGAGGCTGTTCGTAATAAGAGATACGGGAAGCATTGATCATAAATCGGGCAGATAACCCCTCAGTAATAAATTTAAGGTCTTGTTTCAATTCTATTTAGGCACCAAGATTTGAACGTTCGTACTCTTTATACCCACGTACCATTTCAGCATATGGATTTAAATAAAGAACTCCGTCACTCGCATTTCCAAAAAGAGTGTGCTTTACATATTGGTGTTCAGCATCAACCGGATATTTGGCGGGAAACATAACAGGACTAGCCTTCATGACCATATTATATAATTTAGTACCCGAAGTTACCGGTCCCGAATAATTATCAAAAGCTCCACTCAGACGTACCAGCAACTCGGTAGTCTTTGTTACATTGATATTCACGTTTGATCTCAATGTATACTTCTTCAAATTAATGTTGGTATTAAAGTTATTATTCCCATCCTGCTTCAAGATACCATTATCTTGTGAAAATGAGGCTGCCACATAATAACGTGCCACGTCACCACCACCGCTAATATTTACATTAGCACGTTGGTTCATTGTGAAATCTTTCAGCAATTCCTTTTTCCAATCAGTAGCCGGATATATAAGTGAATTTGAACCGGGAACTGTATTGGCAATTTTGTCTTCCGAGAAATAAATCGGCTGGCTTGGATCACGGGTAACAATTGCTTCATTATATAATTGCATATATGTAACAGGATCGGCAAGTTCTATCTCTCTTGTTGCCTGTGAGATTGAATTTTCAACTCTGATATTCAGTTTAGCCTTTCCTTTACGCCCCTCTTTTGTTTTCACATAAATCACACCATTTGCACCACGAGCTCCATAAAGTGCCGTGGCAGTAGCATCTTTCATGATTGAAAAACTTTCGATATCGTCTGTATTCAAACGAGACAAATCGGCAGTAGTCAACTCAATGTTATCAATCAAAATCAGAGGATTCTGATTGTAACCGAATGTAGTGATTCCACGAATAAAAAAGGAAGCATCGTCAGCACCCGGTTCCCCGCTACGCTGATAAGAAATCATACCCGCCATACGTCCGGCAAAAGAAGTCGTCAAGTTACTGGACGGAACTTTCAATTCAGCCGGAGCAATAGTAGTAATAGCACCAATCACACTTTCTTTTTTTTGAGTTCCGAAAGCCACAATTTCAACTTCATCCAATGAAGTATTGTCTTCCAGCATTATGACTGTCAATTCCTTACCGTCAAATTTCTTATCAGTCTTGACAAAACCGATATAGCTGAATTCCAGAATAGAACCGACAGATACACCCGAAATTGAAAAATTACCTCCACTATCTGTAATGGTGCCCTTCTGTGTATCACGTACCAACACTGATACGCCAATAAGAGCCTCACCATTGGAATCAATTACCCGGTCGCGAACAGTCGTCGGTGACTGGTCGGACATCGCAAAAGAACCAACACTCACCATGAATAAGAGAAATAGCATTGACCATTTCTTCTCAAACAGATTAAATCTGTCTCTTTTCGTTTTCATTTTCATGTATAAATTTAATAGTTAAATTATGATTATTACCTGTAAGATTAACCATTTATTAGTCTCTATATATCTTTTGACCGAGCATTTCTTCATTCTCTCGACAAATAAATAAAAATCAAGAATTATGCAGGAAATCCTCTTTATTATAAAAGGAATGCTTCTTTTTCATACGATTCACATTAACAAAGATTAATTTATTATATTACCATAAATCAATATGGTTAAAATCCCCAAAACAATTCTTTTACCTTTTCTAATCACCTATTGTTAGCTTATCTTCTATCTATTTAATATTCCTTTGAGAATCTATTACAAATATGATGTGTTTATAATAAATAAAAGCATAAAATACCTTCACATAAGGTCTAAAATCAATTCTGACTTTTTTTTCACCCATAATTGAGCGAAAAATGCACCACTGAATAAACCAATTAAAAAACGACATTATTGATTTCCTCTTTTTTATATAAAACAATAATTATCTCACTAAAAAATCTATTTTTAAAACAATCTTTTCTTTATAACTAATTATAGTTCACTAAAAAGAAATCAAATTAAAAAGAACCAATATTTTTTTATTCTCTCTAGACACAGATATTTATTATAATACCACAGGAAATTTCTATCATGTATATAGTCATGTTTATTAAAAACAACCTAAACTTTATTTGAAATTGATCTGAAAGCAAATAAATATTTAGCCTAGATTTGTTGACAATAAACATTAATATCTATTATAATAAAAAGCTATTTACCTAAAACGATTTCCAAAAGATATTCTACAAACTATTATAAACCACATAAATAGCTAATATCTTAGAAAAACTCTGTTTGAAATAAGAAAAGAAAAATACTATTCTCTCGTATTAAATCAATCATCCGACTATATATACCAAACAAAACACACATTTCTATCATAAAACCCTAATAACAATTATAAGTCCCTATAATAAAGATAAATCAAAAACGTCTTGTCTCCACGTTCCGGCTTACGTTTTTCAAAGAAGTTTTCTTCGCGACTTCGTCGGAGAAAATTCCTTTGAAAAAAACGCTCCGACCACGTTTTTGATTTAATGGAAGGATTATAGGGACTAACTGCGACCGACGTGACGCATAGATCACATTTCCACCATTCCCTTTCTTTTTACCGTAAGCGCCTGAATAAGTACATCTTCTACTCTTTATTTTCTCTCCTTATTTTTGCTGCAAAAAATAATATCCTATGATGCAGCGACGTAAACACATGATGAACAGAGAAAAATTTATCTCCGTTCTTTTCCGTCAGCAGCAGAGTGGTTTGTCCATTGCTGATTTTTGTGAGAATGAAG
>CAKUYM010000496.1 GCA_934716785.1 uncultured Bacteroides sp. | reverse complement strand
CTATTAAATTCACAGACCACATTTACTTTAGCATTTTTGGTTAGTGCAATAAGAGGCTTATGAAGTTCGGGTTCATTTGTATCTCTATATTCATAACAGGATAAGATATATTTTCTTCCATCAAGTATATTCCCAAGTCCAACTGCAGTTCGTTCATGTATAATCCACAAGATATCATAATCAAGGCTGTCCAAGTCATGTCGCACTCTTCTCCTAAAAAGATTAACACTCTTCAAGTGATTATGTACTCTTGATGCAATTCCATGTCTTGGTTCAAGGGTATAATAATGAATAAACTCAAGGTTTACATTCTTATACAATTCATCCATGTCAGGTTCCTCTTCCGAACATATAACCTTCAACTTATACTCATTAGTTGAGAGCAATGCCTCTACAAGAGCCTGGAATGGAGGAAGATAACTAAAATGTCCCTTGTATACAAAAAGTATAGTCCTCATAATTATATTTATATTCTTAGTTTGTATAACTCATTTTTACTTCCATGGAATAATATTTCTTTTTCTTTAAGTGTACTTCTGCACAAGGTATAATTGTGAGAAGCATCATATATGGATTAAGATAATTTGATTCCAATAAACCCATTATTAACAAAACTATTATACACATCTTTGATGATAAGTTCACTTTACGAAACAGATTCATATAAAAGAGAAGATAGAATAAAGCACCAACAAATCCCAAATTTAAAAGAATTGATTGTACCCCGTTCACATAAAAGACAAAGCTACCATCATATCTTTCAAATCCAAATTTTTCTCTAGCATCAGAGATTCCAATGATTTGTTCATTCAAATTCAGTTGATCAAACATCATATATCCTCCGACAACCCGAGTAAACCCACTTGTACTTTCTGATGACAGTTCTTCTGTTCGTGAAAGCATCTGCTGCCCCATTTCACTGCTCACATACAGATATATTGCTCCAACTACCATAGGGACTACAATAAGAATAAGCAGCATACGTCTACTAACATTGGTTGACCAAAACATGAAGAACATCTTCACGGCAAATAAGACCGATAGACCGACCAATGCTGTACCCGAACGAGAAGCTATCAAAGTAGCTATGACAAAGACGGTTTCTTTAGTAAACATCTGATTCTTTCCTTTTATCTCAAACCACACTAATGCCAAATAACTCAAAAAGTAGTATGCGAGGTAAGATTTTTCAAGGAAGATAGAACAAGGCATACCTCCACTCATATGCTTATCTACAATATCAGCATAGGTAAAGCCCTCATATGTAAATTCTCCTGTAAGATTGGGAACAAAGCAGAACTTAGGTGAACCAATAGTTACCACACATGCGAACTGTATCCAAAAAAGAACACCTGAAATTAACACTACCCACCACATATATTTTTTTAGTAATCTAATATCAAAATTCATAATCCCCCAAAGCAATGCGAGAAAAAAAATGAAGAATACCCATCCTCCAGGAGGCAACAAGGTCCATAGCTCAAATTTATGATTATACATCCACATAAAGCAGACATAGATAAATACCATCCAAAACGTCAAAGGAACTACATTGATTCTAAAACGGTTTCTTAGAATAGTAAATGTTGACAAGAACAGGACAAATGCATACCCTAATCCTACGGGAAAAGGAATCTTATACCATGCCAACATTGGTAGTGTTGCCAAAACAGCCATTGAAACTTTATTGATGAATGGTGAACTATTTTTAATTTTTGTATTAAACATTCGACTTGTCGTTTTTCAATTTTTTTTTGTATATATAACTACTGATTAGTAACCTTTCTGACTTTTGTAAACCCAGCATGAATACTATTATTATAATAGTTACCACATAAAATACAATCGCTACAATAAGCATCCAGAAATTTGACACAACTATTACTTTGCTTATAGTCCAGCAGACAACTACGGACACTATTGAAACAGAACTAATTGGCCACATAATTTTTGTAAGATAATCAACCATTTTCAATTTAATCATGGGGTATATCATATAGACCCTAACAAACTGAGTTATGAATTCGATGACGAGATAAACAACAAATACCGCAACAGGTGAAATGTGTAAGAACTTTAGAAAGATATATGCAATAGGAACAACAGACAAAAGCATAGTGCTCTCTACTATTTGCACCGTCTTAATGTTTCCTGTCGCATGGAGAGCTGTCATTGTTGGGTTCTGAAGTGTATTAATAAGACCAACTATTAACATAATACGAATAAACTCAGCTGTATATTCGGGTACATCTCCAAGCCACAGTTCCAAAATATATTGAGTATGTATACAAAGAGGCATCGTAACCAACAGCATCAGGAAAAAAGAAAATCGACTTGACATAAAGACAAGAGTATGAAGCCTTTCATAATCCTTTTGTGCATATGATTTGATAATTTGCGGATTGATTGCTGTCTGAAAACCTACAAAAAACATTCGGGCCGCAGCCTGAACCTGAACAGACACACCTCGTGCTGCATTAACTGCAGCACCGAAGAAGATGTTAAGCAGAATGTTTAGCCCTTGTGTATATCCCATGACTGCCACATTTCCCGTAAGTGTCCAACCTGCAAAGGAGAGAACATTTGTAGAAATTTTCTTGTCCCATGTAAGGTGGTATGAACTCTCATCAAACTTCTTCTTACAATATAACATATATATCATCCGAACAACCATCTGTATCAGCACATGGGAAATGGCATATAATATCAAACGATCAATTGGTGAATAGAATAGAATAACTGCAATAAAAAATTTAGCAACAGCATCAAAGATAGAAATAGCAGCAAAGGCCGACATTTTCTCGTGAGCGATAATAAGCCCATTGTAAGGCGAACTGATGATAGTAATGATTGAAGAAAGAACTGCACTTTGGTAAACCCAGACAGCAGCAACAATTCTATCTTCAGGTATTACTAGCTGAGTCGTTACGAACCATAAGCCTACAGTTTCAGCAAGTAAGAAGATAACAACAGCAAAGAGCCAATGAATAGACATTATACAACAGAATAGCTTCTTAGCACTACTTTGATCGCCTGAACCTATCT
>CAKUYM010000495.1 GCA_934716785.1 uncultured Bacteroides sp. | reverse complement strand
AAATCAACCCTTAACTCCATAAGCAAGATGATGTCAACATTTAACATAACCATAGACCGAGCCATGGATATATTAGAGGTTCCCGATGAAAAACGTGAATATTATAAAAACCAAATTTCGTCCATTTAGGAATACTCCCTAATTCACTTCCCCAAACGGTTATGCATACCGTTTGGGGAATATTTAACTTATCTGTTTATCGAGATATTTATCATTCAAAATCAAAAAGGTCATTTATATCAAAATCCAATATTTCTTCAAGGTCCTCATTGATTTCATCCATATCATAATCATTATGATAGCCTTGCCCTTCACCCCACTCAATTATCTCATCATGTTCGGGGTCGCTTTCATCATTTATACGCTCCAAAAACTCATAATATCCGTCTATTCCGCCGCAATCATCCGGTGGCGACGCTTGTTTGAATTTTGTTACTTGTGGATAATCATATTCATAATCATCTATGTAATTCAAAATCTCTATCGTGTGTTCCCACCAATCCCCAAAGTCGTAAATATAATTAAACTTCTTTACTGTTTTAAAATATTCGTCTATCTTCACATCTTTGGCAAGAAATACCTTTGAAGGAAAATTTTTAAACATCTCCATTCCAAAGCAATTTTTCCCTTCGTCTGAATTAAAATACTCGTACTCCTCAATCGCTTCATGATCGTTTGTTATTCTTTCGGGAAATTCCTTGAACGAAAATTCATAAAGGTGATAGTTAAGCCATTCAAACGCAACCTGAATCGTATTATGCAGCTGCATAAAATTTATTCCTTCGGGAATGATAATTTTTCTCCAAATCGGCGGCTTTGAGCCTTTAATTGTTACTTTTATTTCATATGCTTTCATATGTATTCTCCGTTTCTTTTGTATATTAAATATTTTTTTATTTCATCTTTAAAAAATCATCCAGTTGCAGCTCTTCCAACACGGCAACAAAATCGACAAAGCAAGATAAATTTCCTGTCGTTGCATAGCTTTCAAGAGCATTATAGTAACTAAGCCGCTCCTCTTTTGATACCGATATAGGCAAATAACCGTTTATCATCAGCTGATAATTCATTATAAGTCGGCTTGTTCTTCCGTTACCGTCAATAAACGGATGAATCCTTACAAATTCGGCATGTGACCATGCCGCAAGCTCTATCGGATTTAATTTCTTTTCTTTATCCTTTAAAACCTCATAAAACTCTTTTATCTGCACATACATTTCGTTTCCGCTCGGCGGGGTAAATCCCGCACCGCTGATTCGCACCTCTTCATTTCTGTATATGCCGCCGACCATTATATTATCCATAAGTATCGAATATATATCTTTTACCGTGTTCTCATTCAAACATTTATTTTCGGCAATACATTTTTTCACATAATCATATGCCTTTTTATGATTAACAACCTCGTATATTTCGCGAAGAGTTTTTCCGCCTATCGAGATACCGTCTTCAAGAACAACCTTTGTTTCAATAAGCGTAAGAGTATTACCCTCAATCGCTGTCGAATTGTGGGTAAAAGTAAGTTCAAAATCCTTTTCATATGAAGACAGCGCAACCCTGCTTATTTTATGCTTGCTTTGTTCGTATCGGATTTTCTTTGTTTTAATTCTTTCAAAATCCACATTGTTCATTTCTACTCACCTGTCTTTATTCTGCAAAACCAAATAATTAATTTCAAACCGCTATAACTCTGCCTTAGACAGCCATCTTGTTTCAACCGCGTCTTTTAATTTTCCGAACATAGAAATATATTTCTCTTTCGTAAGGCGCACTATTTCTTCGGCGATAACTTTGTTATACGCATGCGACGCATTATTTCTCGATTGCAAAGCCATAATCCACACATCGGCATCATCTATCATTGATGCCGAAAACGCAGTCTTTATTATAAATCGCGGTGAACCTGTCTCACTTTCGGAATATCCGTGAAACTCCAGCACCTCTTTCATCATCTTCCACGCCTGTTCAAAGGCAATTTCAAACAACGCAACCAGCCCTGTCAATTCGAGAGTGCTGTACGGCGGCTGTGTTTCGGATGCCTCGCAAAGGTTGGCATACGCGCGGCAAAAATTCTCATATTTTTTCATTTTCATATATAACCACACCATCCTTTTCTATCTCGCCGCGTAATTCGTCTTGAATCGGTGTGTCAAGGCACACTATATCAAACTTTAAAAGCGTCGAAACATCTTCGTTTATCATCAAACAAAACTCGGCAGCATTGCCGCCCGAAATTGCGATGTCTATATCACTCTTTTCGTTAAAATCGCCCCTTGCACGCGACCCGAACAAAAAGATTTTTTTAATTTTATTCTCTTTCGCCGCTGAAGTAATCTCATTGATAATCTTTTGCGGCAGACCGAATTTTTCGGGAATTTTTATCATATAAATCACCAATTTTTATTTATAGACTTATAATACCGAAAATATACCGAAAAGTCAAGGATTTTAACACAATTTGTTCAACAAACAACGATATTCTCAGAAACACAAACTTGCATATCGCGTCAAAGATTTTTGAAATAAATTATCACTGTCAAGTTTACATTCCCGACGGATACCGTCATATCTCCGCATTACATTGGTACGCTTGAATTTTTTAGGTCATTAATCAAAATATATATTGCATAAACCGAAATTTATCTTCATAAACCATTCCACATTTCAACAACCCTGTTTGCATTATCTTCAAGACTATCTGTACCGTCCAACTCTAACTTCGGACAATGCAATTCATCCATCCATTTCCTCTGTTCATTCAGATTAGGTGAACCATCCTTCTCATAATGCCTAATAGATTCCAAAAAACTCATATGATTGTCAAACATATCTCCGCCTTCACGGATTCTTTCTCCAAAGCGTTCCACCGCACGATTATGCACTCTTTCTACACGAATGTCAGGCTCAACGTAGAGAAAAACCATCATCCCAAACTTATCATCAAACGCATAATGAAAAGAACTCATTGAACCGGCCATTACAAAATGCTCATAAGGTAATATATCATTATTCAATCGGCTAATCTTTTCTTCTCGACTATACATAAC
>CAKUYM010000494.1 GCA_934716785.1 uncultured Bacteroides sp. | reverse complement strand
AATCTAATCCACCACATCCAGCAAAGAATGATGCGACTTTCATATCCTTAAGCAAGGACAACCCCTTTTTCAATTAATGTTTTCTTTATTTGCATAGCTACATGATAAGCCAAATTAACGGGAACAGCATTGCCTATCATTTTATAGGCGTAGTTTACATCTTCGTATATAAATTTAAACTCATCCGGGAAACTTTGCACACGTGCAACCTCACGTACAGTCATTCTGCGATATAGATGTTCACTTCCTTCCATAAACTTTTGCAAGTTCTTTTCGACCTTTATCATCTTAGGTGCTTGTGGATGCAACTGGCATTGGCGCCCACTGGCTTGAACCGTAAAGCCAGGTTCATCCCATGAACGTACCCTATTGCGAGACATGAATATAGGCGAATATGCTCCTATGAAATACTCGTTGTTAGGTACTTTACAAGCATTTCCATTGGTTTTATTCTTCTCCAGTGCAGGTATTGCGGAATCTTGCAAATCCCAAATGCTTTCACGCAAAGTAGGTTTATGCTTCAAAGGTGTTGGGTATTTGAAATCATGTATATCCAAATCTTTACGAAATCCGATATAAAATACACGGTCACGGTCTTCAGGCACATCATAGTCATTGGCATTAAGCATTTTCAATTTCACATCATACCCTGCTTCATCAAACAATTTCATAAAACCACTAACAGCGTCCGAATGACGTTTGGCAAGCATTCCAGAGACGTTCTCTGCAACAAAAAACAGAGGTTGTTTATCTCGTAAAATACGGATATACTCATAAAAAAGTTGTCCTCGTGCATCTTCTATCCCTTTTAACGAGCCAGCTTCACTCCATGATTGGCAAGGAGGTCCTCCTATTATACCAACAACATTATCAGGAAACTCAGAAGAAGGTATGTTGCGAATGTCTCCTTCTATTAGATTTACTTCTGGAAAGTTCGCGCGGAAAGTCGGACAGATTTTAGCATCAAACTCATTTGCTGTAACTGTTTTGAAACCTGCTTTATGAAAACCTAAATCCAAACCTCCGGCACCGGAAAAAAGACTAATCAAATTCATCATATTTCAATTTTATTTCCAAAGACAATTTATAGTGATAATGGCAGTAGGCATACCTATTATTTGAATGTCAAACTTTAAAGTTGGTACAACTTTCTTTTCTGCATTGTGTATGCGGAAAGAAAACTGCCAACCACCATCCATATAGAGTTCAACTGTATTCGTTTTATTAGGGACAAAGTCCAAACTGACAATACGGGTAGGCAACGATGCAATTGGTATTTCAATGGAGGCTTTTTGATGTGCACCATCCTGATTAAGCGTACCATGCAAATTGTAAGATTGAATTTGTGTTGTCCGTTGTTTGTCAATACTAATAATCTTATAAAAATCATATTTCCCTGAAAGATACTCAACTAATCTGCTTGGGATATCTGAATGCATCCGGTTTTGGCGATTTATTTCATCAATAAAAGCTCTTAACAAAGGGATATAAACATCCTGTTCTTTGTCTGGCAAATCGTCAAATAGCGTTTCTTTGTTTTTCTCTTGAGCAAGATAAGTAAAAACAGGCTGTACATCTTTCCAATAATTTTGAGAACAAGGTATTCCATACCACTTAGCCCCAAAATCTAACCTTTGGCTAAGACGGCTATGTTTTACTGCAAAATGATTATGCTTAAGGCTCAAGCCGATCTCCCATTGAATATTATGACGAACAATCAGTATATCTCGCACATCCCCTTCTTCCCCTTTAGCGTCCATTTGTATCTGTAATTCCAATATATCACTGCCATCCTCAATAATGCGAGGTTCTAATTCGAGAATTTGAATAACAGCGGCATAGGAACTAACCTTATATAAATTCTTCATTTTAGGAGATAGGGTGCTCCAAGCATATTCTGCAACTGAATAACTACTGTTTTTAACGATAGTTACTGGACGAAACTTACCTATTTCCTCGTTAAGGGTCAATAAACAAACATATTCGTAAGCCCTGCCCTGGTTGTTACTTTTATCACTCATTGGGAACTTGTTATGATTTAGTTTGCGAAGATACTCAAAAAAACAGTATGAACAGCAATGTTCTCTACACAAAAGTGAAAACAAGAAATGTACTTTATTTACAGTTGATTTTAATAGAATCTATTTCCCATATTCCACCTCCCCCTCGGCAACCCTGCCGGGGGCTTGTTCTTCATCCCCTCCCAAATCGTAAGGGACAACGGTTTTCAGCTTGAACCTCTCCAAATACGTATGGTTGATATGGTATTCTATCTCCAAGAGTGTCTGTTGCCTCACGGCAGGTTTCAACTGGCATTCCCACACGGTCATCACCCGCCAGCCCATCCGTTTCAACTCCGCCTTGTCGCGTTCGTCACGTTGCTTGTTGCGCCCAATCTTCTTCTGCCAATACTCGCTGTTGGAATGCGGGATATGCCCGTCCACCTCATGCCCGTGCCAGAAGCACCCGTGGATGAAAATCACGATGCCATACTTGCGCAGCACGATGTCCGGCGTGCCCGGCAGCCCCTTCACGTTCTTGCGGTAACGGTAGCCGCGCGAGAAAAGGTAGCGGCGCACAATCCATTCCGGCTTCGTGTCCTTGCCCTTGATTTTCGCCATGACGGCGGAGCGTTTCTTCTTGTCCCAGATGTCCATGCGTGAAAAGTTTTAATCGCTACAAAAATAACGATTTCCTTCAACAACCCCGCCATTGCCTCCCGAATAACCCACCTGACATTCTTCTCCAACATCCGCTCAATATTCCTGATATGTCGCACCTGAACTTCCGAATTACCGCCATAATGCACCGCTTCTTCCAACACTCGTAAAACCTCATATTTGTTCCCATAGTTTGCCGGAACATTATGCTGCCCAATCGTATCGAGCAGCTTGCAAGCCTTGTTCATATATACAACATACGTGTTCTCCGGAAGACAACCAACGTCTCTCAGCTCACAATCCCCGCCAAATACGATAACGGAAAAGTACGGGACATCCGCACAACGGGCAAGGCGTTGCTTCAATGCCCCGATATGCCCTCTGTTTTGTTT
>CAKUYM010000493.1 GCA_934716785.1 uncultured Bacteroides sp. | reverse complement strand
GGGCGTTTCATGATATTCTTGTCCGCCTCTTTCAGCCACAGATATGTCTGATAGAAGTTGTAGCCGTTTCCGGCCTCGTTGCCCAATGACCAGAAAGTAACACAGGGGTAATTCTTGTTGCGCTCGAACATATTGATGGTACGATCCATGTGAGGTTTCAGCCATTCCGGATTGTTGCCCAATGAGCCGCCTTTGCGCAAGTCATAATACATTCCGTGGCTTTCGATGTTGGCTTCGTCATATACATAAAGTCCGTATTCGTCACAGAGCTCGTAGAAACGGCGGTCTTGCGGATAGTGGCAAAGGCGTACACTGTTCAAGTTGTGCTGTTTCATCAGCTCAAAATCACGGCGCATCAATTCCTCCGTAACATAATGTCCTGTTGCCGGATTGTGCTCGTGGATATTTACACCCTTCAGTTTCAAGGGCTGTCCGTTGATAAATAAGCAAACATACGGTTTGCCGTTAGCAGCTTTCTGTTCTATCGGCTTGATTTCAATGCGACGGAAACCTACATTGAACGGAATAATTTCGTTCACTTTCCCATTTTCTTTTACCGTCATCAATAATTTGTACAGGTTCGGATGCTCCGATGTCCATGTATTTACGTCAGTCAGTACCTTGTCAAAAGAGAGTGTACGCACTTCACCGGTAGGGATATAAGCCGTTTTCTCCTCGGTTGCGATAACCTTTCCTTGAGCGTCCAGCAATTCATAAACCAAGGTAAGGTTGGCAGCTTCTTTTTTATGGTTTCTCAAGTCTGTGTTCAGACTGAAAATACCATTCTTGTAGCTGTCGTCCAAAGTAGACGTTACTCTGAAATCTTTGAGGGCGGCCTTAGGTTGTGAATAGACAAACACATCACGTTCAATACCGCTGATACGCCAGAAATCCTGACATTCGAGATAAGAACCCGTGCTCCAGCGGAATATCTTCAGGGTAAGTACATTCTTGCCTGGTTTCACGTATTTGTTAATCAGAAATTCGGCAGGATTCTTGGAGTCTTCGCTATATCCCACTTCTTTGCCGTTGATATAGACATATACGCCAGACTTAGCTCCTGCCAGATGCAGGTAAATGTCACGTCCGTCCCAGTCGACTGGGATGTCTATGTCGCGGCGATATACACCTACGGGATTAGCTTCCGGAAGGATGGGAGGCTGCGGGTTGCGTGCCTTGAACTCGTAGCCGTGATTCGTATAGATGGCTATTCCGTATCCTTGCACTTCCCAGTTGCCAGGTACTTGGATGTCATGCCACGAATCCGTACTTGTACTGGGGTCGGTAATGTTGTCGGGAAGGTCTTTGTAAGAATCTACAAAGTAGAACTTCCACGTTCCGTTGAGCAGTCGGTAGTATTTACTCCGTTCAAATTTGCCGCTCATGGCATCGTTACGACTATCATATGTCATAAACGAAGAGCGGGGGCACTCCTTGTTGACAGCCACCACCTGCACATCCTGCCAATAAGGCTTTTGTACGTTATCTGCTATGGCATTGACTGTTGTCAGGGAAAATATTCCCATAAACATGTTAGTTAATAAAAGGGGGAACGATCGAATTTTCATGTTTCTCAATATTGGTTTCTCATTCTTCTTTTTCTTTATTTTACCTTGATATGATCAAAGCCTTCTCCGTACACTCCGATAACGGCACTTTGCGAGACAAAGGCTTTCGGATCAATGTCTTTTATCAGCCGGAAGATGATGGTAGATTCCCTCTTCTTTGCCAATACAAACATCATTTTCTGTTCTCGTCCGGTATAGAACCCGGTTGCATTGATAATTGTAACTCCCCGGTGCGGATATTCGTTGATTCGTTTTCCTATCTCCTCATACTTATTGGAAATAATAAAGAACTGTACCGATTGCCGGGCGCTGTTCACCACCTGATCAAGAACGAAACTACAAATATAAAGAGTTGCGAATCCATACACTACTTTTTCCCAGTCTTTTAAGACAAAATAACTGGATACAATAATAATCATATCACAAATTAATACAACTTTCCCTAATGTGATATTGCGATACTTGTTTATAATGGCAGCGATGATGTCAGTCCCCCCGGTGCTTCCATTGGCGGAAAAAGCCACTCCGATACCTCCACCGCAGAAAGATGCTCCGATGACACATGCCATAAAAGGCTGATCGTGTAGCAGACTGACGCCTGCAGCCAGTTTCTGTATGACAGATAAGAAAAAGGTCAGGGTGAACACTCCGAAAATAGTCTTGATGCAGAACTTCAAACCGAGAAGTTTGAGAGCTAACAGCAGCAGGAAGAAGTTGATGGTGAAATAGGTGTACTGTACAGGAAATCCGGTGGCCCAATATACGATAGAAGCAATACCCGGCACTCCTCCGGTAGTGATATCGTTGGGAAGCAGGAATACTGTCCAGCCGATACCGTATAAAATCATACCGATGGCAATCATTACATAATCTTTGACTTCGCGGATGATGTTTTGCTTGGAAAGTTTTGGAACAGTTGTTTTCATGAATGTGATTGTGATAGTCTATAAAATATTCAACACGAACCTATGAATAATCCGGCTTTTGGGAGAAAGCCGGATTGCTTCACAGGGTTCGTGTAAAATAAAGTATAATATTGTTTTTTATTATTTAGCAAAAGCGTGACGGTAACCCTTCACCTTATCCCATCCGCCACGGGTGAAATCCGGTATCTCAACCGGAGCCGAATTGTTTTCGATAGAAAGACGTGTCAGTTCAGCCATGCAGCACCATTCGGCAAGGTCGTAAACGTCCATATCCAATGGAAGACCGTTCTGCAGACAGTATGCCAAGCGATAGTCCATGATGAAGTCCATACCACCGTGACCGCCTACTTTCTTGGCCGTCTCTTCCAGTTCTCTGTGAATCGGGTGTTTGTATTTATCCATCAAAGCTTTTCTTACGTCGGCAGGTACAGAACCGTGCGCGTTCAGATTCTCGTGGTTGGGAACATCGTCAGAGTCAACTTGCGACGGTCTCAAGCAATATTCTTCAATAGGATACTTGCTTGCATATCCATCCGTCCCTACGATCTGATACATGCGGCTGTAT
>CAKUYM010000492.1 GCA_934716785.1 uncultured Bacteroides sp. | reverse complement strand
CTTCAAGACCGTCAAGGCTGATTCCTATCGTATTGAGTCCGGCGTCTAACAGTTCGTCAAGCTTTTCCCTGCTCAGCAAATAGCCATTGGATACCATCCCCCAACGAAATCCTCTCTTTCTTATTTCTCTCCCACATTGAGAAATATCCTTTCTGACCAATGGTTCGCCGCCCACTGTATTGACAAGGACGTTGTGAGTAACAATATGAGACTTCAAGCCATCAAGAACTTGCAAAAAGTCCTTCAAAGGCATATCCTTACTATCTGTAGCCATCCTGCAATCACTGCCACAATGAAGGCAGGACAGATTACATCGCAAAGTGCATTCCCAAAACAATTGTTTTAAAGGATGTTGCCTTATCAAGGCAGCCATTTGTTGCATATGGGATGCTATGTCTGATTTTTCCATCGGCTGAATATATATCATTTTCTCAATGTGGACAGGAACTATCCGTCAATTGCCGGTCCATACAAACAAGGATAGACTATAGGCGGTCCGTATACATCGGGAGTATCAGGAGAGTCAGCAGGAGTATCAGGCGCTGCACTATTCGAATCTATTTCTTTCTTTTGCTCAGCATATCTTGCAAAATCATCGTATGTCCACATAGACTTATCTACACTCTTTCCTATAATATCATTGAGGTTCTGGTATTCTCCACGAAGCCATAGCCATTCTTCTTCCGAATCCGGCAAGTTGGCCAATAGACTTAGCAAAGAGTCAAGGTATGCAGTCATATTTATTTCCAATTCGCCTAAATCCAAATCTTGGAAACTTTGCATACTTATACTATCTATGTATTCAATATACAATTTTTTGTGTGAATAATAAGTATCACTGAGAAAATCATCCATATACTATTCTTTTCCTTTAGTTATCGTTCTACATCGTATGCACGACTTATATACAAAGTATGCCAAAATATTTGATATATGCAAATATTTCCCACATAACTTTATTTCAGCGCATCCGTAAAGTGTTCGCCATACTGAGCGGTATTGTAGATAATTGCCCACAGCGTGGCCCACAAGACACCACGTCCATAATATCGATTGTCCGTAGTCGTAGCCAAGGCATTATAAGTCGGTGTCCACGTATTGGTATGCTGCGAGTCACCAAGAAATATAATCCGTCTTTGCAAATCAACGGACAACGAGCAGCCGCTGCCGGACACCTCCAATACATTGGTCACACCGGCAGGCGTATCGAAAGTTCCGCTTATTCCATCCCTGTAAAACAGGGCGCTAAAATCTATTGACCGCGAAGGATTGTAATTGCTGAAAGGCCCGTCCTTCACAATATAATCCCACACCGGATCATTGGAATGGGTGGTGACCCAAGAAGCAGATGTACCGCTGTTGCTCCTGTATGTGTATCCCAATGACGAAAGCCGGGTGAACAAAGCCTGATTATCCGACGCGCTATTGTCAAGTACGACAACGGCTATCCTATTCTTATCAGGACTGTTCTTCAACCACGTCACTAAATTGTCATAATAACCGGAGACACTGGTTGCATACGACCCGGAGAAAATCACATTGACATTGTCCGGTATACTCGCGCCTACCCCTACACTATAGCTGTCACTATTCGGCAGAGCCGGTATCGACGGAACATACACAATCCCTTGAGGACCGAAGAAAGTCCCGTAATTGCCATATCCGCGAAAGTAACTGAGAATACCGTTTCCAAGCGCGCCATAACCGCCATAAAGATTGGCTACATTAATGGATATAGGCTTCAGCATCCGCCTTGCAATCATCAGTCGGGTCGCTACGGTTGTTCCTGCCAAGGTGAGTTTCACATTATAAGTTATGTCCCGATTGGCATCTTTATACAATGTCTTCGGAAACTGAATCTTGAACTTGGCACTCATCGGATATTCCGTTCCCCAAGACATTTCCGTACCACTTTCGCTCACCATCTTCACATCATACTTATGAGCCAATGCCGGTTCGGGTTGCTCCAGTTCAGCAATCCAACGCATACTGCTGCCACCTTGCAGACTTATCGTCTGCGTTTCTTCCTCGTTTTCGGACACATTGAGCCTATTTCCCGGAATGCCGGTACTGAAAGACACCGGTTGCTGAGTGATATCAATGACATGAGACTTCGTATCGGGATCAGCCTTCAATATCAGATAGAGACGGGCTTTCAAGACAGTGCCGCCGCCGTTTTCACCTTTTGCCCTCACGGTAATCCTATTCAGTTTCGGTTCTGCGGCATCATGCACATCCCTTACTTCGAAAGCTGCCGCATCGTCTCCTTCGAGTACGTATTCCCATTCGTTGACAGTGGCCCCATCCGCTGCCAACCCCGGATTGACAAGGAATGAATTAGCGTTATTCCCGACAATCGTCAGCTCACCGTCATACTCAAAGCTGATAGAAGTAACATCGGGAGTCAGTTCAAAGCCGGGCACTCCATTCTGAATCAGCAGCATCGTAGCCTGCACTGACGGATCGTCTTTCAGGCTGACCACCATGAAGCCATATCGGGGAGCAATCCCCGTATTGACCGTGTGGGTGTACACCGGAATTATATTATTCAATGCCTTACTGCTGTCGTAATCGGTCACAGCCGCAGAGCCTGCCTGCTCGAAAGAGAAGAATGCCCCTGCCCCCGGAGGATAAATAGTCGCATCCCAATCGCCCGAACTGTTCACGGCAATAGAAGGCGCTGCTATGCCGGCGGCATTTCCGAAATGAGAAATCGTTTTCGGACTCAGCTTCAAATAAAGGTCACCACCCTCCAACTGTGCCACATCTATCGTTGCCTTCAAGTTGCCGAAAGAGAGTTCTATGATACCGTTGCGCTTGTCTTTCACATCATTCAATGCTGTGGCCGATATTGTCAGCGTCTTTCCGTTCAGACTCACCGCCAAGCCATCATCCAGCAACTTCTTGCTGACAGCCAACGCACCCTCTCCGAAGGTGAATATCCCCAAATCATAACTACCGCCTTTCGGAGTGAACATCACCTTTTTGGTAGGGATAGCTAAGATATTGTCACCGTCGAACTGCACTGTGCCATGGCTGTCCATATCCCAATAATTGATGGA
>CAKUYM010000491.1 GCA_934716785.1 uncultured Bacteroides sp. | reverse complement strand
TCAAAATATCCCTTGAGCTAAAACAAATATCATTATAGCATATCCGGATATCATTATAGCTAATGGAAATATGATTATAGCAAATCCGTTATCAGCTATTAACTGATGAGTCGTCATCTATTAACAGTCTATCTATCAGGAATTAACACCTTAAATCTTATCTATTAATACTTGAGTTGCTATGTCTGTATATTCAGTATATTGGAACTATATCCCCACCATATTGAATCCATATATCCGACACAACTAAGCTATATATACCCGACAATCGATCCAGACGAATTCTATAGGTGAAAGCAAAAAAGAAAGGGTTCACCTTATTTCAGCCTGTGCCTTCACCCGTAACGTTCTTATTCACAAGATGTAAGCTATAAGGTGAAACCGGTGAACCCTAAAAATTAAAAGTTCATGCTACTAATGCAAATTAACCTTGTGAAGATGGATAACTAAATTATCATTGGCATTCTACTATTTTCTACTCTCATCATAAAAGCAGATAAAAATAAGTTTTTAACATATACTTCCTTTCTCCATTATAATTGGCATTACCAATCCAGTACTATAAGGAAGCTTACATTTACCTTCTCACCTTTATGCTCAGCCGGAGTCCATAAGGGCATATCTTTAAGTATCGTCAGAACAATGTCATTCAATTTTTGATTATTGGAATGAAGAAGTTTACTTTCTATGACTTTACCCTCTTTGTCTATAACAATACTAATACCTATATTCCCATGTTCTTGTACATTCATCTCCTTTAGAGTCTTCTGTAAATATGAATCAACGGCCTTGACATTTTCCGTATAATCTTGGATACCATTAAATAGAGGCTTCTTATCAACACCATGGTAAGATTTGCGTGGAACTCCACCATCAGCTCTGATATACTTGATCTCTTTCTTTGGTTCTGAACCGTTCCGCTTAATCAACTTTACGTACTTTGCCTTTTTCTTAGGATTATTACAATTGAACTGTACTAAAACACTGTCTCCAACGTTTATCTTCATCATAGCGTGAAAATCATCTCTAAAGGTATAAGGCTGATCGTTATAAATAAAGGTAAAATAGGCAAGCTTCTCAATACCGCGCCGAGAATACCCCCATACTACCTTATCCACCACTCCTGGAGTTGTACAGATTTCTTCCTTTTTAGGAGAAGAACAGCTAATAAAGAGTAAAAACACAAAATAAATCATCTTTTTCATTTCTTTTTTCCTCCCATTTTATAAAAACTTGACTGATAATAATCTGCAGCAGCTCTTCTCTTCCAACCCTTACCACTGTATTTTCCCGTATTGGCCTTTAAGAACTGATTCTATGAGGACACACACTTTTTTCATCAGAAACCTAAGATTATAGTTCATATAGTAGTTCTGTTAGCCATTTTCAAACTAACAAAACTACTAAACATAACTAATCAAGCAAAGATCTTACCCATTCACTTGGAATGCCGATGAAATTATCATAGCCGATTATATGATTATCTAAAGCACGTAAAATTATAGTTAAAATACCAAATGCTATTATAACCCATATTGCTATTTTTTCATATAAACTCATAGGTTTTAACCCACTACTTTTACTTTTCCTTTTTACATGAGTATTTTTGGTTATCAATTTTTTCTTTTTTCTCTTAACCATAGCTTAATCATTGTTGAATAAATTCCGGTAAAATCCGCCTTTCTTGCTGTGTAGCCTGAAAACTATTTGGATTCGTAAAAAATTCAATCATTATTGAATTTTTTGGTGATATTCCTAATTTTTCTTGTATAATACTCTTTCGTTCTGCTGACATCTCTATAATTTCCATTAACAATTTACCTGTAAAATCCAGTTCTCCCAACTCCTCTTCTATTTTTGCAGCTTGAGCTTCATAATTAAGTTGTTGTAAAGCTAAATAAGGATCATTAATCACAAGTTCAGTGTTTCTCTGAATAACACCATTTTTACCATAATTCACTGTCGTAACAAGACTTGCTAATTTCTTTCTAAACTCATTACGTGTATCAGTTAACTCTACGAGACCAGTTATCCCTTGCCCAAATCTATTATTACTACTAAACTGTATCTTATTCCCACCTGGTGTATTTAACGTTTCGATGTAAGATTGTGGTGCCATTGGAACAGTTTCCCTCAGCCCATTTCCTGTATAAGACAAATTTGTAGTTTGCACATATGATTGCGGTTTAACACCCCTTGGATAAAAAGCATAAGGATTAGGTCTGCCTCCATTTCTATATCCCCTTCTAACCGGAGGTCTTACAGGGATTCCTCGCTTTCCATCCGGATCAAAATAATTAATCGGATTATTCACACAATAGACATATGGGCTTGTTGAATAATATTTCTCAGCTAATGGATCCATGCTAAGCCATCTACCAATCTGCCCATCATACATACGCGCTCCATAGTCCAATAATCCTAAAGCCCCAACCGTTTGGTCTTCCTTACCGTTAAACTTGAATCGGTTATTGGCAGTAACAACGTATGATGAATTGGCATGACGCAGACCGAACGGATAATAATCATTCTTTTCAAGAACCGTTCCGGAAGTATTCAAAACAGAACGAATGCTACCTAAATGATCTTTTTCAAAATACATAACTTCATTTCCTTTTATCATACCTTCACCAAAATTATATTCAGGAGTGAGCGTATTATTGGTTTTAACTAAAGTAAGACTACCAAGATAATCATAACCGTTTGTATTACCACTATCTTGTACCCTTACTTTTACACCATCATAAGAATATAAATATTGGGCTTTAACAGTAGAACCGCTCTTGACTTCCTTGGGCAAATTTAAGGAATTCCATGTGATATTCAAACTTTTGCGCGGATCATTTGTAAGATTACCACTGTCGTCATAAGTATATGTCCCTGTAATGCCTGAAAGATTGGTTAGGCGGTTACCACTATAGGTGTACGTGAAATTATCAGAGGTACTCCCATTTGCGGTCCGGGTGAGACTTTTAATATTCCCGTTCAGGTCATAGCCACCAATAGTTTCATTAAACTTTCCAAGAGAATGGACACCTGATATTAACCTACCGAATATATCATAATCCAGCGTATAGTAT
>CAKUYM010000490.1 GCA_934716785.1 uncultured Bacteroides sp. | reverse complement strand
ACGTTGGCCACGCTCTACAAGGACGACCTGATGTATGCATATTTTAATGTGACGGACAATCAGTGGTTAAGTATGGCAATGGCCGATGAGCAATCGGCAAAGAATCTGCCGCAGAAAATTATGGTGCGGTTGGGCAAGGATGGGACAGGGGCTTACCCTGCCACACTGGATTATTTGTCTCCGAATGTGGACATAAGTACCGGAACATTGGTGGTGCGTGCCAATTTTGACAATCCGAAGGGAGTGCTGAAAAGCGGACTGTACGTGAGCATCACCCTTCCTTATAGAGAAGCCGAAAATGCCGTATTGGTGAAGGAGGCTTCCATTGGCACCGACCAGCTTGGCAAATATCTGTATGTGGTAAACGACTCGGATATAGTACGTTATCGCCATATTGAGGTGGGACAACTGATGGGAGATACGTTGCGTCAAGTGACGGGCGGAATCTCTCCGCAGGAAAGGTATGTCACGGAAGCCTTGATGAAGGTCCGGGATGGAATGAAGGTGAAACCCCTGCCGTAAAGTATAAAAGGAGGCTCTTTCATCTCAAGTATTAATCTTAAACAGATAGATTTATGTTTTCAAAATTCTTTATAAACCGACCGATTTTCGCTACGGTGCTTGCCCTGCTCATTGTAGTGGCCGGTCTGGTGACACTCAATATATTACCTGTTGCGCAGTTTCCGGAGATAACGCCACCGACGGTACAGGTATCCGCCGTTTATCCGGGGGCAAATGCCGAGACGGTGGCTCAAACGGTAGGTATTCCTATCGAACAGCAGGTGAATGGCGTGGACGGCATGCTCTACATGTCTTCCAATTCTTCTTCCTCCGGAGCCTACTCGCTGACCATCACTTTTGCCGTCGGCACGGATATCGATATGGCAACCGTGCAGGTGCAGAACAGGGTAAGCGTAGCACAATCTTCGCTTCCCGAACCGGTAGTGGTGCAGGGAGTGACGGTGCAGAAACAGTCTTCGAATATCGTTATGTTCCTGACGATGACTGCACAGGATTCTGTCTACAATAGCCTGTATCTGACCAACTATGCCAAGTTGAACCTTGTAGACCAACTGACGCGTGTGCCGGGAGTCGGCGTGGTGAACGTCATGGGGGCGGGAGATTATTCAATGCGTGTCTGGCTGGATCCCGAAGCCATGCGAATCCGCAATATCTCGCCGCAGCAGGTCTATCAGGCGATACAGTCACAGAACGTGGAAGTCTCTGCCGGATACATCGGCCAACCTATCGGACAGGATAATAAAAATGCGTTTCAATATACATTGAATGTGCAGGGAAGGCTCAGTTCGCCGGAACAATTCGGGAATATCATTCTCCGAACGGAGAAGGACGGGGCGATGCTCCGCTTGAAGGATATTGCCCGGATTGATTTGGGTTCTGCTTCCTACAACGTAGTGTCTCGGCTGAATGGAAAGCCCACCGCTGCCATCGCTATCTACCAACAGCCGGGGTCCAACTCGCTGGATGTTTCGAAAGGCGTGAAGGCGAAAATGGAGGAATTGGCTGCCAACTTCCCGTCGGGGGTATCTTACCAAGTGACGTTGGACACAACGGATGTGATTCATGCTTCTATCGACGAGGTGATGGTGACGCTCTTGGAGACGACCCTGCTCGTGGTACTTGTTATTTTCCTATTCCTTCAGAATTGGCGGGCGGTGATTATTCCGTGCATCACCATCCCTGTTTCCCTAATCGGTACGCTTGCCGTGATGGCTGCATTCGGCTTCTCTATCAATACGTTGACGCTGTTCGGATTGATTTTGGCAGTTGCCATAGTGGTGGATGACGCGATAGTGGTGGTGGAGAATGCTTCGAGGTTGCTTGAAACCGGACAGTACTCTCCGCGCGATGCTGTGACGAAAGCAATGGGAGAGATTACCGGTCCGATTGTCGGCGTGGTGCTTGTGCTGCTTGCCGTGTTTATCCCTACGATGCTGATTAGCGGCATTTCCGGACAGTTGTATAAGCAGTTTGCCTTGACTATTGCTGCCTCGACAGTATTGAGCGGTATAAATTCGTTGACATTGACGCCTGCGCTTTGTGCTCTGTTTCTGGAGAAAAGCAAACCGTCCAACAACCTTATTTACAGAGGATTCAATGAGGCATATGACAAGACGCAAGGTGTCTATGACGGGATAGTGAAGTGGTTGCTCCAGCGTCCCGGATTCAGTTTTATATCTTACGCCATTTTGACGGCGATTGCTGTTCTGCTCTTTATGCGATGGCCTTCTACGTTTATCCCCGATGAAGACGACGGCTATTTCATAGCTGCGATTCAGTTGCCGCCGGCTGCCAGTCTGGAACGTACGCAAGCGGTGGGCGATAAGGTCAACGCCATACTCGATTCATATCCTGAGGTAAAGAGCTATATCGGCATCTCCGGTTTCTCCGTTATGGGTGGTGGCGAGCAAAGTAATTCGGCTACCTATTTTGTGGTTCTGAAAAACTGGAAAGAGAGGAAAGGGAAGGAGCATACGGCTGCTGCCGTTGTCAATCGTTTCAACGGTGAAGCGTACATGACAATCCAAGCCGGACAGGTGTTTGCGATGGTGCCGCCTGCCATCCCCGGTTTGGGGGCTTCGGGCGGTCTGCAACTTCAGGTGGAAGACCGGAAGAATCTGGGACCGACTGAGATGCAGCAGGCCATCAATGCTCTGCTGGCTTCGTATCACACCAAGCCAGCCTTGGCTTCCATTTCCAGTCAGTATCAGGCGAATGTGCCGCAATATTTTCTGAATATCGACCGTGATAAAGTACAATTCATGGGCATTGCGCTGAATGATGTCTTTTCTACGTTGGGCTATTATATGGGAGCGGCCTATGTGAATGACTTTGTGGAGTTCGGGCATATTTATCAGGTGAAGATTGAAGCGCGCGACCAGGCACAACGGGTGATTGACGATGTGCTGAAGCTGAGTGTACCGAATGCTGCGGGAGAGATGGTACCTTTTTCTTCCTTTACGAAAGTGGAGGAGCTGTTGGGGCAGGATCAGATAAACCGGTATAATATGTATTCTACGGCAGCTTTGACTTGCAATGTCGCCCCCGGAAGCAGTACGGGGCAGGCTATTCT
>CAKUYM010000489.1 GCA_934716785.1 uncultured Bacteroides sp. | reverse complement strand
ATAGGCAGATGAAAACGAGCGGTCGGATTACGGCTAATTGAATGATTTTTAGAAAATAAATAGGTTTTTACGTACTTATTTGCAATAAAACGTCTACTTTTGGCAAATAAGTATGTACTTAATTACCCTATGCCATGAACAGTGAACAAACAAAAGAAGTATTAGTAGGAGAGCTGGAGAGGCTTGAAAAAGAAAATGAGCAGCTTCGGGAAGAGCTTTTAGCTCTGAAACAAAAGAAAAGTGAAAATAGCCCCGTTAGTTTCAAGGAGAAGTATGCCGTAAAGATATTGGATTCTTTGCCGGATATGCTGACTGTCTTTAATCGCAAGGAGGTGGGAATTGAAATCGTTTCTAATGAAGATACCAATCATATCGGGGTGGCAAACAAGGATTTTGTGGGAATGCATATGCGAGATATGGTGCCTCAGGAGGCCTATCGGACTATACACGCCAATATGTGCCGGGCAATTGCAGCAGGAGATGTATCGGCTGCCAATCATGAACTGGATTTTAAAGGTAAACGTCACTATTACGAGAACCGTATTTTCCCGTTGGATGAGGAGTATGTGTTGATAATGTGCCGTGATATTACGAAAAGGGTAGCCACGCAAAGGCGGTTGGAGGTTTTTAAGAGTGTGCTCGACAAAGTGAGCGACAGCATCCTTGCCGTGGCGGAAGACGGGACGTTGGTTTATGCAAACAGGCAATTTGTTGAAGAATATGGAGTTACCGGAGTGATAGGTACACAAAAGATATACGACTTACCCGTTTCTATGAGAACGAAAGAAGCATGGGAAAAACGTCTTCAAAAAATACGTGACAATGGTGGCAGTTTGGCTTATCGTGCCGCATATGTGCGGGTGGGAGAAGATAGGGAGAGGATTCATCAAGTGTCTACTTCTCTGATTCGTGAGAACGATCAGGAGCTTGTGTGGTTCTTTACTCAGGATGTATCCGATGTGGTAAAGAAACGCGATGAATTTCGCGAACTGAATCTTTTGCTGGATGGAATTTTGAATAACATTCCGGTTTATCTGTATGTGAAGGATCCTAAAAATGAATTTAGATATTTGTACTGGAATAAGGCGTTTGCCGATCATTCGGGGATTCCTGCCTATAAAGCGATAGGGCATACGGATTTTGAGATATTTCCTTTGCCGGAGGATGCGGAGAAGTTTCGGAGAGATGACTTGGAACTGCTGCATACTAATAAGCGCATCGATATGCAGGAAACTTATCTGACTGCTGATGGAGAGGCGCGTATCGTACAGACGCTGAAGGCACTTGTCCCGATGGAGGGGCGTGAACCGTTATTGATAGGAATCTCTTGGGACATCACTGATCTTCAAAATATTGAGCAAGAACTAATTAAAGCTCGGATCAAAGCCGAACAATCGGATCGGTTGAAGAGTGCTTTTCTGGCAAATATGAGTCACGAGATACGGACACCGCTCAATGCGATTGTGGGCTTCTCACAATTGTTGCCCGGTGCCGATACTGTCGAAGAGAAAAAGCTTTATTCGGATATAATCAACCAAAACTCGGATATTTTATTGCAGCTGATTAATGACGTTTTGGATTTGTCGAAGATAGAAGCCGGTACGTTTGAATATGTGAAACGCCCGATGAATCTCGGTGAAGCTTGCCGGACGATATATACTACTCATAAAGAGCGTGTGAAAGAGGGAGTAAAACTTGTCTTTGATAATGGAGAAGGCAATCTGCTGATAGAGGGGGATTCGAACCGTATAACGCAGGTGATAACAAACTTCATAACTAATGCCTGTAAGTTTACTGATACGGGGGAGATTCGCTTTGGCTTTGAAAAACAAGGCGGTGATATTCGCGTATATGTGAAAGACACGGGCATTGGGATAGACCCTGCAGAGGTGAACCGCATTTTTGACCGTTTTGTCAAGTTGAACAGTTTTGTGCAAGGTACAGGATTGGGGCTTTCTATCTGCCGGATGATTATAGAAAAGCTTGGTGGAGAAATAGGCGTAGACTCAAAGCCGGGGAAAGGCTCGACTTTCTATTTTACGATTCCTTATGAAGAAAGTGAATAAAATAAAGGATTACGGCTTTACGTAGCTTGGCAAAGGCTACATAAAGCGTAATCCGCAAATGTTAGTGTGGCTGCCTGTGGAGTGACGGACAATTATTTTATCTCGGGCACCGACATGAACTTTGTATCCGGAAAATACTTCTTCAACCAATCTTGGATGAAGGTCATCGTGTCATTCTGAATCGTTTTGTCTTCCACGGTGGGATACATGTTGTAGAGCACCGTATCCAGCACAATGCCCCGTTTCTGTATGGCTTCAAAACTGAGCAGGGTGTGGTTGATGCTTCCCAATTTGCCCGAGGTGACGAAAATAAGCGGATATTTCTCTTGGGCGATATAGTCTATCGTCAGAAGTTCTGTCGTTAACGGCACCATCAGTCCGCCTGCCCCTTCGAGCAGAACACGGTCGTAGCGCTTGCTCAACTCTTCGGTAGCCCGTTTGATTTTGCCGAAGTCAATAGGGCGGTTGTCCAACCGGGAAGCAAGGAGTGGAGAAGCGGGATAGGAGAATATCTCCGGCATGGTCAGCCCTTCTTTATCTTCTTCCGTAAAAGGGATTCCCATAATGCGGCGGTGTAGGTCGATATCTTCGGAATGGCCTACGTTGCCTGTCTGGATGAATTTCTGGGTGATGGTACGTTGTCCGGCCTTGTTCCATTCACGAGCCAAATATCCGGTGGCATAGCTCTTTCCGGCATCGGTGTCGATGCCGCTTATGAAATATACATTCTGTTTCATTCTTCTTTCTTTTTTGCGATGATATAAATGGGGTGATAGGTGAGAGACACCGAGTCGCCCTGAGTAAAATCTTGTGTGTAACGTTCGCTGAACAGTTGCAGGTCGCGCCGCGTCCTCAGTTGTCCGGAGGATGCGCCGGATATACCGGTCACTCCTGTCTGTTTGAGATGATAAAGTACTTTTATCGGGTTATCGAATAAAAGAGGAATCAGCTCTTCTTCCGAATAGAGTATGTCAAAATGAGGAGACAAGGCAGCTATGAGTTCTTCCCGCGAGCGATAGGGGAGTCCGCTTC
>CAKUYM010000488.1 GCA_934716785.1 uncultured Bacteroides sp. | reverse complement strand
TCTGTATAGGTTAGCTAAGATATATGCATAAAGGGGGAATTAACAAATGTTATCCCCCAAGAATTACAACTGAGCCGATAATTGATTTTATTTGTTAACACTGTAAATACTGGAGATGGAAAATAACGACAGGCAGATCGAATTAAAGTTTCAGAAGTTTTTCATTGCAAACTTTCCTAAAGTGAAGAACTTCGCTCAGATGCTTCTAAAGTCGGAAGCAGAGGCCGAAGATGTGGCCCAAGATGTTTTCTGTAAACTTTGGTTACAGCCCGAAATATGGTTGGATGCAGGCAAGGACTTGGACAACTATCTTTTTATACTGACCAGAAACATCGTTCTGAATATCTTCAAACATCAACAGATAGAGCAGGAATATCAAGATGAAGTCACAGGAGAAAATTTGCTTTGTGAGTTGACGGAGAGAGATGATATCTTGAATAATGTATATTATAAGGAGATGCTGATGATTGTTCAGCTGACTATAGAGAAAATGCCAAAGCGTCGAAGATTGATATTCAAGCTTAGCCGTTTCAGTGGATTGAGTCATAAGGAAATTGCGGATAGACTTAATGTTTCTATCCGTACCATAGAGCATCAAGTCTATTTGGCATTAGTGGAATTGAAGAGAATACTTATTTTATTTCTTTTTTTCTCAAATATTTTTAAGTAGTCGGTGCAGGTTAGTTGTATTTAGTATATAAAGCCCCAATAAGAAAGAGAAAATGAAGAACTATATTCAACGACTTGTAGAATTATTCGGTAACAATGATTATTCAGCCGGTACGCGAATGAAAGTACAGCGGTGGCTGGCTGATGAAGAGCATGTTGACGAAAAGGATGAAGCACTCCGTATGCTTTGGAAGCAGGCCGGAAAGCAGAAGATGCCCGACGGTATGCAGCAATCGCTACGGCAGATGCAACGGAATATAGGCATGCGGCCTGTCTCTCATAAAAATTACCAGCTATATATATGGAGAGCGGCAGCCATTCTCTTATTGGCAGTATCATCCGTTTCAGTTTATCTGATGTTGGAAAAAGACAGGCCGGTAAAAGATCTGTTGGAATGTTACATCCCAACGGCGGAAATGCACGAACTGACCCTGCCTGATGGTACTCGTGTCATGTTGAATTCCAGAAGTACCTTGTTGTACCCTGAACAGTTCAGCGGAAAGACACGAAGTGTATATCTGATAGGGGAGGCTGATTTTAAAGTGAAGCCGGATAAAGAGCATCCTTTTATCGTGAAAGCGAATGATTGTCAAGTCACCGCTTTGGGTACTGAATTTAATGTAAACGCTTATCCGGAAAATGACGAGTTGGTTGCCACCTTGCTGGAAGGTAGCGTGAAAGTTGAGTTCAACAACCTGATGTCTAATGTTATTCTGAAGCCCAATGAACAATTGGTGTATAACAAATATACTAAAAAACACAATCTGCAATTGCCTGAAATAGATAATGTGACGGCATGGCAGCGTGGAGAGTTGGTCTTTAGCAATATGTATCTGGAAGATATTTTCACAAGTCTGGAACGTAAATTTCCTTATACCTTTGTCTACAGCCTTCATAGCTTGAAGAGGAATACCTATAGTTTCCGCTTTCAAAAGCAGGCAAACTTGGAAGAGATTATGGGCATTATATCACAGGTCGTGGGAGGAGATATGAACTATGTCGTCAAAGGAAATAAATGCTATGTAACGAATAAAAAATAAACCTGTTGTAGAACCTATTTAATACGAAAATGCTATGTGAAAAAATATCCGGAAGGAATGCCAGTTCCCTCCGGATGTGAAATCAAGTCCTCCCTAATATTAGCGTATATTGACGCTATTCTGAATGATCCTCGAATAATAACCAATTAACTAATACTAAAGATGCTACAAATTTACGAAAAAATAGCTCAAAAGCGAGGCTTTCTCACTTTTTTAAGCCTATTATTACTAACATCTACCCTTGCTTTTGCTCAGAGCAGTAATAGGATTACTATTCAGCAGAAGAATATCACTATTATCGATGCTCTGAAGGCTGTAGAGAAACAGTCGAAAATGTCTATCAACTATAGTGATTCCGAATTGAAGGGTAAAAAGATTGCAGACCTCAATTTGCAAAACGCTACTGTGCCGACAGCACTTGATACAATATTGAAAGGAACAGGTTTCACTTATCAGATTCAAGGCAATTATATTATAATCACGGAAAAGAAGTCTGTGGCTACACAGCCTGTGAAGAATATCAAAGGAAAGGTTGTTGATGAAAACGGTGAGCCGCTGATTGGAGTGAATATTTCAGTGGACGGAAGTTCGACAGGTACAATTACCGATTTTGATGGAAATTTCACGATAAAGGCTTCGGACAACTCTACACTGAAAGTATCTTATATAGGATATGCCACTCAAACGGTAGCTGTTTCCCAAAAAGATTTTTATCCGATTACCATGAAGCAGGATACGGAAGTGCTGGACGAAGTGGTTGTTACGGCTTTGGGTATCAAGCGTGCGGAAAAAGCCTTGTCTTATAATGTGCAGCAGATAAAAGGTGACGAGCTGACTACTGTGAAAGACGCAAACTTTGTGAACTCGTTGAATGGTAAAATAGCCGGTGTCACTATCAATAAGAGTGCGACAGGTGTCGGAGGCGCGGCGCGTGTTGTGATGCGTGGCGCTAAATCTATTGAAGGAGACAATAATGCCTTATATGTGGTGGACGGTATACCTTTGTTTAATACCAATATGGGAAATACGGACAGTGGCATTATGGGCGAAGGAAAGGCCGGTACCGAAGGTATTGCCGATTTTAACCCTGAGGATATTGAAAGCATTTCCGTTTTGAGCGGTCCGTCGGCTGCCGCACTTTATGGTAGTAGCGCCGCTAACGGTGTTATTTTAATTACGACCAAAAAAGGTAAGGAAGGAAAACTATCCGTGCAGTTTTCTTCCTCCTCCGAGTTCAGCAAGGCTTATATGACACCTGATTTTCAGAATACTTACGGAAATAAGAAAGACTCTTATGAGAGCTGGGGCGAAAAGTTATCCACTCCGTCAAGCTATGATCCGAAAGATGATTTCTTTAATACCGGAACAAACTTTATCAATTCGGTGACACTGACTACCGGTACGC
>CAKUYM010000487.1 GCA_934716785.1 uncultured Bacteroides sp. | reverse complement strand
CAGTATCCTCTTCGCTTATTTTCAGATTGTCTCCCCAATATGTTTGTCCGGAATGTGTGGCAAAACTATAAATATTTTCTTCATAACTCATTAGAGCCGTAATATACTCCGTACAAACTTCATCATTGGTGAGGCTGGCTGTCAACAAGGCACTTCCGAGAATATTGTATCGCTCGGACACTGACGCGCCAAGAGGAGCCGATGTGATGAGCAATTTGGACAACTCGCGCAGCAATGGCAATTCCAGTTGTTTCCCGACATCAGCCAATCCTTTATCAGAAGCGATTTCCGGTAGTGCATTATCCCGTTCAGTGTCTTCATCGGGTTTGCAGTAGTCGATATATTCCCTTATTAATGCCGCCAGCGCATTTTCCGGGTCAATAGCTACATCAGTATATTCCAATACTGCCGCATTGATGTATCCTCCCTGTTTATTGATATTCCGAACTTTCAATATGGCGGTTTCGCCCACTTCCGGATACGGGGAGGTGGCAGGTGTAAACAAGCAATATCCTTCCTTGCTCAGCCATATGCACGACTTTTTCTGTACCTTATATAATTTGGCATAGAATCTGTTGTCGGGCTGTATTATAGCTATTGACATATCTGCCAATTCTTGAAAAATGCTGAACGACAATCTGCCGTCACTATCTACTCTGACAACCGTCGCATCAAATTTATCATCCTCATAGAATACGTTGCCGAGGCTGTTGATGTAGTAATGGCATACTTCATTGGCAAGTAAGGCTCCTTTGCCCTCATACTCCGGATCATCTATTTCCGCAAATACCATCAATGGAAAACGAGGGTTGAAAGCCGACAGCCGGATTGTGACCTGTGTGCCGACGGTTGGCAAAGTCTTTATAGGTATTTCTTTATTTGGCTTCAGGCTCACTTTCTTTTTGGAGATTTCCACCAACTCTTCCCAGCACTTCTTCAATACTGTTATATTTTCCTTATCAGACATTTTGGGCTTTAACTCTTTTCCGGCTATAATCTGTATGCGCCCATCAAATGCCGAAAGGATTTCCGTGTTTTTTTGATAATCTATCAATGCGTTGGGTGATTTCTCTGCATATATGGAAAAGATTCTGTCACGAAGTGCTATCTGTCCGTTCTGCACAGTCAGTCGTGCAGCCGATAGTTGTTCTTCGCTATCTGTTCCACTAACGAAAACACGCAATTTGGTGACAAAATACTCTGTCTTGAACCGTATTACATCATACCAGGTGAATTCTAACTTGCAAGCGTTCTCTTCCGTAACCAGTTCGTTGAAAGCCTTGTTTACAAAAATCCGGGCAGATTCGGGATTGACCGTACAACAGTATCTGTATAGCATGGCTTTGTAGACTGAAAACTGCATATTCTTCCTGTCTTTACAAAGCAGCAGGTAAAGGGCGAGGAGATGAATATTGCTGCTATATTGAGTTTCATTCCATTCATTTCGGTCGATATGCCCCCGTATCAGTTCTATGATGAATACTAACGAATGTTCATCCTCATCGTCAGTGTCAATAGATAAATACTGGCAAAATTCAGCTAATGCACCGGAATGTTTGTTCCACAGTGTAGCGTCGATGCAGAATAGAGCAATTACTTGCGCTATCTTTTTCGATTTGTCTAAAAGATAACCGGAGGTGTGTATTTTTAAGAAGGTCTTTTGCAGAAACGTCTCAGCTTCTCCGTTTTGCATAAGGGCGACAGCGCTCATCAGTGCTTTCCCATGCGCCAGTTTCCGTTCGTATTTTTTACGATACGCGGCGGTGACATCCGGCGAATAAAGCGTAAGATATAAAGAATCCTCCAACATCCATTCTATAATAGTCTGCTGATATTGCACCAAAGCGCATAAAAGTTCGTTGTTTGCAGTTTCAATGGCTTCATTCATTTCCGCTTGCAGAACAGTAAGATAGGACAGTATCCATGCTCCGACATGTTTCTCGTATTCTTTTAGCATTTGTTGCAGTTCCTTGCTTTGGGTCGCTCTTTTATTTAGAGCATCCAATGTCAGAGACTCGGCGGGTGGTTCCGTCTGGATATTGCGAATCAGTTGGCTATAAGTAAGAAAGTTCGTTTCCTGCATCAATTTGGGGCTATCCGTCCCCTCTGTAGAGGAATCTGCCTTCTCTTGCACAAAAATAGGCGAGCCGTCAGCATCAAATGCGGATAGCACACATGATATGGTTTCGGGAACTGGCTGTTCATGCTGTGATTGCAGCATTCTTACGCGTAATTTCAATTGATTGTCCTCTACCAGATAATATTGGCTGTCGGCAACAGTCAGTGTTCCGGTAACTTTCAAATTATAAGTGGTATTTTTTTCGTATTCCATACAGTTTGAATGTTTGTGTACAGTTTTTGAATTATTCGATAAAAGTAGATATAAAAAATAAGAAATCCAATTAGATAGGCAAAAAAATGAGTAACTTGAGTGATATGAACTAAAAACATATCTGAATTGTTTTTATCAGGTGAGAATATTTCACTATATTTGTTTGCTCAAATAAAATTCTGATGAAGTCAGAGCTAAACAATTATTCAATTGCTTATGTTAATAACCATTATTATTCTCGTCCTTTCAGCTATCTTCTTTATGAACGGCAAGATTCGTTCGGACATTGTGGCACTTTGTGCATTGATAGCCTTACTCGTTTTTCAGATATTAACTCCTGATGAAGCACTTTCCGGGTTTTCCAACTCGGTAGTCATTATGATGATCGGGTTGTTTGTGGTAGGAGGTGCCATTTTCCAGACAGGGCTTGCTAAAATGATCAGTTCCCGTATTCTTAAGCTTGCGGGAACGAGTGAAACCCGTCTGTTCTTGTTGGTCATGTTAGTGACTTCTGTCATAGGAGCGTTTGTCAGTAATACCGGAACGGTGGCGTTGATGCTTCCTATTGTAGTCAGTCTGGCGGTGAGCGCCGGAATAAACCCGAGCAGATTACTGATGCCGTTGGCTTTCGCAAGCAGTATGGGAGGTATGATGACCTTAATCGGTACTCCTCCGAACCTTGTAATACAAAACACGCTGACTTCGGCAGGACTCGAACCGCTTTCTTTCTTCTCATTCCTGCCGGTCGGTCTTGTTTGTGTAGCTATCGGTATAGTGGTGTTAATGC
>CAKUYM010000486.1 GCA_934716785.1 uncultured Bacteroides sp. | reverse complement strand
AAGCAACTTTGCCAATCTACTATTATATATTATCATACTCAATTCCCAATAGAAGCGTTTATATACCTGTTCATAATTTTGTTTGTTACTTTCTTCATCTCTATTTCATGATAGAGATGAGAATGAATGTATATCGTATAAATTGCTTATTATAAGGTGATTATCACATATGTGTGCTGTATATTTGTTTCACTATCATATACTATGAATAAACATTAAATAAATCGAATGTAAAATCTTGATAATTAATATATTTAAGCTGTATATACTGAAACAATTATGAAACAGCAGACTAAATAATTTAATTAATTTATTAATAATGTATGCAAAACGAATTACTGTATATTGAAGAACACGTATTATGCCAGAGCTACATGGCAACTACCAACACAGGATTTAAATACATTGATTTCGGGGAAGAAACCGAATTCGGAATAGATGATACAAACAAAAATTATTTGCTGTTTTTTCTTGAGGGAGATTTTACAATCAATTGTAATCAGTTTCATAATAAAATATTTCATGCCGGGGATATGATACTTATTCCACGTTCGGCATATTTCAAAGGGGTGGCAAAAGGGAAAGCAAGCGTACTACTCATGTTTTTTGATAACTCCGAATGGTATTGTGGCAAACTCGCAGTCCAGTCGTTATCAGCACTTTGCTACAACAAGGAATATACATTCAAGCCTGTGAAAATACATTATCCGCTGACTTCTTGTATAGAACTGCTAACCTACTGCATCAAAAATAAAATGAACGGCTCACATTTGTATAATCTGATGCAGCAGGAAATTTTTCTCTTACTTCAGGAGTTTTACAAAAAGCAAGAGATAGCTATGCTATTCTATCCCCTTATCGGGAAAGAAATAGACTTCAAAGATTTTGTGATGCGCAATTATGCTAAGGTCAGCAACATTGAACAACTCATCTCGCTGTCTAATATGGGAAGAAGCCGCTTCTTTACCAAATTCAACGAGATATTCGGAATGACAGCCAAACAATGGATGCTGAAACAAAAGAACCGGCAGATCTTGGAAAAAATGGCAGAACCGTGTATATACATTAAGGATGTTGCCGAAGAGCTGGGATTTGACTCACAAGCTTACTTCAGCCGTTATTGCAAACATCACTTCGGGTGTACTCCCAGTCAATTGATGAAGCATTGCCAAACTGATAATGAGGCTATTACACATCCATAGTCTCAATTTGTACAAAATGAATAATATATTATACTTTTTGACAAATGATATAATGAAAAAAAAGGCTTAATTTGCAGCAAATTGAGTACTGAACATATAAAGTATTCAGCTTTCATCTCTATCATGAAATAGATTACAACGATGCAAACTTACGGAAAAAAATGATACCATATCTTATTTTTACAATTTATAATTTGGAAAAGCAAGCGGTAGTCAGGATAAGTTAGTCACCATGCTGTTCACCTTATCGAGCAAGGACACATCAAATTCCTTTAAATAGACCCGTGTCATCTCCTCCGAAGTATGTCCCAAGCCTGCGCTGATTACAGAAACCGGTGCACCGTAGTCATAGGCGAGTGTGGCCCAAGTGTGGCGTGCTGTATAAGTAGTCAAGGGAACTTTAATATTTGTCATGCCTGCAATTCTCCTGAGATGACGGTTGATACGCCCCAATGCCAGACGATACAATTTGTATGCTGATGAATCTTGTTTGTTGAGAATAGGAAATATATATTCTCCCCCTGTTTTATACTTATCTATAATTTTCTGCATTTGAGGGGTTACAACAATGCGGATCAGTTGCTTCGATTTATGGCGTGAATAGGTCACTATGCCATTACAGATATTAGATTCTTTCAAAAGCACGATATCGACAAAGGCCATTCCTTGGGCATAGAAACTGAACAAGTATAAGTCGCGGGCAAATTCCAGTTCCGGAGTGTCTTTCAACATAAGATTGGCCAAAGATTGAAGATTCTCCCGAGTCAAGGCACGTTTCACCGTTTTTGCCGGACGGGTCTGTGCTTTGGCAAAAGGATGCTCACCATGAGAATGACAACCATCCATGACAGCTTGGTTATACAGAATTCTAAAATTCCGCAAGTAATAGCTCACCGTATTGCCGGCAACGCCGGTGCTGTATAAGAAATCCTCATATTGCCGGACAAAGCGTTGATCGATTGTCGGAATCCTGATATCTGCATTGTTCAGAAATTTAGCCAATGATGAACGTGTGCTCTTGTATGCGGCAGCCATCCCTTCTTTTTTCAGACTTATCTTTCGTTCTATCTGTGCATCAATGTATTGCAAGAGATAAAAAGGTTGTTTCATGTCCCTATGAACGTAGGGTGATAAGACATCCTCCACCGTAAAGTGATCCGTTGTCCGTTCAAGTTGCCGAATTCTTGCATTAATCGTATTTCTTATCTTTCGCAGCTCACGATTCATCTTCTTCATATCCGTCACAGAAAAAGCAGAATCCCCATCCTCCATGATAATCTTTTCTTCCTGTCCGTCAAAGGCTCCCTCTTTTATACGATAGCCCGTATATAATAATCTTTTTCTTCTTTTATGTATCACTTGAAATACCAAAGGGTAACTGCCATTATTCAATCTTCGGGTCTTATTCAACATTAGCTTCACTGATGTTATCATACTTTTGTTTTTTTATTACAGTAAAATTACAAAGTTTATAGGGTTTATAGGCAAAACAAGTTGTATATCGAAATGTTTAATCCATACTTCTTGGCACGAAGAGCTGAAAGGACCTTGCACTCCGCTCTCTGCATAACTGTATCAGAGGATGGAGTCTGTTATCTACCCTAATGGAAACGAATAGCCGATTTTTTGCATTTATCCTTTTTATGTTTTACATTTGCCTGCAAATAGATAGAAAGAAAATATGGCTGATAATTATTTGGAAAGACAACGGGAACAATACGAAGCCCGAAAGGCAGCTTGGCTCAAGATGAAAAAATATGGCAAAAAGAAACCTGCAGCAACCCACACGGTCAAATCGGAACAGGCAGTTGAAGCCGAGCCAAAGGCAGAGAATCAAAAAAAGGAGCAATGATTTCATCAAATGAACAGATGGCACTTTCAGATATCCTTTATATGGAAATGATAATAAAAAGAGTTG
>CAKUYM010000485.1 GCA_934716785.1 uncultured Bacteroides sp. | reverse complement strand
AAAAGGGCTGAATTCCAAGCGAGGAATCCAGCCCTAATTTTTAGGCTCAAAAAGTTTTAGCGGACAGCAATAATTGTTAAACGATCTTTCTTTTGATTGAAAAAAATCACAGTCTTGTCATAGACTATGAATATCCGGCTGACGCCACTGAGAACTATGACACAACAAACCTTCATCCAGATTATGCTTAACAAATTGAAGCAATGACTCAAAACTGTTTCTAAATAAGAATTATATTTTTCCATCAATTCACTTTTTTAGTTCCATGTACTCTCTCTCTTAATGCTTTTTACAATAAAAGAACAGCCGCTACACTGTGATTGACAATTGTAGGACTGTGTCTCTTATTTGAGTCTATTTATTTTCTTCGTTCTCTTGAATAATCTTATAAATTTGGTACCAGTAATGGAAAGCTTCCGGATTGGACTTTTTCAGTTTATTCAATCTGTTCAATTCATTTAAAGGATATTCCGGATTGAATTGCTTTATTTCTAAATCCTTTAAGCTTACTTTAGGGTCAAATCTGATTATTTCTTCTTTGGAGTATTTTATCAATATAGCCAAATATGCCGCTTTGGCGGCGTATATAACAGCTTTATCCAAGTGAAAGGAATCAGAAAATATATAAGACTTGATTGAAGTAATCCCATTATTCAAGACTGTAAAATTGCTATTCTGAATATCCTTTCTGAAACAGATAGCCAATGCAGTATAAAACGTATCATCCAATACGTCAGAGATTGTATGTGTGTTTCCCCTGTACTTTAGTTCAATGGCTGCAAAGGTATTGAATACATCCTTAACCATGCTCATATCATCAATCTCATCAAATAAGCACCCCACATCATACATTTGTTTAATAATCTCCATTCCCATCTCTTTATCCTTTTTGATATAAGGAATGCCAGTTGTAGTAGGAGCAAACGCAGTCAGTTTATCTCCCAATATATTATTAAACTCAGGAGTGGTAACCATGACAGGAGTCCCCGTTTCTTTAAGGAAACTGCTGCTGACTGGAGTTTTTACAAGAGTTTTATAATGAATATCCTCTTTCAGCACGTCCAATAAGATATGCGCCTCCTTTCCGTTAAGTGCAGATATAAAGAACAGTTTATAGTGCTCCTTCTCTATGTCGCTTTGTACCTTTCTTTCCTGCTTCTCGTATCGGGTAAATCCCTTTTCTGTTATGAACTTATCCAAATAATCAGTCAGGTTGACGCTCTTGTTAGGTACAATAATGTCAATGTCTATAGACAGCCGTTTGGTTGTACCTAACAACAGCATAAGGGCAGTTCCACCCTTAAAAACGAAATCCAAGCCGGAGCTGCTTAATCCCTCCAATAGCATCAATGCCCTGATAACTTTCTCTATAAGGATTTTATCGGCTTTCTTTTTCTTGGAAATACTCTCAATCCAATCTTTTTCAATGCTTTTAATGTCTATCATAATATCAAATTTTTGGCAGTATAAGTAAATTACTGCCGTTTTATAGAATTAATAACTTCCTCTATCTCCACCTTTTTCTCCTTGCGGCTTGCATACCTTAACATAGTGCTTTCATTTACGGTATAGTCATTGAAAGCATTCTTATATATATGGTATATCTCGTTCCCTTGAAAGGGTGCAAATTCTTTGTCACAATACAAATCGACCAATATTTTTTCCAGCGAAGCTACTTGACCGCTTTTTTCTTTCAATACGGGAGCCTCGGTAACCAATGCACGCACACAAACATATCCGGCAAAATCGGACAAATCCTCTTTTATATCCTTGATACGGACAACCTTGTACCTTATATCTTTCAAAGCTCTGTAAACAGAATCAATAACTTCACGTTCCACTTCCAAAAAAATCACGTTATAATTAATCAGATGTTGGCTGAAACTATTGATTACCGACAGTTCCCAAATACAATAATTAATATAGGGAAATTCCTTCCCGACAAATTTTCCTGCCTTTATAGTCTTCGCTGACAATTCGGGGAAAAAGGTTAATGCTTTGCCCTCACGATATTTTCCCCTGCCGATTCTCCGGATTACCCCTTTCTGAACCAAGTGATATATCCGCCAGTTTACGGTCGCATCCGGTATTTCAGGTTCCTCTTTTCTATATAAATATAGTATATCCGTATTGGTGATAACTTCCTGCTGGGTAAACAATTGTTTCACCTTATTTTCCTGTAACTTGCTATTCATACATATTCTTTATAATTCACAAACAAATATATATCAAAATTTCGGCAGTAACAAGATAATACTGCCGAAATTTTGAAAAACATCCCGTCCTGTCATCGCGACAGTACGGGATACACACACAACATCAGGTTTTCGACTAAATCTGTTTAAATAGATATTACAAGAAGCGTGCTTATCCTCATAAAGCGGATTAAGGAAATTACGTCTTACACGAAATGGGGTAGGGAGGTAGTGCTTGAATATAGCCATTCCTCTGTCTGTCAATCGCAGAATATCATCTTTATTCATAGTTCCCATTGAATAAGAAGTTTCTACGAAACTCATCCAGCGTATGTGGATCACAAACGATTATTTTCTCATTTAGTCCTCTTTCTATTTCTGATAATTTGTATCTGCATCTTCCTCGTAACATGGAATAGCTGATTAGATTTTCTTTTCTTAATCGTTGCAGTGTCTTGGTACTTATACGTAGCAAGTTGGCAACTTCTTGATTATCCAACCATATCTCTTCCTCCTCGTTTGGTTTACTCTCTTTTTTGAATACATAGTCTGCAATCTTTTCTATTTTGCGGATTAGTTCTTTATAGGCAGTCGCCTCCATTGTTATTACGTCCATACACTTATCTTTTAAAGTTTGGCACAAAATTCATCGAATTAAATCGGGGCATTTGCCAACTTGTTACCAACTTGGCATAACTTTTTTACATGACGATTGGAAATGAGTGGGATGGAGTAGTCGGGTGCAAGATAAAGTCCGGTGCAAGGTGCAAGCCTATTCATATATATATAGGCTCGCACCTTACATTGGAATATAAAAATAGATAATTAATAATCAAACATTTGGAAGATGTTCATATTCCCCATACTTTTGAACCCGAAAGCTATGGTAGACGAATAGCGGACAAAAGTGGTCATTAGGACAAAAGTT
>CAKUYM010000484.1 GCA_934716785.1 uncultured Bacteroides sp. | reverse complement strand
TATAGGTTAGCTAAGATATATGCATAAAGGGGGAATTAACAAATGTTATCCCCCAAGAATTACAACTGAGCCAAAACCTCATGTTCTATTATTAATCAGTTTAATTACTACTATTGGTTCGTTCCACCTTGGTTTCCCTTTCGTTCCACCTTGGTTATCCTTTAGTTCTACCAAGGTGTTTGTTTCGTTCCACCAAGGTGGAACGAACCGCTGTTTGCTACAAAAGTTATTCATTTATGTAAAGAGGTGCTCTAAGGATTAACAGAACAACTCTTAAGCAAAAATAGAACAACTCTTAAGCGGAACCGTATAAACAATAGGTATAATACGGATAGAATGCAAGCACTGAACAGATAAAATGTGCTTTTTCAGAGAGCCAATACGTGCTTCTTGGCATTTTATACCTATTTTCTGAAAGTCTATGGTGCATTTACGGCAATAGATAGGTAATCATAAAATAGTGCAACCTGCTCTCATAGTTGAAACACTGATGAATAGCCGGAATGTAGGAGATTGGTGAGGGTATGAGAGTAAAACACGCAAAAAATATATTTGGAGAGGAGAACTTTTATTTTATTTTGTCGGCACGTAAGGTTTATGCTTCTGAAAAAAAACAATATATTTGCATCCATAAATATCGCAAAAGTAAGTAGTTATGGCGATTTCTATGAATTATGTTCTTTTTTCGTAGGTAATATGACAGTATGAGCGATAAAATTGACATCATAGTAGCAGGAGTAAACCGGAAGGATAAAAAGATGTGGGGCGATTTCTACGATAGTTTTTATGCTGCTTTATGCGTGTATGTGTCTAAGATATTGCCGGTTCCCGATGCGGTGGAAGACTTGGTGCAGGAAGTTTTTATTTCTGTATGGGAGGGAAAGCGTACTTTCTCCGACATCAAGGAGCTCACCAATTATCTTTATCGTGCTTGCTATAATAACGCTTTATTATATATACGTAACAATCAAATACATGATACCATATTAAGTTCTTTGGTCGAAGAAGAAAGTGTAGAGGATGAAGATATGATTTATGCGTTGACGGTGAAAGAAGAAATCATCCGCCAACTGTATCATTATATTGAAGAACTCCCTGCCGAGCAGCGCCGAATTATTTTAATGAGAATCGAAGGCTACACTTGGGAAGAAATAGCGGAACGCTTGGAGATAAGTATCAATACCGTTAAAACTCAAAAATCGCGCAGCTATAAATTCCTCCGTGAGAAACTTGGAGACTCGATGTATTCTATAATTCTTTGTTTATTTCTCTAAAAATGAGAAAAAAGTTATTTTGATACTATTTTATCTTTTTATTGGTTGATAGAGATTCGTTTTCTTGAATAAAAGTAAAATAAGCTCTGCTGTTTTGTGTCATAATGATATGTTTCTATCGGTAAATTCTTTCCTGTTATTTCTCATCTCTCAAAAAATGTCATCTTTTTGTCACCCATTTCCATGAGTTATGTATATGTATAATGAAAGTAAATTAAACAAAGGTTTAATTAGAAAATATAAGTAAGATGAATAAGTTCGAAAATGTATATCAAGATGCCGCTTTAATGAAGAAGGTTCTTTTGGGAGAAGCTGACGAAACAGAGCAAGGAAAACTTGAAAAACGGTTGGCGGAATGCCCGGACTTGCAAAAAGCGTATGAACAATTACAGAATGGAGAGACATTAAAAGTAGCCTTTAAAGAATATCGGAATTATTCGTCAAAGAAGGCATATCAATCTTTCCTCCAGAGAATCGGAGAGATGGATCTTCCGAAAAATGGAGAGCCGGAAATGAAAGAAGAGAAGCAACACCCCCTGCGAATATGGTGGTATGCGACAGCGGCTGTCGTTATTTTGACCATCGGTCTTTCTTTCTATTTATCAAATAATGTGGCAACGGAAGAAGAGAAGAAGGTATTGATTCAGCCGGGAACCCGACAGGCACAACTGACTTTGCCCGATGGCAGCGTGATTGACGTGGATAAGAAAGAGGTTAGCGTGGTAGTGGACGGTGTTCAAGTACAATATAAGAAAGGCGTACTGGCTTATCTGCCTACTGAAACACTGGAGCAAGAGAAAGAAGATGAGAAGGAAGCTCCTGTCAAATCCAATACGCTCAGAATACCGCGCGGTGCTGAAAATACAGTGATTCTCACTGATGGAACCATCGTCCATCTGAATGCTGGCTCCAAACTGACCTATCCGGTACGCTTCGGACAAAAAAAACGAACTGTACTTTTGGAAGGAGAGGGCTATTTCCGGGTGAAAGAAGATAAGGAACGTCCGTTTGTGGTGAAGACACATTTCGGTGATGTCACAGTATATGGAACCGAATTCAACGTGAGCGCTTACAATGACGCCAAGACATGCTGTACTACCTTGGTGAGCGGAAAAGTGAGTTGTGCGAATTCATCGCAAGGGGCCATTGTATTGTCACCGGGCGAACAGGCTGTTTCCTCTGTCGATAGGTTGGAGAAGCGGGCGGTGGATATCGAAGAGTATGTAGGATGGGTGAAAGGCGAATACGTCTTTAACAACAGATCATTGGGAGAGATCATGCAGACCTTCGAGCGTTGGTATGACATCAACGTATATTACGAGACTCCCGCTCTGCGCAACCTGACATATAGCGGAAATCTGAAGCGATATGGCACGATAAATACATTCCTTGACGCTCTGGAGATTACGGGCGACATCTATTACAAAATAAATGGAAAGAATATATTGATATATGAGAATGAGTAATATTGAGTTTTAGTTAAAGTTATGAAGAAAAAAAGATTCTGCATGTCATGCTTACTTGCGCTAAGTATGATATTGAGTGCGTGGGCACTTCCGCCTGATGAACAGAAGGTGACCCTTGATTTGAAGAATGTGCCCATGGAGACATTCCTGAACACGGTAAAAGAGAAAACCGGGATTAGCATGCTTTATAATTCGCAGATGTTTCAGGAAACTCCATCTGTGACCGTAAAAGCAACGAATGAGCCTTGGAACTCGTTATTGAACCGAGTATTGACACCGAGAGGATTTACTTATGCCACCAAGGACGGTATCGTAGTCATTAAAAAAGAAGAGAAGAAATCGCACACTTTAAGTGGTAAGGTGGTAGACGAGGCAGGGAGTGAACTTCCCGGCGT
>CAKUYM010000483.1 GCA_934716785.1 uncultured Bacteroides sp. | reverse complement strand
CACCGTATTCTTCTGCGGATTGATTTTCAGCACATAAGCCGGCTTGCCCAATGCAATTTCCAGTCCCTTCCGTTGACCGATAGTATAATAAGGTGCACCTTTGTGCTGTCCCAACTTTACGCCTTGAGAGTTTACAAACCATCCCGGCCCTATCTCGCTATCAAGCTCAGGACATTGTTCACGAAGGAAATCCCGATAATCGCCTTTAATAAAGCAGACTTCCATACTCTCTCCTTCTTTCGACTTGGCCTCATAACCTTTCTCTGCAAGATATTCCCGAACTTTCACTTTCGTATAATTTCCCAACGGGAAAATGCAGCGCCTCAACACATCCTGTCCCAACTGCCAGAGAAAATAAGACTGGTCTTTCTTATCATCATCTCCTGCTACAATATAAATATGTCCATTCTTTTCTTCCAACCGCGAATAATGTCCGGTAGCCACCCAAGCGCAATTGAGCTTGTCCGCCCACTCCGTCAGGACACGAAATTTGAACAAAGGATTGCACATCACACACGGATTCGGTGTACGTCCCTGCTTATACTCATCTATGAAGTTTTTCACAATAGTCTCTTTGAAAGGAATACGCTCATCCGCCACATAATGTTCAATCCCCATCCGAGCAGCCAGCTCCCCGGCATCCTGCGGCTCATCACCCCATACACGCATAGTCACTCCCACTATTTCGTATCCTTGTTCCTGCAACATCAGACAAGTGGCGGTGCTGTCAATACCGCCACTCATTCCGACCAATACTCGTTTATTTCGTTCTTTCATCCGAATTTTATAAATTACGTGGATACAAATGTACGAGATTTCAATCAGATAGCCATAGGGAGAGGATGAAAAAAGCAAATTGCCCAATAACGTCTCCATCAGTTCATGGTAACGGACATTTTTACAAGTAAAAAGTTGCAGTTCTGAATAAAACTCACTATATTTGATATATAACAAAAGCGAGAACAAGTATGGCTAACCCCAAATTGCCGGGCATTCCCGAAAATGAGCAAGCCTTATTGTATGCCAAACTGAATGAATACAACCGGGGCAGAGCCTCTTTCAAAGAGGCAGGAGTCTACTTGGTGGTACTACCCCGACCGGGGAAACCGAGTTATTCCCTTTGGCTCTATTCTCCCTTGCCCGAAAAACAATCGATTCTTTACATACATGACCTGTCACCGGATATTAATGAGTCACTCCGGATAGCAAGCACAATGTTTTATTACTCAAGGCGTTGCCTTATCCTTGTGGACTATAATGAGAAAAGGATGCAGAGCAATGGGGACGACCTTATCTTTTTCGGGAAATACCGCGGACATTTTCTGCACGAGATATTAAAGGTAGATCCTGACTATCTGAGCTGGATAGCCTACAAATTCATTCCGAAGATACCGAAGCAGGAACGATTTGTCAAGATAGCGCAGGCTTATCATTCCGTACATCTGGATGTCATGATGAGAAAGTCGAAAGAAAAGCGCACCTCAAGCCGATACTTAGGAGAAACAGGAGAAAGACTGACGGATTTAAGGCTGAAAGTTATCCGTGTGAGGCTGGAAGACGATCCGTATAAGACGAGGGTGAATGGAAATACTCCGCAGTTTTTTGTCAAACAGATGTTGACCCTGACCGATGCAAGCGGCAACCTGGTGACGATGAGTATTCCGTCAAAAAATCCCAGTGCGGTTTCATGCACCCTATCCGGGATAGAACATGAATACCGACCGGGAGATATCATCTACGTCGCATCAGCACGAGTGCTGCGCCAATACGAACGTTACGGTTCAAAATATACACGTATCAGCCATGTGAGACTGGCTGTTGTCAACGCTTAGTCCAGTCGTCCTTGACAAAGCTCGACGGATAAGAAGTCTTGTCCACAATGCCGTCTTTCTGACGAATCCAAGTAGTGAACGTGCGGGCACCTTCATCCAGCACGATAATACGGGCACCGTTCGGCAGATGATTGTACACGGTATTCCCACCTGTATAACGTCCGTAAGCCAAAAGGATATTTTTCCACATCACCGCATAATCGTTGTCATGATCGTGTCCGACAAATACCCCCATCACATCTCCGGCCTCTTTCATGGCAGCAAACATGCCTGTGTTTATCTTAGGAGAACAAGCTTCTTCCATCCGAGTTCCGTGGAAAGCGGCGTTCTCATCGCGAACAGCCTCGTGATATTCAGGCAAAGGGATATGGAAAAAGGCAAGGGCAGGCAACGGCTGTCCGCCATTCTGTTCTTTATAAGCAGCGCTCTGCCGGCGATACCAGTCGATTTGCTCGAATGAAAGCCAGTTATACCCCTTCACATCTTTCAAAGGCGAATAAGAGTGAGTGTCCATGCAATAAAGCAAAGCGGCATCTTTCTTTGAATCAGAAGACGACTTTACGGTCAACACATAGTCCGGTGACAAAGCCATTCCACGGTCGGGCATCAAATTGCCCGGAACAGTACGGATGATGTCATATAATTGCGAGCGCGTCAATCCCTGTTCGTCATCATGGTTGCCAAAAGTCACTACAAAAGGAAGCTCGCGTTTGGAAACCTGCTCCAAAACCTTCAGCATGCCCGAATCTGCCGGTGCTGCATAGATCACGTCTCCGGTAAAGACCACCAAATCAGGTCGTTCGACATCCAGCACTTGGTTGATACGCTCCAACGCTACATCAGATGCCGGTTTGCCATACTTGAAGTGTACATCAGTAAACTGCACAATCTTGAATTTGCCATCTTTACTAAATTTCAGTTCACCTTTTTGAGCGAAACAGAAAGTGGCAGCCAACAGTAAAGCAAGTGCCAAGTGAAATCTCAGAAGTCGAATCATAATTATTTATTTAAAGGGTTAGTTGTTTTTCTCCAAGGGGCTAACTACTCTTTTATAGAGAATCAGTCATTCTTCTCTATCAGCACTGTGGCATAAGCCGAAATACCCTCCTCACGACCGGTGAATCCAAGTTTCTCGGTAGTAGTCGCTTTAATGGAGACGTCATCCACATCGATTCCCATGACTGCCGCCATTGTCTCCTGCATCAGAGGTATATGCACCTTGAGTTTCGGGCGCTCGGCACAAATGGTAGCGTCGATATTGCCCACCTTGTACCCCTTAGTAGCAATCAATTCCACTGTCTTTTTCAGC
>CAKUYM010000482.1 GCA_934716785.1 uncultured Bacteroides sp. | reverse complement strand
GCTCTGCAGGTAAGGCAGGATAACACCAGAAGCATAAAGATGGTCAACAGGTACGTCGAAGAAACCCTGAATCTGGTCGGCATGGAGGTCCATAGTGATAAGGCGGTCGATGCCGGCAGCCGAGAGAAGATCGGCTACAAGCTTGGCGCCGATGCTTACACGTGGCTTGTCCTTGCGGTCCTGACGTGCCCAACCGAAGTAAGGAATTACTGCGATGATGTGACGTGCAGAAGCGCGCTTTGCAGCGTCAATCATCAGGAGAAGTTCCATTAAGTTGTCTGAATTCGGGAAAGTGGATTGAACCAGAAATACGTGGGCGCCACGAATCGATTCCTCATATGAAACCGCAAATTCACCATCGGCAAAGTGGGTGATGTTCATATTTCCCAGAGGGCAATTCAGGCTTGCGCAGATTTTTTCTGCAAGATATCTCGAGTTTGTTCCCGAGAATACCATAAAGGGTGCTTTTTCGCTCATTTTGTAATAGATGTTTTACCTATTTGTTAATTTGCCTGCAAAGGTAGGAATTTCTCTTATTATTTAGAAAGACTTATTGTATAAAAAATAATTTTCTCTTCAACTTATCGGAAATATTTGTAGATTTGCAATAAATAATGGAGAACATCCGTTATCCACTGTTAATATCCGGTAATAAAAAATGAGTTCACGCTTTCCTTTATATATAATAGGCATAGTGTTGTTCGCCTCTTTCTTTTCGTGCACAGACATGGTGCCGACCGGAGAGGTGCGCCTGATCGATTCTCTGAACGGGAGGGCTTATGCTTTTCGGTATCGGAATCTTGACTCTTCTTACCGGTATGCCGAGCAGGCTTATCGTCAAGTAAGCTTATATAAATCGGGGAAAGCCGAGGCGTCGAATAACTTGGGATTCTTGGCGTATATGAACATGGATTTCGAACGTGCCGAGGCTTTGCACAAGGAGGTGTACAAGCTGACTAAGAACGAGCTCGAACTGCTGATTGCCGACATCGGACTGATGAAAATCTGTCAGCGGACAGCCATGAACAAGGAGTTTTATGACTATCGGAACAGTGCGCTGAAACGTATGAAGCGTATCCGGGAGGAGAGTGACCTGTTTGCCGACCGGCATGAGAAGCTGCGCCTGGACTATGCTTTTACGGAATTCTTTATCGTTTCTTCCATTTATTACTATTATCTTCAGCAGCGGCGGGAAGCGATGGATGCGCTCGGGCATATCCCGGAGGACGAAGCGTTGGCGGATACCAACCAGTTGCTGTATTATCACTATATCAAGGGGGCGGCGGCTTTGGTGGAAGGCGACAAGCCGGAGGACAGAAAGCTCCGTGAGTTTGACCATCTTTATTACACGTGGCGGATGGCTGTTCAAAGTGATCATCCTTATTTCGAGGGAAATGGGTTGCAGGGACTTGCCAATTTGATGATTGCACCCGCTGATTTTGATTTCTACCAGGCAAGACGGACGCATGCGTTAGAGCAGTTCGACTTTCCGGTAGATTCACTCTTGCCTTTGCGGCTGGCACAACTTGCACTTAGAAGGTTTCGCGACTATAATGATATATATCAGATTGCCGGAGCGTATGTGTCTATCGGCAAATACTTGAATGTGCACGGGCGGTATTCGGAAGCATTGGATACGTTGACGGAAGCGCTGGATTGCGTAAACCGGCATCACATGATTTATTATCACAACGAAACGGATACATTGGACAAGCTATACACGTTTGCGGAAGGGGATACTACTTATACTGGGGTTCCGTGGATTGCGCAGGAGAATGTAAAGACCGTTCCCGAATGGATATCGAGAATCAGGGAGCAGTTGAGCGTATCGTATGCGGGGCTGGGAATGAAGGAGGCATCTGACTACAACCGTAATATTTATCTGGATATCTTGAACTTTACCCGGCAGGACAAGGAGTTGGAAAGCCGGAAACTTTCATTGGAAGCCGGGGCAAGGCAGATGACGCTTGTCCTTTCATTGGTTATCATCGGACTGGTGCTGGTCGTCATTCTCTGGTGGTTTTTCAACAAGCGGTCTAAGATACGAAATCAGATGGATGTGGAGCGGTTGCAGCAGATTTTAGGGCTTTGCCGGGATATCACTTCCTCCATTCCGATGGATGTGCCGTTGATTCAGCATGGGATTGATCAATTGTTTGGGAAGGGACGGATGAAGTTGGAGATTCCCGAAGGCGAAGAGGGGAAAGCGGCGCTTGTCTCTGCATCGCGGCTGAGTCGTGACGAGAGGGCTTTGGTGCATGTGCTGGAACCTTATATTATCTGGGCGGCAGACAACGAGCAGATGGTGGAAGCTTTGAGCGACGAGCGGATGCAACTGGAGAAACAGCGGTATATCTATGAACGGCATATCGCAGGGAATAAGCGGCAAAATCTGATAAAGAAGGCTTGCATGGCTATCGTAAACGGCATCAATCCTTATATAGACCGTATCTTGAACGAGGTGCACAAGCTCACGGAGAAGGGGTATATCGACGATGACAAGATAAAGAGGGAGAAGTATCAGTATATCGATGAGTTGGTGACTACGATTAATGAATATAATGATATTCTGGCTCTGTGGATTAAGATGAAGCAGGGCACGCTGAGTTTGAATATCGAAACGTTCAGTCTGAATGAATTGTTTGATTTGTTGGGAAAGGGACGGCGTGCTTTTGAAATGAAGAAGCAGACCCTGGAGATTGAACCGACTGACGTCATGGTGAAGGCCGACCGGGCACTGACGCTGTTTATGATTAATACGTTGGCGGAGAATGCACGTAAATATACTCCGGAAGGGGGGCGTGTGAAGGTATATGCACGTACTGCGGACACGTATGTGGAGATTTCCGTGGAGGATAACGGAAGGGGGATTTCGGAAGAGGACGTGGCATGCATCATCGGTGAGAAGGTATATGACTCGCGCGTGATTGGAATCAAGAATGCGGATAATCCGGAAGAACTGAAGAAGAATAAGGGCAGTGGTTTCGGGCTGATGAATTGTAAGGGAATCATCGAGAAGTATAGGAAAACGAATGAACTGTTTCGGGTATGTACTTTTAATATTGAGAGCGAATTGGGGAAGGGGAGTCGTTTTTATTTCCGGCTGCCGTTGGGGGTGCGCAAGGTGATTGGCGTACTGCTTT
>CAKUYM010000481.1 GCA_934716785.1 uncultured Bacteroides sp. | reverse complement strand
TTGTATGGCCTATTCCGCAAAATGAGTTGGATGCACCGGGAGCGGATATCCAACCGAATGAAAGCAATAAGTAAACAGTTTAAAACTATAAGCATGAAAAAGATTTTTATCGGATTATCGGCTATTTGCATTCTCATGTTCGGATTTGCCGGTTGCGATTCCGATTATGTGAAATATAGCGGTCCGGATTATATCATGTTCTCGGATACACTGTCTGTACTTCCTGTGCAGAACAATGACGAGTATTTCGATATTGTCGTAGCTGCTACCGAAGCTTGTGATTACGACCGGACGTTGGGAGTAGAGATTATAGACAAAAAAAGTAATGCGGTGGAGGGCAGGCACTATTCACTTGAAACCAATACTGTGACTATTAAAGCAGGCGATTATCAGGCTAATGTGCGAGTACGTGGCATTTATGACAATATCGCTATTACAGATTCATTGGGGTTTGTACTTCATTTGGTTACCGGAAAGAACTCTCAATGGGAGCTTTACGGGATAGAGACTAAAGTGATATTGCAGAAAGTATGTCCGTTTGATATCCATCTTTTTGAAGGGTATGCAGTGGTGGTCTCTTCGTATTTTAGCTCGTATATGAATAATTTGAGTCAACGCTTGATTCGTACGGAAGTTGACAGCAACGAAGAAAATACGGTTATTTTGCGGGATTATTTCTACAAAGGGTATGATCTCAAAGTTAAATTCACTACGGACGATTTGCTCAATCCCCTGATTGAGATGGAGGATCAGCCTTTCGCTTATACTCCGGATGCCTTTAATACAATTTATGGAGACGGCTATATCTGGGCTTACCAGGCAGAGGCATATACTTCTTATTACAGTAGTTGTGAACAATTTATCTTTCAATATATGACTTTGCACGTGCCTGGTATGGAGGTCGGTAAGGATGTAGTGGGAACTTATATCAATGCCGTCAAGTGGGTCAGTGATGATGAAGCACAGAAATTGATAGAGGAAGGAATAAACAATTCATTAAAATAACAATAAAAATAAGAATATGAGAAAGTTTAAACAAGAGATACCGTTTGTGCTCATAAAAAAGTTCTGTCTGAATGGTTTCTTCGCAGTTCTGACTATGGCATTTAGTATGAGTGCCTGCTCGGATGATGATAATGATGAGGCCGCGGCTGCTTTTCCGGCAAAACAGACCGTTAGCTGCAAGGAAGGTGAGACTAAGGAACTTACATTCGATGTCAGTGCCAATTGGCAATTGACTTCTTCGGCTACTTGGTGCAGATTTGTGGCGGATGGAGTGGAAGACTATTCATTGTCCGGAAGTGCGGGCAAGCAGACAGTTACGCTTAAGATTACAAATGAGTCGCTTAAATTTGATGAATCTACCGTTGCTCAACTGGTTATGATCATTGGTGCAAATAAAGCTATTGTGGCGGACGTGGTACGAGACAATAAAGATCGCAGTCTGAAAATCTATGATATGGATGGTAATGAGATTCAGCAGATAGAGGTGGGCTATGCAGATTATCTTTCTTTTACAGTAGAAGCCAATTTTCATTTTGCAGCAACTAACAGACCGGAATGGCTTGATATTGCAGGTAATGCTATTGTGGGTTCTGCCAATAAAAGTGTGACCGGTAGAGTGAAAATAGTAGATGATGCACAATTTGTGAAGTATGTGCAAAATGGTGAACTTACTTTTGCGGATGAAAACGGTATTGAATCATATACTTTTCCGTTGGTATATAAAGGTATGAATCCGGAGACCATCATAATCCAGAATGCTAATCCTTGGAATTGGGAAGTTACTTTGGATGGAAAGACGTTCACGCAGACAAGCAGTTCGGGAGCTTCCGGTACTACTTCGACTTCTACATACAATAATTTTGTTCCGGTAGCTATTCAGGCATTGAACGATGACTTTGTTCCAGTTTATATTCAAAAAGTGGTAGAGTACGGTATGACTCAGATGCGCATATCCGGTGAAGATGATGTGGATTGGATGCATTTGGATGATAAAAGTGGGAAAGGCGATGCCCGATTGACAGTCGATGCAACTGCGGAAGAGCGTGAAGGCTATGTGCTGGTGTTCCCACGTGCTGAGTATGATAAGATAAAAGGGGATTTATGGGGAAATTTAATAGAGATGGATATGGAGACATATGAGCCGGATATCAAATATACTTATCAACAGAATAACTTGGTGATGCATGTGATTCAGAAAGAAAAGAAACAAGTGGTAGAGCAGGCATTTAAAGTTACATATCTTGATCCAAGTGCCGGATGGGCTACAGTAGAAGTAGAATGTACCAAAGTGACTGATGCTGATATATTGGCGGAATATCAAGGTATAAATGATGTATATACAATGGAATGGCCATCTAATAACTCATTTGAAGTGGATCCATTAGAAGGAGATTTTGGAGAGAATTGGTATTATCAGCTAATGCGTGATGGGAAAGATATAACATCAGAAGATATTGTTGAACCTATGGAGAAATCTTGTAATTTCTTCTTGTCAGATCCTTCCTCTTTAGCGGAACCGTTGCATCTCCTGATTATGAAAAATGATGAGATCGTAAAAGTACTTATTATTACTTCACGCAATAATTAATCATTGAATAGATGAATAAAAAAATATATCCCATATGTTTCTTTGTCTCACTCATCATCGGTTCGCTGATGATGACAGGGTGCTCTGATGATGACGACCAATTGCATTCCACTTATGGATATGTACAGTTCAAGTTGTTGAAAAGTGCATCTTTCGACAAAGCTGCAACTACGCGTGCTGCAACAGACAAATTAGAGAAGTTGGGCGATGCGCAGAAAGTGAAAGTGGTCATGCAATATAATGGGGCGACTATTACCCAAACTATGTTGCTGAATTCATATAATGCGGAAAATGCCGAATTTGGATTGCGCAGTGATAAATTGAAACTGTTGACGGGTAATTACACCATTGTCGGATTTTACTTGTATGACAAACTGGATCAGGTATTGTATGCCGGTCCGGGAACCGGAAACAGTGAGTTTACAATTGTACCTGACGGATTGAATAGTCAGACTTTGGAAATAGATGCAGTCTCACGTGGAATGGCAACCTTCAAGCTTGTCAAAGAATTTGTTCAGACCCGTGCGGATTCTGAGGCTTATCCGTTTGGCAACATTGCAGTAGTGGAT
>CAKUYM010000480.1 GCA_934716785.1 uncultured Bacteroides sp. | reverse complement strand
ACGAAGTGCTGCCTCACCCATTCCTCAGGGGTAAGAACGACATATCGTTTGCGAATCACGTCGAAAATTACATTTTTTCCGTTTCGTACGTTTATTTTAGTGTCGAATACTGGTAGGTTTAACGATAACATTTATTATTTTTGTAAGTTAAATAACGGGTTCTTTCATTTGGAACCACAAATTTAATGAATTTATGAAAACAAAAGAAGAAATCGTCGCTAATTGGCTGCCGCGTTACACAAAACGTAACCTGGAGGATTTTGGAGAGTATATTCTGTTGACTAACTTCAACAAATATGTAGAGATTTTTGCCAATCAATTTGATGTTCCGATATTGGGCAGGGATGCTAACATGATTTCTGCTTCTGCTGAAGGTATTACGATGATCAATTTTGGTATGGGAAGCCCTAATGCCGCTATCATTATGGATTTGCTGGGTGCCATTCATCCGAAAGCATGTCTGTTTCTCGGCAAATGCGGTGGCATCGACAAGAAGAATAAGCTCGGTGACTTTATTCTCCCTATTGCCGCCATCCGCGGCGAAGGTACTTCCAACGATTATTTCCCGCCTGAGGTTCCGGCGTTGCCCGCATTTATGTTGCAGCGTGCCGTTTCTTCATCTATCCGCGACTACGGGCGCGACTACTGGACGGGGACCGTATATACTACCAACCGCCGTATTTGGGAGCACGATGATGCATTCAAGGAGTATCTGAAAAAGACTCGGGCAATGGCAGTAGATATGGAAACGGCTACTTTGTTCAGTTGCGGATTTGCCAATCATATCCCTACCGGTGCATTGCTGTTGGTCTCTGACCAACCGATGACTCCCGACGGGGTGAAAACGGACAAAAGCGACAGTATAGTCACCAAGAACTATGTGGAAGAACATGTGGAGATAGGTATCGCTTCGCTGCGCATGATTATTGATGAGAAGAAAACTGTAAAACACTTGAAATTTGACTGGTAAGCGCCGGTCTTGAAAAATATATATGGCAAAACAAGAACTGACATGTGATGATATTCTCAAAGAGCTGAAGGCGAAGCAGTATCGTCCTATCTATTATCTGATGGGGGAAGAATCATACTATATCGACCTGATAGCAGACTACATTACGGATAATGTGCTGACTGAAACGGAAAAGGAGTTCAACTTAACGGTGGTGTACGGTGCCGATGTGGATGTGGCGACTATTATAAATGCTGCAAAACGGTATCCGATGATGTCCGAGCATCAGGTGGTGGTGGTGAAAGAAGCGCAGGCGGTCCGCAACATGGAAGAGTTGTCTTACTATCTTCAGAAGCCGTTGCTCTCTACCATTTTGGTGATATGCCATAAGCACGGCACGCTGGATAGGAGAAAAAAACTGGCTGCCGAAATAGATAAAGTAGGTGTTCTTTTTGAATCGAAGAAGATAAAGGATGCACAGTTGCCGGCTTTTATTTCTTCTTATATGAAACGTAAGGGGGTGGATATGGAACCTAAGGCGACAGCTATGTTGGCAGATTTTGTGGGCTCCGATTTAAGCCGGCTGACCGGAGAACTGGAGAAACTGATTATCACTTTGCCCGCCGGGCAGCGGCGTGTTACTCCCGAACAGATAGAGAAGAATATCGGTATAAGCAAAGATTATAATAACTTCGAGTTGCGGAGCGCGCTCATAGAAAAGGATATTCTTAAGGCGAATAAAATAATAAAATATTTTGAGGAAAATCCGAAAACCAATCCGATACAGATGACGCTGTCCTTGCTGTTCAGCTTTTATTCCAACCTGATGTTGGCATATTATGCACCGGATAAATCGGAGCAGGGAATTGCCAATATGTTAGGACTGAAGACGCCTTGGCAGGCTAAAGATTACTTGGCTGCCATGCGCAGATACAGCGGAGTAAAGACGATGCAAATCGTTGGTGAAATACGATATGCTGATGCAAAATCAAAAGGAGTAAAGAACAGCTCAATGACAGATGGAGATATTCTTCGCGAATTGGTGTTTAATATTTTGCATTAGGAATATCGGGATTCCGATAAGGGGGAAGGCATATACTTTTACTATAAATATGGGATAAAAGTGTATGCCTTTTCTATATTGCAGAGCCATTGTTTTTGTTTGGAGTGTACGCTTATAATTTTAGCAAAAAAAACGGACAATATATCAACCGGAGGTTCTCTTCCTTTTTTCTTCTCATAAATATCATTTCCGGTAGATTTTTTCTTCTGTTCAAATTCAGGTCTGTTGTTTTTAGTGTCATTCTTTAGATGGATAGTTCTGTTTGTCTTATTGAAAAATCCAGATTTCTTTCTGAAAAGCAGCAGAAGAAAAATGATATGGATAAAATGGATTTTATTGGCGGCAAAGTAGAAAAGTCACTCCTCAAGGGAAATTTTAAAATGTCATTTTGATAGTTTGAGGGTTATTGGAGGAAAATCTGCGTCATTTATCTATTTGGGCTGAATATGAAAACCTAAAAATGTATAGCAATTCATTGTATAACAATGTATTATCCACAAAATAAGCCCTGTAGAATTGAAAAAAAATATAGAATAGAGGAATAGGGCGGAAATATCGCAAGGATTCATGGTTTTATGGTAAAATGTAAAAGATGATTTAGTAAAATTCTAAAATACATTCGTAAATAATGGAGTTTGTCCTTTATTTTATTGCAACTGCAACTTATTTATTTTACATTTGTATAGATGTAAATATATCTTTGTGATTTGTATTAATGTGAATATAATACATATGTATACAAGTTGTCTTGTTTACATATGTGTGCAACAAGGTTTACATAAATGAATCTCCATAGTATAAATGTAGTAGGGGAGTGTTTAACACTCTGTTTTTAGCTTGCTACTTCTGTTATATTCAATCATATACATGAATTATTTGATTTTTTACTATAAATCAGTGAGTTGTAGGATAAAGACTTTTGTGAAAAGTCTTATCTGTGGTATACTGTACGTGTAATAATCATCTTATTATCAGATATATAATACATATGTAATAAAGTAGGAAATATGGCAGTAGAATAGGGTTTGATGCCTTATATACAAGCGTAATATTATAAATGTAAAACTGTGAGTATTTTTGTAATATTGGTAATTTTATACTTGTGATTTGCTTTTGTGAAATGAATTATTTACCTTTGTATAGAAATAAGT
>CAKUYM010000479.1 GCA_934716785.1 uncultured Bacteroides sp. | reverse complement strand
TGACAGGTTCAGGTTTTTCTGACGGCTCTGTTCTGCCGTGCTGTTCTTCCAACCCTGATTGTCGGTATATCCATAGATAGTTACGTCCATGTCACGGTTCTGGTTGAGCACGTTGTTGGCAAATTTGCTGAGAGCAGACTTGGCGGCAGCACTAAGAGTGGCATTGCCGGTAGCGAACAGGATTCCTGAGTCGAATGTAACTTTCACGGCTTGCAATCCGTTGTTGTCTGTTATCTGTTCTACCTGTGCACCCTCGATCTGTTTTGCTTCAGCCGCTGCCTTATCCATCTTCTTGCCGATAAGGGCACCGGTTCCCGCACCTACTGCCGTACCGATAGCCGCACCGATGGCTGCACCTTTACCTTTACCGATAACCCCGCCGAGGATTGCTCCCAGCGCAGCGCCCGAACCACCGCCGATAGCAGCGCCTTTACCGGTATTATTCATACTCCCACAGCTGCCAAATATCATGGCAACGCTCATGAAGAGAACCATAAATTTCATTTTGTTCATAATGCTGATGTTTTTTATTGGTTAATAAATACAATGTTTTTATACGAATTATCTCGCATAAGAAATAACGCCGCAAAGATAGACATTATTTGGCAAGAGCATACTTTTTAAGTTAAAATAACTCGAATTTTATAGCTCTTCTTCTCAAAAATATACAAAATCACTATCTTCGCATTCATTATTAATTATCCAAATTATTAATCATTCAAGTATCTAATATTATTAATCATTCAAGGTAGACTGTTACTATGAAACGGAAATTTTCTATTGTTTTTCTCCTGTCGCTCCTTTGGCTGACAGGTTCTCTGGTAGTAGCTCAAAATGCTCAAAGAACTTTTGATGTCGAACAACCTTCGATGCGCGTGTTCCTTCCGTCGCCGGAATTGGCAACGGGGCGTGCCGTTGTCGCTTGTCCGGGAGGCGGATACGGATTCCTGGCTTTCGGACACGAAGGATGCGACTGGGCGCCATATTTCAATAAACAAGGTATTGCGCTCATTGTTCTCAAATATCGTATGCCGGCAGGCGATCGCACACTGCCCATATCAGACGCTGAGGCTGCAATGAAGACTGTGCGTGACAGCGCAGATGTGTGGAATTTAAACCCGAATGATATCGGTATTATGGGTTCATCTGCCGGTGGGCATCTTGCATCGACTATCGCTACCCATGCCAAACCCGAACTTCGTCCCAACTTTCAGATTCTGTTCTATCCGGTGATTACGATGGATAAGTCTTATACTCATCTGGGGTCTCATGACAACCTCTTGGGGAAGGATGCCTCTGCCGAGTTGGAAGCCGAATATTCCAATGAAAAGCAAGTGACGAAGGATACGCCGCGTGCATTTATCGTCTATAGCGATGATGATACAACGGTGCCGCCCGCCAACGGCGTGAATTATTACTTGGCTTTGCACAAGCACAAAGTGCCGGCTGTCCTTCATATTTATCCTTCCGGCGGACATGGCTGGGGAATCGGCGAAGGTTTCCTTTATAAGAATGAGATGCAGCAGGAACTGACTTCCTGGTTGCGCAGTTTCAAAGTGCCTCATAAAAATGCCATCCGTGTAGCTTGCATCGGCAACAGCATTACTTATGGAATCGGCACCAGAAATTGCGAACGTGACAGTTACCCGGCAGTATTAGGCCGCATGATGGGCGATGCATATTGGGTGAAGAATTTTGGAGTAAGTGCCCGTACCTTATTAAATAAGGGCGATCATCCTTATATGAATGAAAAAGCCTATCAGGATGCATTGGCTTTTAATCCCAATATCGTAATTATCAAGCTTGGTACGAACGACAGCAAATCATTCAACTGGAAGTATAAGGCAGACTTTACGAAAGACCTGCAGACGATGGTGGATGCTTTCAAAGCTTTGCCGGCCCAACCAAAGATTTATCTCTGCTATCCGTCCAAGACTTATCAGACCGGTGACGGAATCAATGATGATATTATCTCTAAGGAAATTATTCCGATGATAAAGAAAGTCGCCAAGAAGAATAATTTGTCGGTTATCGACCTCCATACGGCGATGGACGGAATGCCCCAACTCTTTCCGGATAAAGTCCATCCGAACGAAGCGGGAGCTGAAATAATGGCAAAAGCTGTTTTTCAGGCTTTGAAGAAGTAAAACGGATTATGGTAAATATCACAAACAGACCATAATAGTACCATAAACGAACTATAATAATATTCATAATAATGTATCCGGTCGAACTCTCTTTTCGGAAGATTTCGGCCGGATATATTTTTAAGGGATAATATTACTGCCTACCTTTTCTCGTGTGCGATAACGAAAATGAAAATTATTATGCAGAAAAAATACTGTGAATGCTTCGTAGTTCATAAATAATGATTAAATTTGCCGCGATTTGTAATGTTGAGTTTGCAAAATGACGAATAATACTATAAAGCATCTGGGTATTGTGGAAAGCATACAAGGTTCTCATCTGTCGGTGAGGATTGTTCAGACATCGGCTTGTGCGGCTTGTAGCGCGAAAGGACATTGCTCTTCGGCGGACAGCAAGGACAAAGTGATAGATATCACGGATACCGCAGCTTCTTCTTTTCGGGTAGGAGAGAGAGTGATGGTGGTCGGTGAAATGTCGATGGGTATGATGGCCGTGATGCTGGCTTTCATAATTCCTTTCGTACTTCTGGTTGTTTCACTATTTCTTTTTATGGCATTGATAGGGAATGAACTGTATGCGGCTCTTCTTTCTCTAATCATTCTTGTGCCCTATTATTTCGTTTTGTGGCTCAATAAAACGCGACTGAAACAAAAATTTTCATTTACTATAAAACCAATAAATAACTAAAACATTATGAATTTAATTCTGATTGCAGTGATTTCGTTGGGAGCGATAGCGCTCATATCGGCCGCTATTCTTTATGTAGCTTCCAAGAAATTTGCCGTGTATGAGGACCCGCGGATTGCCCAAGTGGGGGAAGTGTTGCCCCAGGCTAACTGTGGTGGATGTGGCTACCCCGGTTGCAGTGGATTTGCCGACGCTTGTGTCAAAGCCGGATCTCTGGAAGGTAAGTTCTGCCCTGTGGGCGGACAGCCTGTCATGGCAAAAGTTGCTGATATCCTCGGACTGGCAGCCGGCGAGGCTGAACCGAAGGTAGCAGTAGTGAGATGTAACGGAACTTGCG
>CAKUYM010000478.1 GCA_934716785.1 uncultured Bacteroides sp. | reverse complement strand
GGACTTTTACGTTTTCTTCGCCAAAAATGACAAAAAAATAGATTTTGATAAAACTATAACTACCTGACATACAGAAACAAAAGAAATACCCGATTCGCAATGAATCGGGTAAGGGGCAATATATCATTATTTCTACTTTAAATGAAAGAGCCGTGGTATCTATTTAGAATACATACGTAACAAATTGCCGGTAAACAACACTTCATTATTACAATTGTTTCCTTCTTTTTCTCATTTCCTGCAAATTAAATCATCAAAAGAATGGTCAATCCAAAATTTATTCCTTTCTTTGTTGCGGATTGATGGACCATTAGTTTCTCGATTTGATTGCAAGGTTTTTACTTCCGTTCCAGAAACGCTTTTGTAAACTCTCTGTCGTTTTAATCTTTTTATTAGTAACCATCCATCCAGAGAGTTTTATTCATTTATTTATTTTTTATCATTCTCATTATGAACATTTATGTTGGAAACCTTAACTACCGTGTTAAGGAAGGAGATCTGCAACAAGTGATGGAAGATTATGGAGCAGTATCATCAGTTAAAGTTGTTATGGACCGTGAAACCGGCAAATCAAAAGGATTTGCTTTTGTTGAAATGGAAGACGACGACGCTGCCGCCAAAGCTATCGCAGAATTGAACGGAGCCGAATATATGGGCCGTACAATGGTGGTTAAAGAAGCCAGACCCAGAGCTTAACCGCTGACGCTACACATTACCAAGGAAAAAAAAGAAACTTCTGCCACCTGAATGACAGAAGTTTTTTTATTGCTATATCCCAACACATCACATTCTATTATGAATCTCCCGCTTCTACCCTTCCATACTTTGCACTTCCTGCTCTTTTACTTTACGAAGCAAGTCGGAAGCAAAAATAAAGTTATTCAGACGCTCGTTGCTGGAGGTAAAGATATCATCTTTCGTTCCTTCCCACTCCTTATGTCCCTCATATATATAAATCACCTTTTCGCCAATTCCCAATACGGAGTTCATATCATGCGTATTGATAATTGTAGTCATGTTATATTCTTGGGTGATATCGTGAATCAGGTCATCAATCACCAACGAAGTCTTCGGATCCAGTCCCGAGTTCGGTTCATCGCAGAATAAGTATTGCGGATTCAAAGAGATAGCCCGTGCGATAGCCACACGTTTCTGCATACCTCCACTGATTTCACCCGGAAATTTATCTTTCGCTTCGGTCAGGTTGACACGCTCCAGACAGAACATAGCCCGTTTGGTGCGCTCGCGCAATGTGTCATTGCTGAACATGTTCAAAGGAAACATCACATTGTCAAGTACTGACAATGAATCGAAGAGGGCAGCACTTTGGAAAATCATTCCCATCTCTTTGCGAAGCATCTTTTTCTCCTTTTTTCCCATCATCACGAGATTCCGACCGTCATACAACACCTCGCCTTTCTCGGGAGTAAGCAGCCCGACGATACATTTCATCAACACTGTTTTACCGGAGCCACTCTGTCCGATAATCAGATTTGTCTTCCCATTTTCAAAATCCGCATTGATGTCATTCAACACCGTCTTATCGTCAAAAGATTTATAAAGCCCTTTAATCTCAATCATCCCATCAAAAGTTTAGTTAATACCAAATCCGCAAACAGAATCAATACACTGCTGGACACTACGGAATCCGTAGAAGCCTTTCCCACGGCTATCGAACCACCCTCTACCGTATATCCGAAGAATGCGGACACACTCGCAATGATAAAGGCGAAGAAGAGAGACTTGATGATACCTGCCCATATGAACCATTCGTTGAACATATATTGCAGACCGTATTCAAGATCAACCGCATTCATCACCCCGGCAAACCAACAGGTACAAAACGCCCCTATAATACCGGCAAATATACTGAATGTCACCAATATAGGTATAACTGTCACCATAGCCGCAATCTTTGGCAATATCAGATAATTGGCAGAATTAACGCCCATGATCTCAAGTGCGTCTATCTGCTGCGTCACCCGCATCGTTCCCAATTCCGAAGCTATGTTCGACCCCACCTTACCTGCAAGGATCAAACACATAATGGAAGAAGAAAACTCCAGCAACATAATTTCACGGGTCACATACCCCACCGTCCAACGAGGCATCCACGGACTTTCAATGTTCAACTTAATCTGAATAGTAATAACCGCGCCGATGAAAAAAGAAATCAGCAGCACGATTCCGATGGAGTTTACACCCAACTGCTCCAACTCGTTAAGGTATTGCCGGAAAAACATGCGCATACGTTCAGGGCGGGAGAAAGTCCGCCCCATCAGCATGAAATATCTTCCGACGGTTCTCAATGCTTTTATCATAACTCACACTATTTGTCTGCAAATGTACATTTTTTCAGCTTATTTTTACTACATTTGCCGCAAAATAACTATAATATGGAAGAAAGCAAGATGGTGCTCCGCACGGAAGACTTGGTGAAAAAGTACGGTAAACGAACCGTTGTAAGCCATGTTTCCATCAATGTGAAGCAAGGTGAGATTGTGGGGTTGTTGGGACCGAACGGTGCCGGCAAAACAACTTCGTTCTATATGACCGTAGGATTAATAACCCCGAATGAGGGGCGGATCTTCCTCGATGACTTAGAGATCACCAAATACCCGGTTTACAAACGGGCACAAACGGGAATCGGTTATCTTGCACAGGAAGCATCCGTATTTCGGCAGATGAGTGTAGAAGACAATATTGCTGCCGTACTTGAGATGACCAACAAGCCCAAAGAATATCAAAAAGAGAAACTCGAAAGTCTGATAGCTGAATTCCGTCTGCAAAAAGTGCGCAAGAACAAAGGAAACCAGTTGTCCGGTGGCGAACGTCGTCGCACGGAGATTGCACGCTGCCTTGCCATCGACCCGAAGTTCATCATGCTTGATGAGCCCTTTGCCGGTGTCGACCCGATTGCCGTAGAAGATATCCAGCAAATTGTGTGGAAACTGAAAGATAAGAATATCGGCATTTTGATTACCGACCACAATGTACAAGAAACACTTAGTATCACCGACCGTGCATACCTGCTTTTCGAGGGAAAAATTCTTTTCCAAGGCACGCCGGAAGAGCTGTCCGAGAACCAGATTGTACGCGAAAAATACTTGAGTAACAGCTTTGTGCTTCGTCGTAAAGATTTCCAGTTGGAAAAATAGATTCACTGTTCACCAT
>CAKUYM010000477.1 GCA_934716785.1 uncultured Bacteroides sp. | reverse complement strand
GGAATGGGAGCTCCATCGGGCATACCTACTCCCAATACATTTACTTGGATACCTTTTTCGGCAGCAGCCTTAGCAGCTTCCACGGCACCACCTTCGTGATTCTCACCATCAGTAATCACAATAATGGCGCGTCCTACCCCTTCTTGGGGAGTAAAACTGCGAGTAGCTAAATTGATAGCCTCTCCAATGGCTGTACCTTGTTTGGATATTAATGACGGATTTATAGACTCCAAGAACATCTTTGCAGAAATGTAGTCGCTGGTGATCGGCAATTGAGTGAATGCGTCACCGGCAAAAACAATCATACCGACTTTATCGTTATCCAGTTCATCCACCAACCTGGATATTAATCTTTTAGCTTTCTCCAAACGACTGGGCTGTACATCCTGAGCAAGCATGGAGTTTGAAATATCTAATGCGATAATCACTTCCACCCCTTTGCGCTTTACCGTTTCCAGTTTAGAGCCAAACTGGGGACGTGCTAATAGTACCGAGAATAAGCCGATGGCAGCAAAAAGTATCCAGAATTTCACATCCGGACGATACTTAGATACGTCGGGCATTAACTGAGCCAGCAAAGCCGGATCGCCAAAACGGCGGATATTCTTCCTTCTTCTGTAGTTGGAATACAAGTAGAAAGCTGCTAAGAAAGGTAATAGCAGCAATAAATATAAATATGCAGGTTCTCCGAATCGAAACATCTTTTTTACTATTTTACGATTGACAAATTACAATAGACAAACCATCTCACGGAATTTTCTTGAGTATTGAATTTCGTAGCAGTACCTCCAGTAAAACACAAAGGAAAGCTGCTAATGCAAACCACTGATATTCTTCATCCCGTTTGCTATACTCTTTTACATTCAGTTTCGTTTTCTCCAGTTTATCTATTTCCTCATACACCTCTTTCAGTTTCGAATTGCTGGTAGCCCGGAAATAGTTACCATCTGTCGTTCCGGCTATCTGCGTCAATGTCTTCTCATCAATTTCCACCGGCATATTGACATATTGCACAGTATTGCCTACCGGATAAGGATAAGGTGCCATTCCATTCGTTCCTACTCCGATGGTATATACACGAATGCCAAAACTCTTGGCTATTTCAGCAGCCGTCATTGGCGAAATATCCCCTTTGTTGTTGGTACCATCCGTCAGCAAGATGATGACCTTCGACTTGGCTTTGCTGTCTTTCAGTCGGGTGACAGCATTCGCGATTCCCATACCTACCGCAGTGCCATCCTCGATAAGACCGCATTTGATGTTATGAATCATATCCAACAATACGGCATGATCTACAGTCAATGGACATTGGGTAAAAGTCTCGCCAGCAAATAACGTGATACCGATATTATCATTGGGACGTCCATTGATAAATTCCGCAGCAACATCTTTCGCAGCTTCCAGCCGGTTAGGTTTCAAGTCCTCAGCCAGCATACTGGTGGAAACGTCGATAGCCAACATAATATCAATACCTTCTATCTCGCTGTTTTGCCACTTATTGGTTGTTTGTGGGCGTGCAAGAACCAAGATAACCAATACTAACGCTATGATGCGCAGTATAAATGGAGCGTGCAACAAATAATTCTTATAGCTTTTCGGAGTATGTGCATACACTCTGGCATCCGAAATTTGAAGAGACGCTTCACTTTTTCTTTGCTTCAGAATATACCATACTATATAAGGTATAAGCAATAATAGCAAAAACAGATATTCAATATTGGCAAAAACCATTTTATTTATGATTTAACAGTTTACTATTTAGTATGCAAGCTACATATTCTTTTTACGCAAAAAGATTATATATTTGCATACCTATATATATAAGGATACCAACCAATACCACTGACAAAAAGATAATTCCACAAATCAGCATTGCTTTGACGCGCAAAGAACGCTTTTCAATGATGGTAATTTCTGTCGGTTGCGGTTTTTGATTTTCATCTTCCGGTTGTTTCGTTTCATTGATAAAGTCGATAGCATTAATCAAGTTTGCATCATTCTCATTCATCTGAGGATCATGTTTGGCAAACTTCACTAAGTCGGCAGTCAGGAAAAGTTCCTTCAAGTCGGATATAGCCTCTTTATCCTTTATTTCCAGTAATTTATCAATAATCTCAGAAGAGGTCATTTCCAAAGCATTAAATCCGAAGCGATCCTTGATATAGGTACGAAGAGCATCGGTAAGCTCTGTGTAATATTCCTTCGACCGTCCTTTCTGCCATACCTTTTCTGTCTTGATACGTTCTATCTCTTTCATTGCAGCCTGATGTGGCGGCAACTTAGGTTCAACTTTTATCTTGCGGATAATCGGTTTATTATCACGGATGCGTATGATAAGATAGATCAGCAAGCCGAGCAAAGGCAACGCTAAAAAAGAACAAGCAATCAAGCCATACCAATCCTCCCATGCAAAAGGCGCTTTCATTACAGGCTTCTGCCCGAAGAATTGATCCGGATGCAAAGTATCTACCGGCATGGAGTACACTTTCAGTGCCAAAGCCTTGGATTTATACTCTTTGCCGTCTACTGTAACAGGCATTGGCGGCAGATAATATAAAGCCGAGTCAAAAGAAGTGATAACATATTCCTGCGTAATCAGCATTCGTTGATTATCATTCAGAAGTTGAGTATCCGGTTTGACAGTCTCTATAATTTCCACACCTTTTACCAAAGTATCGGTATAAACAGGAAAAACGGCGCGCTGATTAGCATCCATGGCTACTTGCAATTGCACTTTCGCCTGTTCGCCAATCAGTATCTGCAGCGAATCAATCTTAGCTTCCACAGTAACAGATGATTGCGCTGCCACTCTGCCGATAGACAGTAAACCTAATAATGTTATCAGAATAATATTTCTATTCATAGTTGATTTCATTAGTTTCGTTTGGCAAATAAGTTCAATAATGCCTTTACGTAATCTTGGTCAGTTCGGACAGACACAGAGTCTACATTACTTTTAGTAAATGTATCGTGCAGTTCCGCCTGTTTCCGTATCCACCAGTCATGATGCGCACGGCGTACAGCTTTGGATGAAGTATCAATCCACTGTTCATGTCCGGTTTCCGCGTCTTTTATTTTCATCAAACCGATAGCCGGCAGTTCCTCTACCCTGCGGTCATACACCTGGATAGCCACCATATCATGTTTCCGGTTGGCAATAGTCATTGCATAGGTACCC
>CAKUYM010000476.1 GCA_934716785.1 uncultured Bacteroides sp. | reverse complement strand
ATATAGGGCAATAGTCAAACGATTATTGCCCTATTTTGTTTATATTTTTACTCAAGCGATTTGATCTGTTTCCGAAAAACGCAGAAAATAGTTTTTAATAAACTCTGATACCGTTTATAATAAACTACCTAAAAGTTTATTATAAACCGAAAACGAGTTTATTAATAGCAGAGCATCCAGTTGTAAGAATAAAACAATCTAATACTACAAATAAAAATACATTGATAAGCGCACCAGTCTATACGGTAATATTAACTAACACATTTATCTTTTTACCCCAATATACGGATAGTCCAATACTCTTTTTATGATAGTATCAAAATGTTCTTTTCAGATATACCATATCCGTCAACAGCTTTCCTTCTTCATAAATCGGATGGTCATAATTGTCGGTAAAGAAATTTTCTATGCGGTGGGAAATTGTGAAACCGCAATGTTCGTAGAAAGATATGGCAGAAGGTACATCCCCTGTGCCAACTAACATCTCAGTACACTTCCCTTGATAATGTTCGAATAAAAATTCAATAAAACGTTTCCCGTATCCCTGACGTTGAAAGAAAGGCACAGTAGCAATATTCTTAATTTCATAAATACCTTCCTCTTCACGAGTTACCACACAGGCAGCTTTCAATCCATTGTCATACAAGACGAACATATCGCCACGTTCCAAATATCGGTCTATCATATCCTCTTGTTCATCAGCCAAGAGTAACAGTTCGAGGAAATCTTTCTTATCGGAAATTACTTTCTTTATCTTCATATAATATAGTTTGCCATAAAGATATAAAAAACTAAAAGCCAGACTCTACTTTAGCGCAACTTATCCTGATATTTAGAATAAATAGATTATCTTTGTCAATTGGATTATAGGAATATACAAATAATAGGAATCATGGAAAAAGGGAAAAATATATCAGAAGAAAAAGAAGTCAAAGCCAAAGTACAGAAACTCCCCAAAAAGAAAGTAAATAAGACATGGGAAGCATTTGGCAAACTAAAGGGAAGTCTTATAGTGAATGACCCTAAATTTTTACTGTAAATGAGATATTTGATAGATACAAATATCTTTGTTTATGCAGTGATTGACAGAGAATCGTTAGATTGTGATGTAACAGCTATACTACAAGAACCTGACACAGTACTTTATATGAGTGCAGAATCTGTTCGCGAATTAATTGTAGGATACGGGAATAAAGGTTTATGCTCCAAACGCTGGAAGTCAGTAGAAGCAATGGTTGCTGCCATTGAGAAAGAATTCTATATTAAAATACTTCCTCTAAAGAAAGAACACATGCAAACTTATGCACGATTAGAAATCAATGAGGCACAAGGACATAAAGACCCATCCGACCACGTTATTATCGCCCATGCCATCACCGAACATTTACCACTTATCTCAAGTGATACGCGTTTTGATTTCTACCGTGCTCAAGGACTTGATTTGATATTCAATAAAAAATAAGGAACATTGTACATGCATTTTCCGGTGTTCCCCAATAGCATTCATCATTTACTGAATAGCTACAGAGTTTATTAATCAGTCGAGTGTAAATATCAAATTATTTGCACCATTCTCTTCCAGATGAAAATGAAAAAACTGTTTGGTGCCATTCTCTAAACGTACAACCGCTTCGTACTGGCCATAAAAGCCCCGAAATTTAATTTTTCCTTTTGAGGTTGTTTTCTGGTGTACATTCCGAGTCATCCATTCTTCTTTAATCAGCTTATGCAGCCGGTGATATACCGGTTTGGGGGTCATATTTTTATCTAACAATCCGCCACCTTCAAGCCATATCATTTTGTCAGTCAGTCCCCACCAATGAATGGAAGCAATAGCCGGATGCCCGAAAGAAAGAGTATAGAACTGCTCTGCAAATTCAGCTTGAGCTTCCTCAGTCCATACCCCTTGACGCCATCCACCGGTGATTTTCTTCATAGATGATTGTGGGATAAACTCAGTGATATGCAATGGTATCCCCAATTCCTGATACTTGTCATAAGTAGCAATGATTTCAAGTGGCGAAAACCACATTTCACGAGGTTCATGTGCTTGTATGCCAATGCCAGTCAACGGAACACGCCGCCTTTGCAACTCCTTTATTAACTGATAGAACTTTTCTCGGATTTCAGGCTTGGCAATGATATAAAACTCATTCAACATGAGATTGGCCTTTGGATTTGCTTCATACGCCCACCGCAATGAATGCTCCACCCATGGTACAACATCTTCCAACGTTACGTTTTTCGTATCATATCTGGTACCGGCATCTATCAGACTTTTACCGAATACAGAGTCCTTCATCGCAGCTTCCCAAGGTATCGTAGTAATAGGTTCATTGATGACATCCCACATGGCTACCTGATCTTTAAAGCCTCCTACAAGATTATAGATACGAGCTTTGTACAATTCATAAGTTGTTTCAAGCGGTTGTTTTAGCAGCCAAGCGGGCGTGCCCGACATATTGGTCCATCCCAGTGTATGTCCCTTGGGAACAATATTATTTTTGTAACACCAGTCGAGTTTCTGTTGTAAGGCCGCCCACTGAGGTTTTCCTTGTTTTCCTTCGTAATACGACCATTTTACGGTCAATTCGGTAAAGTTGAATAAATCTGTAAAATACTTCTCAAATTTCCCAACTTCATCTGCAGTCAGATTGGGATTGAACTTTTCTTCGCTCAAGTTACCGAACAGAAAATCTTGTGTCAGTTGGTTTATTTCTACTTGCATATTTCGCAAAGGCTTTCCTTTCTTATCAATGAAAGATACTTCCATATCACCCTTACGATATTTTTCGATATTCAATTTAGCCTCATTCAGCAACCGTTGCTCCGTTTGCTCTACAGTCGTTGATTGCCCGAATATACTGGTACACCCAAAAATCAAACTAATTCCTGTCAAAAAACGAATACAATGAGATATCCGATTATGTTTTTCACATACTGCCATACTACTATGATTTTTGCAAATTATTTACGATAAAATAGGTTTATATTTCTCATTTCTTTTAATGACCGCAAACATCCTTGCCACAATTTTAGCTCGCAGCGCATTGATTACGGACATCTTGTTCTTGCCTTCTGCAACTTTCCTTTCATAATATTTCTTCAGTTCTCCACCAATCCGATGTGTTATTGCTACGGCTGCCAAGTGGAGGAGTCTTTTCATCACCTTGTCTGCCCGGTGTGATACCCTTGC
>CAKUYM010000475.1 GCA_934716785.1 uncultured Bacteroides sp. | reverse complement strand
CGGTGTGCAAGCCGTCAGCGAAATTGACGGGGAAGGAAAAGTCAGGACGGTTCCTGCAGAAGAAAAGAACGAAAACTCCTTTCTGAAATTCGAGAAAAACTCCAGTATCCTCGAAAACTTCATCAAGAACTTCTGGAGCCAGCTCAAGGAACCTACACATTTCCGGCTCATACGAATGACCGTCCATGATTACAAGCAGAACAAACAGGCAATCAGGGATTTGTCACAAGGCAAGGAAACGGACGCAGTAAAAGAGTTCCTCAAACGCTACGAAATCCGGCCGAGAGAAAACAAGGAACAGAGTAAGAACGAAAAAGAAACAGAAACAATGGCAAAGAAACAAAAACAAAACCCGCAGGAACAGGTACCACAACCGACAGTTTCAACAGGACAACCGCAGGAACAGCAGGCACCACGCTACCGTTATGACGAGAACATGGTAAACTGGGACGCACTGGAAAAGATGGGCGTCTCCAAAACTTCCCTCGAACAACAGGGACTGCTGGATTCCATGCTGAAAGGATACAAAACCAACAAACTGGTTCCCCTAACACTGACGCTGACAGGTGCCAGGGTCAAACTGGACGCACGCCTCTCATTCATCACCATGCCGGACGGGCAGATCGATCTGGGTATCCACGGTATCCGCAAGGAACCGGAACTGGAAAGGCCCTATTTCGGGCACATCTTCACGGAAGAGGACAAGAAGAACCTCCGTGAGACGGGAAACATGGGACGGGTGGCGGAACTGAACCTGAACGGAGGATCCTATACACCCTGTCTCATCTCCATTGACAAGAATACCAACGAGCTGGTTGCCGTACGACAGGAAAACGTGTACATACCAAGTGAAGTGAAAGGTATCAGACTGACAGCGGATGAAATAAACGCGCTGAAGGAAGGACAACCGGTATATGTGGACGGAATGACCTCAAAAAACGGGAAGCCGTTCGACGCCACACTCCAATACAGTGCGGAACGCAGGGGGCTGGAATTCATCTATCCGGAAAGCAAGGGGTTCAACCAGCAGAGCCTGGGAGGCGTACAGCTTTCACCCAACCAGATCAAGATGCTCAGCGAAGGACATACCATCCTTGTAGAGGACATGAAACGCACCGACGGAGCGCTGTTCTCCTCTTTCGTCACGCTGGACAAGGTGACCGGCCGGCCGCAATATACACGCCATAATCCGGAGAACGGGGAAATATACATCCCGAAGGAAATCTGCAACGTGCTACTGACTCCCGAGGACAAGGAGGCGCTGCGCAAGGGGCAACCCGTCTTCCTTGAAAACATGCTCAACCGCAAGGGGGAAGAGTTCTCCTCCTTCGTCAAACTGGACATGAATACGGGCAGGCCGCAATACTCGCGTACACCGGACGGTTTCAGCGAGCGCCAGGTGCCGGTCGTTCCGGCGGAAGTATACGGGCATGTATTCACGGCACAGGGAACGGGCCAACCTGCAGGACGGAAAAACCATACTCGTATCGGACCTGAAAAGCGCCAACAACAAGACATTCAGTTCCTACCTGAAAGTGAACGCAAATTCTGGACAGCTGCAATACTTCCAGGAAAATCCCGACATACGCCGCAATACGGCCCGGCGTGCCGCACAGGCGGACGACACGCAAAACCGGCAGCAGGAACAGAAGAAAGGAAGCAGACAGGCCGTATAAAAAGAATACAAAAAAGAATCATTAACCATTCATAAGAGAAAAAGACATGAAGCAGAATGACAACCGGATATTCAGAAAGGAAGACCTTGACTGGAAAACACTGGAGACCATCGGTATCCACAAAGAAGAACTGGAAAAAAGCGGGGACATGGAACTGCTCCTGCAAGGGGAGGAAACGGAAACCGTCCCATTGAAAATCCGTACTCCCGCACTCCGCTTAACAATGGACGCCACCCTCAGGATCACGGTGGGGACGGACGGAAAGCCGGTAATGGAAATCAACGGGATCAGTCCCGAAGCGGAAAGCGAAGCCGGCGGATAATCCCTGCCCCATACAGACAGAATCAAAAGTATACACAATTTCCCCGTACCGGTTTTATTGCGAAGGTACGGGGAACATCAAATGAAAGAAGATCATGATTGCGATATTGACAGACAAGCCCAATGTGGGAAAAGAGATAGCAAGAATTCTGGGAGCACATACCAGAGAGGACGGATACATGAGCGGGAACGGGTACATGGTGACATGGACCTTCGGCAACATGCTTTCACTGGCCATGCCGAAGGATTACGGGATGGACCGCCCGGAACGCGGGGACTTCCCGATAAATCCCGCCCCTTTCAGACTGATGGTAAAACACATCAGGACCGATACGGGATGGATACCGGACATCAACGCGGTCCTCCAGCTGAAAGTGATCGAAAAAGTATTCGACGCCTGCGAAAGTATCATTGCGGCCACCGACGCCTCCCGGGAGGGAGAAATGGTCTTCAGGTACCTTTACCGGTATCTGGAATGCAGGAAACCCTACCGCCGTCTATGGATCTCGTCACTTACGGACGAAGCCGTGCTGGAAGGAATGGGCAGCCTCAGGCCCGGCAGCCTGTATGATCGCATGTTTCTGGCAGCGGACAGCCGCAACAAGGCGGACTGGGTACTGGGACTCAACGCCAGCTATGCCCTCTGCCAGGCGACCGGAACGGGAAACAACTCACTGGGACGGGTGCAGACACCCGTACTGGCAGCCATAAGCAGCCGTTACCGTGAACGTGAGAACCACATTGCCACGGACACCTTTCCGGTTTTTATCAGCCTGTGCAAAAATAACACCCTGCTCAAAATGCGCTGCACGGAAGAATTCACGGACCGGGAGGCGGCTGCACGGCTTTACAGTGACTGCAAACTGGCCGGACATGCACGCGTCACCGCTGTCAGCAGGCAGATCAGGGAGATAGAGCCTCCAGCCCTCTACAACCTGACCGAACTCCAGAAAGACGCCAACAACTATTACGGAATGACTGCCGGAAAATCACTTGAAATCGCACAGAGACTTTATGAGAAGAAACTGATTTCCTATCCGCGAACTGCCGGACGTTTCCTTCCACGGGACGTTTACGACAAACTGCCCCGTATCATGGAAAAAATCCTGAACAGGAAGGAATTCCGACCGTATGTCAGAAGCATGGGGATCAACATATTCGACCTGCCGGACAAGGTTGTCGACGAAGGACAGGCGGCGGAACAC
>CAKUYM010000474.1 GCA_934716785.1 uncultured Bacteroides sp. | reverse complement strand
GTATGTAGGTGGGCACAAAGGGTTCATTCATATTCGGGATACTAAAGATTTGTCTGTTAATGAAGTAAATCCGCATTTGTATATAACAGATGTCAAAGTAGAAGACAAAAGTATCTTTTTTGATAATATTTCAAAGGAAAATACAATAAACCGAATAACGTTGATTCCTACTGCTCGAAATATAGAGATTTTCTTTTCTCCACTTCTGTATTCGGTGAATACCAAATATCGGATAGCATATCGTTTGGAGGGGATGGACAATGACTGGAATTGGCTAGAGCACGGTAAATATTCGGTCTTTTATAATCGTTTGCCAAAAGGAACTTATAAACTTCATTTAAAGTTAGAGTCTGAATGGGGAAGGAAAATTGAAGATGAGGTGACACTGACTATAACTAAAGAACCTGCATATTATGAAACGTGGTTCGCCTATTTTTTATATGTTATTCTTATTGGACTATGTATCTATCTTGTCATTTTCCTTTATATCCGTCGTATGAAGTTAAAAAGTGGTATTAAATTGGAGGAGGAACTGACACGAATGAAGTTAACCTACTTCACTAATATTTCTCATGAGTTGCTAACCCCTCTTACGGTCATTTCTTGTATTACAGACTATTTTGAGCAAAAAAATCCTGCAGCTCGGCAACAATCTATAATGTTAAAAGCGAATGTAGACAAATTGAAAAGGCTGATACAACAGGTTCTTGATTTCCGTAAAATGGATATGGGAAAATTGAAATTGAATGTTTCGGAGGGAAACATACGGGAGTTTATAATGAATATTTGTAAGGTTAACTTTATGCCACTTGCTCAGAAGAAGAATATTACATTGGAGGTTGATATGGATGTAGAAGAATTATATGGTTATGCAGACTTTGACAAGTTGGATAAGATATTGCATAATTTGTTGTCGAATGCCATTAAATACACACCTGAGAACAAATACATACGTGTTAAAGTAGAAGTCATCAATGAATATGTACATCGAGTGTTAGTCATAAAAGTAGAAGATAAAGGTATAGGAATTTCTTCTAATGAAATAGAACATATTTTTACTCGTTTTTATAATAATAAGAAAAATAGGCAAGTAGAATCGAATGGAATAGGACTGTCATTAACAAAAGATTTGGTCAATATGCATCATGGGGATATTGCTGTAGAAAGTGTCTTAGGCCAAGGCTCATGTTTTACGGTAAAACTTCCGATTGATAAAGGAAGTTACACCTCTGATGAATTGTTTGATGAAACAATGGTGATACGAGGAGATATGGCTCAAATCGCAGAGGACGATAATGTCTCATTCAGCGATACAGATCAATTCTCTATTTTGCTAATTGATGATAACGTGGAGTTGCTATCTGTTATGAAAGAGATGTTCAAAGAGCGATATAAGGTTCTGACTGCAACGGATGGTCGGACTGCTTATGATAAATTGAACAATAATGAAGTGAATGTAATCATTTGCGATGTCATGTTACCGGATATCAACGGTTGGGAACTTTGTACTCGCATAAAAGGCGATTTACGCTTTAATCACATTCCTGTAATTATACTAACGGCGAGGAATGGTGCTGATGACCGGATAGCGAGCTATGAAGCTGGTGCAGACGGATATATAGCTAAACCTTTTGAATTGAGAATACTTTTAGCTCGAATCGATAATTTGGTGAGAGCCTCAAAGATGCGGCAAATAACCTTTCGTAAAGAAGAGAATCCGAACTTGGAGAGTTTGGCCTATCCTTTGGCGAATAAAAAATTTTTGCAGTCTATCATTGACAGTATTGATCGGCATTTGGATGAGACAGAGTACAGCTTGGATCAACTTTCGGTAGAGGTTCATATGTCCAAATCTACCTTGTACCGCAAAATTAAGTCGATGACCGGAATGACGCCATTGGATTTTGTGCGGAATATAAAAATGAAACGTGCTTGTATGATGTTGCTTGACCGAACACAAAATATATCTGAAATAGCCTATGCAATAGGTTTCACATCTCCTAGATATTTCAGTAAATGCTTTAAAGATGAGTTTGGGGTTTCTCCTACTGAATATGTGCAGAAGCATAATGATATTCGTGGGTCACAAGAGGGGTCTTGAACTATTTTTATCCATCTTCTGACAAATAATTACCCCCTTGATTTTTTGAGGGACATCTATCTTTGTCCCTCAAAAAAAGAATAATAAAAAGGAATTATTATGGTAAGAAGTATTAGAAAAAGCACAATTTGTTTTTTATGTTTATTTATTGATTTACCTTTGGTCTTTTCTCAAGAAAGAGTAAATGACCTAAAGCTACATTACGATTGTCCAGCAGAATATTTTGAAGAAACTCTTGTTATTGGAAACGGAACAATAGGAGCTAGCGTATACAGCGGCATAAAACAGGACAAAATATCGCTTAACGATATAACACTTTGGACAGGAGAACCTGATAGTGAAATTACAACTCCGGATGCTCACAAAGCTATTCCTGAAATCCGGAGATTACTTGACAAAGATGATTTTCGTGGTGCAGATAAGGCTATGCTCAAAGTACAGGGGCATTTTAGTGAGAACTATCAGCCATTGGGAACTTTAACCATTGAATATCTTGATGATACAGATGATGTTTCTGATTACCAAAGATATCTTAATCTTAACAATGCCACAGCTCATGTACAATATCTGAAACAAGGCAAAATGTTTGTAACCGATTATTTCGCTTCTGCCCCTGATTCTGTAATTGTGGTTAGACTAAAGTCTGATGATGACAGTGGCATTCACGCATTCCTTTCTTTCGATTCTCCTCTGCCTCACGCTACTAAAGCTGCTGGCAATGAGATTTCGGCAGAAGGCTATACTGCATATCACTCCTATCCGAATTATTGTGATTGTGGAACTGAAGACAAGCATATGTATGATCCGGAACGAGGTATTCATTTCAGAACACTTATTCGTGTAATGGCTTCAGACGGATTAATAAGAAGCTTCCCATCCGGCAATATAAAGATAGATGGCAGTAAAGAAGTGCTTGTCCTTATAACGAACGCTACAAGTTTCAATGGATTTGATAAAGATCCGGTAAAAGAGGGTAGCGACTATCGTAATATTGTGGTTAGACGCATGAATTCTGCTGTAAATAAAACATACGATAAATTACGTGACTAAAGTTTCCCACCCTTTTTAGGGGTGGGAATATATCAGAATCTCCAATATTTTTTGTAAATTAGCTATCGCCAA
>CAKUYM010000473.1 GCA_934716785.1 uncultured Bacteroides sp. | reverse complement strand
TCCCAATATGCCTTGTAACCGTTATATTCTTTCGGATTGTGAGAAGCAGTCAGGATAATACCGCTTTGGCAACCGAGATGACGGATAGCGAAAGACATTTCCGGTGTAGGACGCATATCATCAAACAGATATACTTTGATACCGTTGGCAGAGAAGATATTGGCGGAAGTTTCTGCAAACAAGCGACTGTTGTTACGGCAGTCGTGCCCAATCACTACAGAAATCTGCGGAAGATCTTTAAAGTTCTTTTTCAGATAGTTGGAAAGTCCTTGAGTAGCAGCTCCCACTGTATAGATATTCATACGGTTGCTACCTACGCCCATGATACCGCGCAGACCACCCGTACCAAATTCCAAATCTTTGTAGAATGCTTCAATCAGTTCTGTCTTATCATCATTTTCCAACATACGCTTCACTTCAGCCTGAGTTTCGGCATCATAAGCCGGAGTCAGCCATTTTTCGGCTTTCTCAGTGACTTGTTTGATTAGTTCCTGATTTTCCATTTCGATTATTATTATATGGTTAATTAATTATTTGCCGTTATATAATTCTTGAGCACACAAATGTAAAGTAATAAGTTTATAAATCCTATTCTTTTAATTGAAATTTGAGAATTAAGATTCAAAAGACAATATACTCGGCAATGCAGTTCTCTATTCCTGGGGCACTTTATATCTGTCTCCGGTCTGTTTGACATATTCCTGCAAGAATTCCTTCGGATATCCGGGACGAAGCACTCCGGCAGGTTGTCCGATAGAATTGCGTTCAAACTTGCCATCCTTCACTCTCTTCACCACTCCGTCGTTATACTTCACAATCAGGAAAGTACCCAACTGTTTCCATGTATCGAAAGTATTCTGAGCGGTCATATTGGTATAATTCGTCAGAAAGTCAACGGCAGCGTTCTTATCCTTCTCCAACAGTTTGGCAGCCACTTCCTCAATGCCTTGCTGTGCATTGTTAAAGGTCGTTTCAAGCTCCTTCTGCGTTTCGCGCACATCACCGATCATTAAATCATAACGCGGATAAACCATGTTGGACACCCAGTTGAATATCCAGAAAGCGGAATTCCATGAGAATGTAATATAATCGGCTCCGTCCACACGCGTATAGCACACCGGCGCTTTCGTAATGCAACAATAAACAGGGACGAATACCGTCATATTCGCATCGTCCACGCCAAACCAAAGCACCCCCCCTATCGGATCGGGCATATTGGCACGCATCTGCGCAACAAATACAAATCCGCTTTGCTGGGTTGAGATAGGCCGTTCGTTGAAATACTCCTGTCCGTCCACCTTGAAGTTCAGAGGAGAAAGGCGGTACGGAGTTTTGTAAGGACCTGCTCCGAAATCATTGGAGATATCAAGCGGAGTCCCTTCATAATGGTCACGCATCATATCCTTCACGTCTTGTACGGATAACTTCTGTTTCGGCTTTACGAAAAGAGGCATCGGAGTGTCGGTTTTTCCTTCAATATAAGGCAGATAATCTTTTCCGTTATCAGTATATCTATTGAAAAAGCTCCATACGCGGGCTTCGCAGAAACGGCGTGCACCGAAATCGAGGGGCGCATAGGCAAGTGAGAAGCTAAAATCCTTGTTCACTCCGCTGAAGTAACCTTTCTCGCGCGCAAAAGAGATAACATCGGGAGAATACATGCAATTCTCCTTATCGTTCATATCAAACTGGTGGATACGTGCCTGGTTGGCATGAGCCGAGATGCAATCATCCGGCACACGTACAGCCACCCAAACGGCACCACGGATACCGGGACCTTTGCCTATCATTTCCATAATCCATATTTCGTTCGGATCAGCGATAGTGAAAGACTCCCCTTCGCTATAATAACCGTATTGCTGCACCAAGTCGGTCATTATCTTGATAGCCTCCCGAGCAGTGCGCGAACGTTGCAGCCCGATATAGATAAGGCTTCCGTAATCAATGATTCCTGTTGAATCCGCCAGTTCGGGACGCCCGCCGAAAGTTGTTTCCCCAATCGTAACCTGAAATTCGTTCATATTGCCGGTCACGTTGTAAGTCTGCCGTGCCTGTTCTATTTCTCCCAGATATTTACCGGTGTCCCATTCATACACCTTCATCATCGTTCCTTTCGGATAGGTAGCTGCCGGATAATGATACAGTTCTCCAAACAACCCATACGAATCGGCAGAATAAGAAACAATAGTCGACCCATCGGCAGAGGCATTCTTGCCGACTATCAGATTGGTACAGGCGAAAGTATCCGCCACAGCCGCTGCCAGTATGGCAGCACACAAAATCATTCTTTTCTTCATATATATACTTTTAATAATTAACAGAATTACCAGACAAAAGTCTCACGCGCCACGGTCGTATTTCCACACAGATCCGTCACCGTAAATTCAACGGTATGCCTGCCACCCTTTTTCACATGCTTCGCATCAAGTTTGCATTCCCAATATGACTTCACAATATTAGGGCGTCCGAAGAGCGCGTATTTTCCGTCAATCGTCCCCCGGTAAGAGGCAATGCCTGCCCCCTCGTCCTTCAGCCGATAGACAATCTTTCCGTTCCTCCCCCACAGATTCTTACCGACAGGGATAATCTCGGGCGGAACCGTATCAACGGCAACGGTATACGTTCCCAACTCACGGACAGACGCCTTCATATACCCGTCTTCATACTTCCCGCCTACGCTATACTTCCGTCCCTTCGAAGTCACCCCGGCTACATAATATTTGGCAGTGTCGACCACCGGCTTTCTGCGCAGCCCGATACGAATCTCACAACCCGCATGAAGCGGAATCGGTTTATCATTTATCTGGTAGGTAAATGCCACTGCCCCGCTATCGGCTTTCACCTGATAGTTGAGAGGCGCATCATCATACAGCATTCCTCTCGGCACAACCAAACTCAACCCCGGTTCTTGCAGAATATTCGTCTTATCCCAAGCAAAGAAGTATTTCTCCCGATGATTCAAAGGGGCAATCGGCTGCTTCCTACCACGCACGGTAAAGCCATATTTGGAAGTGTTTCCGAAAGCATCTTTCAAGGTATATAGAAAGCGGTAATCCCGTTCTTCGTCAATCGTTACCAAGCCGCGGTTGCCATTCGCCGCCTTCAGCAGGCGCAAAGTGTTCCCCGGTTCAATGAAAGATTTCATATATTGCCCGCATGTCCATGAGTTTATCATCCGGTTTTCTTCCTGAGAGAAACGGTCTACCGTACTACGGAAAACCTCCTTTC
>CAKUYM010000472.1 GCA_934716785.1 uncultured Bacteroides sp. | reverse complement strand
ATTGGTGACAGGATTACCCATGATTCTGAACTACAAAACTCGCACTCCGCCCCACTTTGCTGCACGAAAACGCTCAATTATGTTCAGACAAGACCTGCTTGATATAACGATCAAGCGTATTGCGATCAACCTTACACAACTTAGCTATTTTGCGCTTTGACACATTTGCATTAAGCAGTTCTGTTATTAGTGCAGCCTTACCATGAAGTTTGTATTTATCAGGAGTACTTTTCCGTCCTTTTGGTCTACCAAGCGTAACACCTTCAGCCTTTTTCCGCGCCAATGCCTCCTTTGTGCGTTGACTAATAAGGTTACGCTCTATCTCTGCTGAAAGACCGAAAGCAAAAGCGAGCACCTTACTTTGAATATCATCACCCAGACGGTAATTGTCTTTGATTGTCCAAACTCTGCATTCCTTTGTCATACAGATGTTCAGAATTTCCATAATCATAAAGAGATTACGTCCAAGACGTGACAATTCTGCACATATGATAAGATCATCCTTCAGTACGCGTTTGAGAAGTTTCCCAAGTTCGCGCTTGTTATATGCTTTTGTACCGCTGATAGTTTCCTCTATCCATCCATCAATCACCAAATTGTTACGTTCGCAGAAGTTATTAATCTCGAAACGTTGGTTTTCAACTGTTTGTTTGTCACTGCTAACTCTAATGTAACCGTAAATCATAATTGTCTATTTGAATTTTCTATTGTTGTAGAGATCATATATTTTATTAATTCCTTCATTATGAAGACACATGTTCTCACTTAATAGAAGTATTCAATGAGTATTGGCAGAAACAGACATAAAGATATCCCCCCCTTTTGCCTAAAGTTTCCTCAACTGTGCATTATCATAAGCCACAAATATCATCAGAATTTCTGAAACTGCAATATCACAAGCCATATAGATTAGTAAGAACTGACAAGAATGCTTACCTTGACATATCCTTTTTGCCCACATGGATAAGTCAAAAATATGAATCAGAGCAAGTTTTTATTACTTGTGATATAGCAGGAGGTTCAAGAAGCTTTATTTTTCCCCTCTGCGCGGACTCGGCTATTGTAGCATACCATTTGTTAGACCAACACTATAGTTGCAAATCTCGACATTTTTTTACTGTAATAGCATTGATTAGCAAATCTACCTTCAGCCGAATAGGAACGAACAATCGGAATCGTTTCGGAATCAAATAGGAAAAATAAGTGTGTTGTTATACTTCTTTTGCATCACTTCCGGTTCACCCAAAAGTGCAAGAACATCACGTATCTTATCAATGGTAGTCTTTTTCCGGTTCTATTTGTACAAGATCTATATCTTCACTGTACCGAAGTGACTTGTTCCGAAGCATTCTACGGTATGGCATTGTGCCATTCTGTAATTGCAAATTCCGGTATCATTCGTCTTTTTCAAGTTCTTCATTAATAATTATTTCCCATTTTGCACTCGGACACACTGTCATAAATCATACCCAAGATCTTAACAAAAGCGTTCAATCAAGCTATCATGTTCTGATAATAATTATAAAACCAATGATATTCTATCAATAACCGCCAATACAAGTCATCCTCAATTTTTTTCTTTCTGAAATATTAATATCGATATCATCAATGATGTCAAGTCTCATATAATTATCTGTCAAAGCCTTACTTACCTGACTTAAGCTAATATTATTTATAACGATCTTTGCCCATATCTTTCTCATGAAAACCAAAGTCGAATACATTAAATTTAGAGAGTTGGCAGTGGACTCGTATTTTTCGAAATAGGTAAATGTAGCATCAATCTCATATCGTGCAACTCATAAACAGCAGCAGAATAATCCACACCATACAAATCCGGCAATGCATTTGGCGTATCTTCATCTGCCTGCATTCTATAAATCGTATTTCCTGTATCTTTAATTTTAAGATTGGAAAGTACCATTGGCGAATGTGTAGATACAATAAACTAGATACTTGGAAATGTCTTTCTCAGACGGGCCAACACTTCTTGCTCCAAAGAAGGGTGCAAATGAAGGTCTATCTCATCAATTATGGCAATCCCTTTCGGATCCTCCTCATTTGCCTTGCGCAAAATATATAATCTATAAGCCAAATCAAACGCAATAGAATATAGTCTTTTATATCCGGCAGGCAGATTATCAAAGATAACATCTCGTCCGTTTTTCAGCCGCAGATACAATGATAATGACTTATCATCAATAACCGGGAAAAAATCCTTTATTTCAAAATCATCTTTTTCATCTAATGCAGAATTGATAGATTCAGAAAAGACACGTAACTTGTCTTTTATATATTCTACTTCTCTAGAGTTCAATGAATCCCCATCATTCAGAGATATCTGTTTCAACATCGAATTGACGAATTTGTTTTGCCAAATAGATGTACATGATACTTCCGAATACCATTTGTAATAAGCAAAATTTCTGATAATATATCCCTGTTCCTTAATGGTCTTTTTGCAAAATCGCTGGTTCTCGTATCTATGTGCGGAAAAGAATCAGAATAAAAGACAAATAGTGGAAGCTGGTCACTCTTATGATATTCTGCCATAAGTGCGCGATACGCCTGCTGATACTTGGAAACGAACAACGATGCACCGGAGGTGGAACGTTTATAATATTCCCAACTCAGAGGTATATCGTTAAATTCCGCTTCCATGCTAATTGTCAAGTCCACAGCCGGCAGATCCGCATCCGGAGCCCGATAAAAAGAATACGCTTAATCCATAACGGATAGCCATCCTCATTTCTTCCCGTTTTCTTTATTCCGAGAGTCGATATACATCGACACCCATTTATTGATAATTTCCCTGAACTCCTCCTCGGACATACTGTCGAAAAGGAGGTCCAGAATCTTGACGTAATCGCTCAACGGACGACTCCACCCCGACTTTAACTGTGTATAGGTTGCTTTCCCCATTTGAATCGCCTTGCACAGTTGATTCATACTCATCTTGATGTCCTTAATCTGGTCATCAACAAATTTCCCAAAATCAGCAGAAAAAAACTTCTTTCGCATATTGCTTGCTTTTAAAGTGTTAATAAATATTATATTTCCAGTAATAAACCGCCTATCGGTTCTGATATGTCAGAACCACCAAGTTTTTTATTCCCATTATATTTGCAACGCCTTCAACGGAACGAATCACGTGAAAGTCTCCGTAAAGAAAGCAAAAAATTATTAATCTAAAAAATAAAGAGTATGCAAAAAATTAAAAGCATGTCTTATTTCATGCCTCCCATTGCTCCCGTCAGGGACAAAAG
>CAKUYM010000471.1 GCA_934716785.1 uncultured Bacteroides sp. | reverse complement strand
GTGACAGTCAGCGCAGGATGATGGACGAAATACCGCATACGGGCATGGCGGTGTCGAGTGATTATGGCGATTCGTTGGATGTACATCCGAGAAATAAGAGACCGATAGGAGAGCGTCTGGCACGTTGGGCGCTGAACAAGACGTATGGCATGGCAGGCATAGTGCCGTCCGGTCCGTTGTTCCGCCAAGCTGATTTTCGTGAAGATGCCGTATATGTAACCTTCGATTACGGCAAAGGCATGAAGAGCTCGGACGGGGCTCCCTTACGTACATTCGAGGTTGCCGAAACCGATGGAGTCTATTATCCGGCGGTTGCCGAGGTGATAGACGGCCGGATAAATCGGATAAAGGTATATAGCGAACAAGTGAAGCATCCGCGATATGTCCGCTATGGCTGGCAACCTTTCACACGGGCCAATTTGGTGAACGAGGCAGGACTGCCGGCTTCCACTTTCCGTGCGGAGTCTGCCAAACCGTTCGTTACCGATGTCCGCCTACAGAAAATGGTGGGATTCCCGAAGTCGGAGAAAGGTATCCGGTGGGGTGTTTCAGCCTGCTATTCGGGAATCCTGAATGGTAATCTGCTGATGGCGGGAGGCTGCAATTTCCCCGATGTCCCCGCCAGTGAGGGAGGAAAGAAGAAATTTTATCGGGGAATTTATGCGGCAACAATAAATTCAGACACGGTGCTTGCTTGGCGTAAGGTGGGAGAGTTGCCCGTAGCTGCCGCTTATGGTGTTTCCGTATCCTGTCAGGACGGTATCATCTGTGCCGGGGGAACGGATGGGAAGAATTCGCTGACGTCTGTCTATAAAATCAGTTGGAACGAAAATAATCGGAAAGCAGGAAAGAATTTGAAAGCGATAGGAAGTCTGAAATCCGGGAGGGATGAGGATACAGAGAAGAATGAGCAAACCGGAAAGGACGGGCAAGCCGAAAGCGGGCAAGCCGAAAAGAATGAGCAAATTGGAAAGAATGAACAAACCGGAAAGGACAGGCAAGCCGGAAAGCATGGAAAAGTCCAGATCGAACCCCTTCCCGATTTGCCTTACGCGCTGGATAATATGTATGGTACATTAGTTGGCAACCGGCTCTTCATCACCGGTGGCAACAGAGACGGTAAGCCATCCAACTCTTTCCTTTGCCTTGACTTGGACAATCTTGCCGCAGGCTGGCAGCAACTTCCCGAATTCCCCGGAGCGGCACGTGTGCAGCCGGTCTGTGCCGGACAATATAAAGATGGTGATGCCCGCATTTATCTGTGGGGTGGATTTGCCGCATCCGTTGACGGAAAGCCCGCCACGCTCTCCACGGACGGATACTGCTACTCCTCGACTTCCCGTCAATGGACTCCCGTAGCTACTCCGACAGGTAACAACGCTCCCGTAGCTACCCCGACAGGTAACAACACTCCCATAGCTACTCCGATGAGCAATGACGATGAACCCATATCCCTTGGTGGCGGAACAGCCATTGCGATAAACGATAGCCTGATTCTCTGTACGGGCGGAGTGAACAAGGATATTTTTCTCGCTGCCCTCCAACGACCCGAAAAGGATTACCTGCTCCATCCTGCCGGATGGTACAAGTTCAATGACCGTATATTGGTGTACAATATCCGTCGGAATACATGGCAGGAAGTAGCTCGCAGCCCATATACAGCCCGTGCCGGAGCGGCATTGACCGGGTGGGATAAAACTTATTACAATATAAACGGAGAGGTGAAGCCCGGTATCCGTACTTCAGATATTATAAAAATAACAGTCGAATAATGGGGAAAGTATGATAAAAAAACAATATCTTTGACACCGTTAATATCTAATACCCCCACTATGATGATTAATTTAACCGGAAAAAAGGCTCAAATAGCGTGCGGATTACTCTGTTGTTGCAGTATGGCCTATGCCCAAAGCAATGACAATTCGGAAGTTCTTACTTTGCACGCAGGCTGGGAGTTCTCTCAAGCGGGAACGGAACAGTGGCGCCCGGCGCAAGTGCCCGGCACGGTGCATCAGGACCTTATTCATCATAGTCTTATCCCCAACCCCTTTTACGGAATCAACGAACAGAAGATTCAATGGGTGGAAAATGAAGACTGGGAGTATCGCACGGTCTTTACAGCTACGGATGCCCAACTGAAGCGCGACGATGCCCAACTGACATTTGAAGGGCTCGATACCTACGCTGATGTCTACCTCAACGGGGCATTGCTGCTTAAAGCCGACAATATGTTCGTGGGCTACACCATCCCCGTCAAACAATATCTTCGTCCCGGAGAAAATCTTCTTCATATATACTTTCACTCACCCATCCGCCAGACGTTGCCGCAGTATGCTTCCAATGGCTTCAACTATCCTGCCGACAACGACCACCACGAGAAACATCTCAGTGTATTCTCCCGCAAAGCCCCTTACAGCTACGGCTGGGACTGGGGAATCCGTATGGTGACCAGTGGGGTATGGCGTCCGGTGACAATCCGTTTTTACGATGCCGCTTCCATCAGCGACTATCACGTAAGGCAATTGTCGCTGACCGACCGAATGGCGCAACTGTCCAACGATGTGGAGATAAACAATATACTTCCCCATCCGGTCCGGGCGGAAGTGAGAATCAACACCTTGCTCAAAGGAATACAAAAATCATCCATCAGCCGCACAGTCACTCTGCAACCCGGCAAAAACCGTGTCAGTATCCCTACGGAAGTACTTTCACCGGAACGCTGGATGCCGAACGGCTGGGGCGAACCGACCTTATATGACTTTTCTGCCCAGGTCGTGATACAAGACAATGTCGTGGCCGAGCAATCACATAAGATAGGACTGCGCACCGTCCGCCTGATAAACGAGAAGGACGAAGACGGAGAATCTTTCTATTTTGAAGTCAACGGCATACCGATGTTTGCCAAAGGAGCCAACTATATCCCGCAGGATGCGTTGCTGCCGAATGTGACTGCCGAACGCTACCGGACACTGTTTCGCGATATCAAGGAAGCCCACATGAACGTTGTCCGCGTATGGGGTGGCGGCACGTATGAGGACGACCGCTTCTATGACCTTGCCGACGAGAACGGCATATTGGTCTGGCAGGACTTTATGTTCGCCTGCACGCCCTATCCTTCCGACCCCACGTTCCTGAAGAGGGTGGAAGAGGAGGCCTGCTACAACATCCGTCGTCTTCGCAACCATCCTTCGCTTGCCATGTGGTGCGGCAACAACGAAATACTTGAAGCTCTGAAATACTGGGGCTACCAAAAGAAATATACGCCGG
>CAKUYM010000470.1 GCA_934716785.1 uncultured Bacteroides sp. | reverse complement strand
TTCATGCTAAAATCGTCGCTACAGATACCTATAAAACAGATTTGAAAAATATTAGACAAAAAACGATAAAGTCAGGAAATGTTTTTCTAATGTGGTTAATCTGTATTCTCTGTTTTTGATAGCCTTGTGTTTGTATCCATACACCGATATGGACTTTATTATCTCTGATTCCGTGTTTCAAGGCTAATTCACGTAATTCTTGATAGGTATATACTTCTGACATGGTAGGTAATATGAAGAAATTTTCATAACCACAAGCGGTAGGGCAGACGTCAAATTGCCCTACTTTTTATGGTTATGCTACAAAAATGAAAAAGGTCGTCTAATACTAGTATATAGGCGACTGCAATTTAATCTATCAAACATGGCTTTATCTATGAAAGACTGCGAAGAAATGAATTTACCACATTGATAGTAATTGGGAAATGGAGATAAAAAGCCCTCAATGCAATACGGTAATCCTTCCTTCATGGGATACACAAATTTACGAATAATTGGGGAAGCTAAAAAATGAATGATACTCATTTTTCAAACATTGGTTGTATGGTTATGCCACATTCTGTAATGGTCTAAAGTAGTTCCATTTGTGGAGAGTAGAAAGATATGCGTGCAATAAAGTACAGGTACTTATATATAATCCCCCCTACCTATAAAAATAAGAGCTTAAATATATATCAGCTCATTTCTCCTATGATTTACTGAATTGAAAGTTACGTACGAATGAGCAGAGTAGTTCTAACGTCCCCCGAGGGTAGTTGGATAGAAAACGAAATATATTTCAATCCACGTAATCAATTTATAAATCATTTAAAATTTTATTCGTTATGAGAAATCTACAAATTATTGGCAATGTGCCACAGGTAAGAAGGGAAAGTAACCTTGGTGAGTATGCAGAAGAAGCGGTAATAATCGAAGAGCCAGTAAAGCCCAAAAGGGTAAATCACTTTATAGAGGCAAACACCCAAGAAGTTTCTTTAAGCCATTTGAAAAATGACTGCATTACTCCAGTTTTTGCCAAAGACAATGAGCTTACAGTAAACCATGCTGCATTTATTGAAACTGTTTGGGAAGCTGCAAACTCCTACTACAATGGTGAGACTATTGGAACGCCCGATATTCGTGTCTCTCACGTTATTAAGGGTCGCATTCCGGAAGCGATACATAAGCCAGCCAATCAGCTATTGGAATCAGACAAAACAATCTACTATGAGAGGGCAGCTTTTAGTATTGACATTCCTACAATCTATGAAACGGTTGAGGGAAACAAGTTGAACCTTTCAATAGTAGGGGTCAGAGCCTATAATCAAATGAACTTATACAGCAAGAAAGTTCCAGAGTTGTTTAGGTTGGCAATAGGCTTTAAGAACCAAGTATGTTGCAACATGTGCATCTTTACAGATGGTTACAAGGATGATTTAAGGGTGAGCAATACAAGTGAACTTTACCGTTCTGCCTTGGAACTGTTCAACAACTACAATCCTGCCAAACATCTGCATTTGATGCAACAGTTGGGCAATACTTCAATGAGCCAACATCAATTCTGCCAAATATTGGGCAAAATGAGGCTTTATCAGTGTTTACCCAATGGCTATCAAAAAGATATTCCACGTATGTTATTTACTGATACACAGGTTAACAATGTGGCTAGGGCTTATATCAATGATGAGAACTTTGGCAGCTTGGGAAATGATATAAGTATGTGGAAATTGTATAATTTGTTAACTGGAAGCAATAAGTCAAGCTACATTGATAGTTTTTTGGATAGAGCGGTAAATGCAACCGAAATAGCAACGGGAATAAATGCTGCTTTGCATGGAGACACTAAATATAAGTGGTTTATTGATTGATTAAACAGGGGAATATTCAGAAATGGGTATTCTCCTATTTTATTAACTACGTAAAACAAAGAATCATGTTTTATTATAAGATACTTGTTTGGCTCTTTTGGGTGGTATTGTCTTTTATAACAGGTTGTGTTCCGTTAATCTTGCTTATTCTTTTAGTTGGCTTATGGGATATTGAAGAAGCGAATAAACCTCGTTAGTGTTCAAAACAGGAATGTGTTCAAATAAATCTGCAAAGGTGGTTTGAACACATTCTTTCATGTTATCAATTTAATCAAAGAATAAAATGAAAACAGCCGTAATATACGCTCGTGTTTCGTCAAGTAATGACAGACAGGACACGAGCAGGCAAATAGAGGATTTAAAGAAATATGCTATTTCACAGGATATAGAAATAGTGAATATATTTCAGGAACATATTTCAGGTGCAAAGAAAATAGAGGAAAGACAGATTTTAGGAGAATGTTTGGAATACTGTAAACGTGAATCTGTGAATATCCTACTTTTGTCTGAATTGTCAAGACTAGGGAGAAGTACATTACAGGTTCTTCGCTCTTTGGATATATTGCATGAATCGAAAGTATCGGTTTACATACAGAACTTGGGCTTATATACTTTGCAACCAAATGGGGAAGTTAATCCAATAGCTTCTATCATGGTGACAGTACTTGCAGAAATGGCAAATATTGAAAGAAGCAATATTCAATACCGTTTGAATAGTGGTAGGGCAAATTATATTGCCAAAGGTGGTAAACTTGGCAGAAAGACAGGTTCAACCAAAACGGATGATAAGAAAAAAGAAGAATATAAGGAAGTCATTGCTTTACTAAGAAAAGGCTATTCAATCAGAAATATAGCTAAGCTACAAAGTATTGGTATTTCCACCGTTCAACGGATAAAAAATCAGTTTATAAAGCCATAAGCATGAAATATCGGTGGGGTGGAAAAATTCAGAGATTTAGTTTTTATATGGGGAGTCTTGAATTTTTCCACTACCATAAATTTATAAAGAAGGGATAGCTCTCAACTTTTAATAAACAATAGTTCTTGCTATTACGAACGCTTTTCGTAACTTTGTGGCAATTTCAGATACCTAATGTGTTAGGTCTGAAAGGACATATTACGAAAGGTGTTATTGAAATTATCTTCCATTCTCAAATCTCGCAAATTTGATAACGGTACGAAGATGATAGCAATAGCACCACACCATTTGATATATACCTACCTTATATCTTTAAGGCTTTAGATATTGTCAATATTGGTGTGGGCTATTGTTTTATCCGTACCAAAGGCAATGCGAGAGCCAGAGAATGAGATAAGACAATACGTTCCACACCTTTTTTATTGTATAACGGCTCAGTTTGAAAACTTGGGGGAATTAGTTAAAATGGTTATCTTTGCCGCATGAAACAGAAACGCCCCAAAACCA
>CAKUYM010000469.1 GCA_934716785.1 uncultured Bacteroides sp. | reverse complement strand
ACTGTATTCAGAACAGAACGTGGAAACCTGCCGGATAACCGGGTGAAATTTGTGAATGAGGATGCCGGTGGTCGTATTTGGATCGGTACTCAATGCGGACTGGTTTCTGTCTTCAACGGACAATATAGGATAGAAGACCGATTAATCCACTTCACTTTTTCGCTGGCCTATAAGGACGATATGTATTTCCTTACAGCGGATGGAGATATCTATTATTATCAAGAGGTTACTCAAAAGATGCAAAAGTTAGCTTCTCTTACCACTGTGGCAGGGGAGACATCACCAACTGGAAATTTCCTATTGAAAGATAAGTGGGTGATTCTGACTACTACCGGAGTATATACTTATAAGTTCGCTACCGGAGAGATGGTCGCAGATCCTCGTTTGAACATTAAAAAAGGAGAATTGATACGTGATAATCATGGGGATTATTGGATATACAATCATACGGGACGGCTTACGTATGTGCTTGCCGAAACCGGAGAGAGTAAGGATTTCCAGTTGATTCCTCAGGACAAAATAAGCTATATCGACTTTGAACGTTATCATATTGTTCATGATTCTCGGGGAATTATTTGGATTTCGACTTATGGAAATGGTCTTTTTGCCTATAATACAGTCGAAGATAAACTGGATCATTTTGTAGCAAATATTAATGATCAGAGCCATATTAGTTCAGATTTTCTGCAATATGTCATGGAGGATCGTGCCGGTGGCATCTGGGTGGCTTCGGAATATTCGGGTTTGTCCCGTATTTCTGTGCTGAATGAAGGAACGTCTCGCATTTATCCTGAGTCCCGAGATTTGTTCGACCGTTCGAATACCATTCGCATGCTCACTAAAATGTCTAATGGTGATATCTGTGTGGGTACGCGCAAGGGAGGATTGTATACTTTTGATTCGAGCCTTCATTCAAAAATGGCCAATCACCATTTCCATTCTAATATATATGCGCTTACTGAAGACCGTCAAGGTCAAATGTGGATGGGAACTCGTGGAAATGGACTGAAAGTGGGAGATACTTGGTATTACAATAGCCCTTCTGATCTGACGTCATTATCTGATAATAACGTTTTTGCTATATATCGCGACCGTAAGGACCGAATGTGGATAGGGACATTTGGCGGTGGACTGGAATTAGCTGAACCTACACCCGATGGTAAGTACAAATTCCGCCATTTCTTTCAGCAAACATTCGGGATGAGAATGGTTCGCGTGATAGAAGAAGATAAAAATGGAATGGTTTGGGTAGGAACCAGTGAAGGCATCTGTGTCTTTCATCCAGACTCATTGATTGCTGATGCCGATAATTATCATCTTTTCAGTTATACAAACGGAAAGTTTTGCAGTAATGAAATCAAATGTATCTATCGTGATACGGAAGAGCGAATGTGGATTGGCACATCTGGTTCGGGACTGAATCTTTGTGAACCACAGGATAACTATGACTCTTTGAAATATCAACATTATGGAACTTCCGAAGGGCTGGTAAACGATGTAATTCAGTCTATTTTGGGAGATAAGAAAGGGAATCTTTGGGTAGCTACCGAATACGGCATCTCCAAATTTAATCCGACTACTCATTTTTTTGAAAATTACTTCTTTTCTTCCTATACTCTGGGTAATGTGTATAGTGAGAATAGTGCCTGTATGTGCGAAAATGGAAAACTGCTTTTTGGTACAAACTATGGATTAATAATGATCGACCCTGAAAAAATACAGGATAATGAAACATACTTTCCGGTTGTTTTCACCGATTTATACGTTAATGGCACTCAGATGAATCCGCAGATGGAGGGTTCTTCGTTAAAGCAATCGCTAGCTTATTCGGATGAAATTAGCCTGAAATATTTTCAGAATTCATTCCTGATAGACTTCTCTACTTTTGATTATTCGGATAGCGGACATACGAAGTATATGTATTGGCTGGAAAATTACGATCAGGAATGGAGTACTCCTTCTCCTTTGAATTTTGCTTCGTTTAAGTATCTTAATCCGGGAACTTATATACTTCATGTCAAGTCAAGTAACGGATCGGGCGTTTGGAATGATAATGAGACTACGTTGAAGATTATGATACTCCCTCCCTTCTGGAAAACGACTTGGGCATTGCTGGGTTATGTTCTGTTGTTAATCGTAGCCTTGTACTTTGCTTTCCGTATTGTTCGCAACTTCAATGGGCTACGCAACCGCATCAATGTAGAAAAGCAGTTGACGGAATATAAACTGGTGTTTTTTACCAATATTTCTCATGAATTCCGTACTCCGCTGACATTGATTCAGGGGGCATTGGAGAAGATTCAACGTGTTACTGATGTTCCGCGTGAATTGATATATCCGCTGAAAACAATGGATAAAAGCACACGGCGTATGTTGAGGCTTATCAACCAGTTGTTGGAATTCAGAAAGATGCAGAATAATAAATTGGCACTTTCTTTAGAGGAAACAGATGTCATCTCATTTCTTTATGAAATATTCTTAAGCTTCGGAGACGTGGCGGAACAAAAGAATATGAACTTTTGTTTCTTGCCTTCAGTGCCATCTTATAAGATGTTTATAGATAAAGGAAATCTGGATAAGGTGACATATAACCTGCTATCAAATGCCTTTAAATATACTCCTTCCAACGGAACGATTATTCTTTCGGTGAATATGGATGAAGGGAAACAAACATTACAGATTCAGGTTTCGGATACGGGAGTTGGTATTCCTAAAGAGAAGCAGAATGAACTGTTCAAGCGGTTTATGCAGAGCAACTTCTCTGGTGACAGTATCGGTGTGGGGTTGCATTTGAGCCACGAATTGGTGTCGGTACATAAAGGGACGATTGAATATAAGGACAACGAAGGTGGCGGTTCTGTATTTACCGTATGTATCCCGACGGACAAGACGGTTTATGCGGAGAAAGACTTTTTGATTCCTGGCAATGTCTTGCTGAAAGAAGCGGACGGGCAGGCGCATCATCTGCTGCAACTCTCGGAAGAATTTCCCGACCCGGAAAAGTTACTTGTTCCTTTAAATAAGCGGAAAGTCTTGATTATTGAGGACGACAACGATATTCGTGAATTCTTGAAAGAAGAAATTGGAGCTTATTTTGAAGTGGAGGTAGCTGCCGACGGAACATCCGGCTTTGAGAAAGCGCGTACATCCGAAGCAGACTTGATAATCTGCGATGTACTTATGCCGGGAATGACAGGATTTGAAGTAACCCGTAAATTGAAATCGGATTTTGATACAAGCCATATCCCTATCATCTTGCTGACTGCATTAAGT
>CAKUYM010000468.1 GCA_934716785.1 uncultured Bacteroides sp. | reverse complement strand
CAGATGCCCCGTCTCCTTTAAAGCTCTACCATCTACTGGCCCGAAAAGCTAAAGCCAAAGATTTCGGTTCTTACAAATATCGTGGCAAATGGGGATTGCTCGACCATTTGATTGTATCCGGAAATTTACTAAATCAATCCGGTAGCTTCTTCACTAACGAAGAAAAAGCAAAGGTTTGCCTTCTCCCCTTTCTGCTGATCGAGGATAGTAAATATGGTGGCAAAGAGCCTTTCCGCACTTACAAAGGGATGAAGTATCAAGGTGGCATCAGCGACCATTTGCCAGTTTATACGGATTTCGAGCTAATTCCGCGTTAATCTAAAAGTTAACATAAAACCCGTTAGTGAATCAATTTAGTGCAAAATTAATTCTACCAACAGAAAGTTTTATTGCATACCCCTTATCTTATAATAATCCAATTTTTCTCATGCAATAGCAACTTCCTGCCAGTCCTCTACTGTCCGTGTGACAGATGAAAAATTCACTCCGATACAAACCACCTTTCTTTTGTCTGTCTGATAAGGCTTAGCGTAGCCGTTCTTCTCTATTTGTATTTGTACCAAAGCATCCTGTGCCGTTCCGTCCATTTTGAATTTAAAGATATAAACATAATCTTCCATTTCCAGCGTACAGTCCACCCGTCCGTAACTTTGGCGGTCTTCACAATGAATAGCAGTGCAATATACCCCTATCAATCGAAGCAATAGATAAAAAGTGTATTGAAAATGCTTTTCTGTAATATCTATATCTTTCAACGAACCGTGTGAGTCATAGGGAATGCTCGCGAAAAAAGAGGTGAGCGAACGGCGGAATGCATTTGTATCTCCCTGTTCAAGTTCCATTACGGCATCTGTTATCCAACTCGTCACTTCCTTACTCTTTGGTTTCATATAGTTGGCTGCTAATAAAGAGAGGAATCCCTCACGCACTTCATTATTCGGGAAGTCAAGCAGATAGGTTCCCATTCTTTTATTATACTCCTTAATAGTGAGATAACCGCTTTGGTAAATCATTGGTAGGGGCTGTTCTACATCTGCTTTATAGTCCACAAACAAGGATGGTCTATAAAATCTCCCAGTCAGTTCGTTCATCTGCTCATGGCTGTGTTGTAGCAAACGTACCAAATAGGTCGGAGTACCGGTAGCAAACCAATAGTCACGGATTTCATTCATATCAAAAGTATTGAGTATGCTAAATGGGTTATAAATGTCCTCCATATTCGTGCTGAAATGATAGCCGTCGTACTGCCGTTTCAGCCAGTCCTTCATTTCTTCTACTGTGCACTCATATTTGGTTGCCAATCGTGATATAGATTCTGCGAAATATTTCTCTAATTCTTCCTGGGTGATGCCGCATAATGATTCATAGCGTTCGTCCATGCTAATGTCTTTGGGTTGATTGAAACCACTGAACACACTTACTTGCGAGAATTTCGTAACTCCCGTCAACAATACGAACTTCAGATACTCGTCAGCCCCTTTAAAAGTGGAATAGAAAGATTTCAGAATTTCCCGGTGATGCTCTTCGAGCAAGAGTTTTTCCCCTACATAGTTGCAGGTGTAAGTCCCGGTATCCAGTACATCGAGTATAGGTTTATCATATTCGTCAATCAACACTACTGCACGCTGTCCCGTCCGTTCATAAGCCCGACGAAGCAATTCTTTAAAACGGTCACCAATGGTCGTATAGTTGGGGTTTCTGCCATAGATATCTTCCCAATTGCCCAAATATCCTTCGATAGTTGCTTCCAACACTCCCGGTTGAGTGTATGGTCCGCCGTTAAAGTCGATACGGAAAATGGGATATTGCAGCCAGTCTTTTTCAAGTTCGGCAATTGCCAGTCCGTCAAATAGTTCTTTTCGCCCTTGGAAATAGCAGGCGAGTGTACTCACCAACAGACTCTTCCCGAAACGACGGGGACGGCTCAAGAAATAGATAGAACCCGTTTGTACAAGATTGTAAACCAAGGCAGTCTTATCTATATACACGAAATCGTCTTCACGAATGCGGTCGAAACTCTGTATTCCAATAGGGTATTTCATCTTTTATCGGCTTTTTATAAATCTGTAGACGAAGATACGCGAAAGCGGAGATAAATGCAAGCAAATTCGGATATTATCAAACGAATTTCGAACTATAACTCAGTATTTAGTCCGAATACTGATAAACCTTCAAATCAAACTTAGGAACCATTGCCAGCAAATGGTCAAAGATATCCGACTGGATACGTTCGTATTCTTTCCACACTTTATTTCGAGAGAAAAAGTAAACTTGGATAGGCACTCCATACATCGTGGCCTCTTTTTGGCTGATAATCAAGTCTAAGTCCTGATTCACCACAGGCAGGCTGCATAGATAGCGTTCGATATATACTCTATAAACTTGGGAGTTGGTCGGTGTCACACCTTCTTCGGGCTGATAATCTGCCATTAAAGGAATATCTTTCCGATAACGGTCGAGCATCTCGGGAGTGCAGAACCGGAGTGTGGTCAAATCCAACGTTACATTCTTCATCACTCTTCGTCCACCCGACTGCACCATTCCCCGCCAATTTTGAAAAGGGCTGCTCACCAACGTATAAGGTGGAATGGTAGAGATAGTATTATCGAAATTCTGAATTTTGACTGTATTCAGAGTTATTTCCCGCACATAGCCGTTGGCATTACCGGAAGGAAGCGTAATCCAGTCTCCCAAATGAACCATGTCGTTGGCGGATAGCTGGATACCTGCCACAAAACCTAATATGGAATCTTTGAATACCAACATCAGAATGGCAGCAGAGGCACCCAATCCCGCAAACAAACTGGCTGGAGATTTATTCACGATAATGGCTACGATAATGATTCCACCGATAAAAAATAGAAGAACCTGCAACACTTGAATGAATCCTTTCATTGGACGGTTCTTCATTGATTCTTTGCCATCATAAATATCCATTATCATCAGCAGAATTCCATTTACCCCCAATAACAAAGAAAAAATAATGTAGATAACACAAGCTTTCTGAGAAATCAGCAGCAACTCTTTTCCGCGGATAAAAGCCATCGGCAACATTGCATAAACAAGGAAGGCTGGAACGGTATGAATCAGATGATGAAATACTTTGCGCTTCATCAATAGCGTGTTCCATTGATGCGGTTTCCGGCGGGTGTACCGACTCATCCCACCGACAAGGATGCCTTGGCATAAATAATTCAGACCGATAGCGACCGCTATCATCAGCAAAGCAATAATAGTCTCATCAAAGCGATCGGCTATAGTCGGGTCTACCCCCCAAC
>CAKUYM010000467.1 GCA_934716785.1 uncultured Bacteroides sp. | reverse complement strand
ACCTCACGTTTGCCGATAACGATAGGCATCAGCACGTCGTCATAGCCCACATAGCTGAATACGAGGTCTACCCCGCCTTCGGGCAGCTTTATTTCATATTCTCCGTTGATGTTGGATACTACTCCCTGATTGCCTTGAAGCTTGTAGGTAACGGCTGCCCCCGCCAACGGTTCGTTGGTTTTAGCATCGTATATATGTCCTTTCAGTGTCTGGGCAAAGCCTGCTCCAAAACTGGTAAGGCTGATTAATAAAGTTAATATATATAGTTTCTTCATTGTCTTTGTTCTTAAATATTAATATTATCACTCGGCTGTTACTAAATCCAGTCCGATATTGAATTTCTGTGCATTACTCCAATCTGTGGCGAACTGAGTAAGCAGGCTTTCCAGCATTGCTTTGGCGAAAGCATCAGTCGATTCCGGCAGCATATTAATGATTACCGGCACCAAGCTTGGAATCATATCGAGTAGGGGCTGCATGGTTTCTTTATCCAAATACAGATGTGTGTGTCCTTCCACTCTCTCTATGTTCATAGGAATTCCTACCGTAATCCATTCAAAGAACGTCTGGAAAGTCTGGTCGTCCAGATTGGTAATGAAACTGATGATGCTGTTTTGCAAAGTACCGTTTATCTTGAGCAGTATCCCTTTAAGTTCAATCGGATTCATTTTCAGAATGATATCACTTAGAGAAGACAACAGATTTTCATTGATCACTTTCCCTTGTCCTTTCATCGCGAGTGTGATGACTGCCGGCAGGTTAAGTTTGATTCTGACCCGATTGTTTTCGGGATACCAATAAACCAGGTTTGTCGGAGATGTATAGTAAGTACGGTCTTTTACGGCGGCTGTTACGTCAGCATTGGTAACTCCTCCGCTCAGTAGTTTGCTGAAAAGGAATGCTACGATTTCGTTCATAGCTCCTTCTTCTTCTTCCATATTCGGCACTTTACCATCAATCACAATCGGGTCTGTAGAATACTCGGCTTGGATATTTCCGTCAGCTTTCAATGTTACGGAATGGAGAAGCTGCGGTAAGAAATATGCTAATGTACTTCGCAACAGTACATTGTAGTCCGAATCAGTACCTTCTGCCATTTTCGTATCGACAAAGCCGGCACCGGTCACCGGTATTTCTGCGCCGAGAGCCTCATTGTATTCTTTTGTGATTTCGGAAAATAGATAATTGTTGGCCCACTGCGAGCTGCCGGCAGTCTGTATATCCGTAAGGTTGAAAGTAAGATGTCCTTTTTCTACTTTTCCATCATAATGGAATTGGATATTGGTATTAGTCCCGGTTGCATCTCCCGCGAAAGTATATTCATTGTCTGTTCCGGTCAGAGGTACATTGCTGAGCGAAACAACTTCCTCTCCGGGAAGTATATCATAAAGAGTGATATTGGCATATTCGCCTTTCACGGTACTGAAATCAATGCTTTTGCCAAGCAGTTCTTCTCCGCTATAATTCAGAGTTAAATTGGAACGACCAAGGTGTTTGTTTGAGTAATTGGCTGTTACATCCACAGGATCCGGTCCCGGATAATCCTCGCTACAAGAGGTTGTCAAGCCCGTGAAGCAGACGATGCCGCTTATTAATAAAGTTGATATCTTTTTCATTGTTATTTTTAGCTATTTGGTTTTATATTACTTAGAGCTTGTAGTGAGGTCAAGCCCTATATTCATTGCATCTATTGTGATTAGCAATCCTAATATATCGTCTGCCGACATCCCGATTTCTTCCAGTTTGTCACTGAGAATGGCAAGGGCGGCTTTCATGATGGGCATCAGTGACTCTTTTGTTAGATATACATAGGTATGTTCTCCTTGTTGTGTCATTTCCAGCGGTATTCCGTTTTTTATCCAAGAGAATATTGCTGCAAAAGTGTCATCATCCACATTTAGTATATAACTGATGACCTTGTTGTTCAGAATCAGGTTAACTGCACTCAATGCAGCTTTTAGCCGTATGGGATCTGATTTTAAAAGTGCCTCACATACTCCGTTGATTAGTTTGGAATCTAATTCCTGTCCGCTGTTTTGGGCTATCAATGAAATAACTGCGGGAACATTCAATTGCACCAGCAACGTGTTGTTTGCATAACTCCAATAAGCCAGTCCTTTGGGCGAAGTGGCATAATTTCTGCTGTTTATCCATTGTTTGAATTTATCATCAGTCAGACTCTGCTTTTCCATGATTTCATTAAAATCGAAAGAATCGGTTGTGTAATAGGCGGTGACATTGCCATCTTTTTCCAATTCTATACTTTGCAGAGCATACGGAAGCATTGTATCCAATATCGGATATGCAATTTGCGGCAATATGGCGGCAATAAAAGCTCCCGTCTCGTCAGATGATTCTATATTGATATAAGCCGCTCCGCTTTGGCGGGTCGACGGACTTGTCGGATCTGTGTACGAGCGTTCAGGAAAAACATATGTCTTTGCGACAGAGGCGGCATTCGGCATCGTCACCTCAAGCGATAGTTGCATGGCTTTCGGAGTAACGTTTCCTGTGTATTCTATCGTAGCGCCACTTGTTGTGGTGTTCTTTCCACTGAAGGTGTAGGCATTCTTTTCTTCACTTTCATGCAGTGTGACATTATTGATTGGAGTGGTGGTTTCTCCCGGAATAATGCCATTCAGTGTCAATGTTCCCGTTTCACAGTTCTCGGTCTTGAAGTTAACCGTTTTTCCTGTGAGTTTTTTTCTGCTGTAGGTTAGGTTTAGCGTATATGGCTTGATATACGAGCCATATTCTTGGCTGATTTCTCCCGGCCAAAATAGCTTGTCATTGTACGTCTCCTCGCATGATGCAAAGAATAATACCGTACAAGCTACATAAAATAGTTTCTTTAAGTTTCTCATTTTGTTTTTCGTTTTTATTGTATATTTAATAAAACAGTGCAAAGTTCGGCGAACAATATTTTATTAGCAAGGTCTGTTTTTCTATAATGATGTTCTGTTTTTAAACAGATAAACTGATATAATGGATAAGATAAGATTCACAATGTTCTATTTTTAATGCAAATTGTTCTTCTTTTAAGAATCCCCTTTTTGAATGGTTATTTCTGCAAGGTAATTGGAAATGATTCCGTAGTAATGATGAGAGAAGCGAACCCCTTGTGCCTTTAAATCAGGTTGTACATAAAATGAGACAGAATCGTTTGCCACCGTAATAAAGCCCGTTTACCGATAAGAATCACCCGTTCATTGATTTTTTTTCTGTTTTTCCACTCATAATCATACATTTGCTGTAGAATTGTAACATCGAATAGAGTTAAGTCCTATGAA
>CAKUYM010000466.1 GCA_934716785.1 uncultured Bacteroides sp. | reverse complement strand
TCTATTTTTCCTCCTGTTTCTGAATGATACTGAATTCTCCTAAAACACTTTCTACACGATCAAGAATAATTTTCGCTTCATCACAAGATAATTCGGATTCAGCGAATTTGTTTATTATTTCTGAAACAAGTTCTTCAATCTTTTCTCCTGGCAAAACCTTTCCATTGTACAATCCAATACTTTGAAATGTTATTTCAGATCACCTCTTTCTAAATATCTTTGTCGAATCCTGTCGAGTCATTTTACTTGACTATGCGCTTTCTTACTCCTACCCTATAGTTACAGGGTACTGGCATACCCGAGTACAGAAGAAAGGAGGAAATTTTATGTCCGTAAAAATACCTTATGCATATAGCAATGGAACACTTTCTGTAGAAGTAGTCCTCAAACATGCTGCTGATGTATTTCTAGTAGATACGGTAAATCTCCATAAATATCAAAGAGGCGAACGCTTTAAATATTATGGTGGCCATTACACTCAAACCCCTGTTCATATCACCGTATCCGGTATTGGCAATTGGTATTTAATTGTTATAGGCAGTGAATACCGATATCGTTTTTATTGATTTATTTTCCTTGAGGCTCTGCGAAACACGGAGCCTCATTCTCTACTTAAGTTTATATATATTTCATACTCATTAAAGGAAATTTCTAAACGGCTTATGTAATCAATCCAAAATCTATCATTATTTTGACCAATACACACAATAACCACATAACTGCCACTGGCCAAAATAATTTCTTACATATTTTTAATACCCTCTCTTCTGGATCAGTGTTTTTGAAACTGTTCTTCTGTTTTTATCTCACCTCTTTCTGGATATCCAAATCATGTTTTTTCTACTTTACTTATGTTTCTTTTTAAGAAGATAATTTTTTAATCTGATCAGCCAGTATTCTGATCTGTTTTTAAAGGTGCTGGCTGATATCTTATAAGTAATTGGTGTGCTGAAATTGCCATGATCGCTTTCCTCTTGCTTTGTGACATATACATGTCATTTTCTAAATAACTGTTTTTGGATAGAAACAAAATATCTATTTCCGTTATCTGTGAACTGTATTTTGGTTTCTTCCACTTATCTCACCTCTTTCTGGGTATCTCCCTATTGACTTTTCTTCGTTGCTCTTCTATTCTAGTATTACAGGAATTAATCATATCTTTTTATAGAAAGGAGAGACAAATATCATGTTTACTAAATATCCTGACGGAACTTGGGCTTGCAGTTCCGTAATTCGTGCAACAGATCTTATCAAAATAGCTAATCAAATTTTTAAAGACAATATGCAATACGTACATATTTCTGTTAAATCAAGTGAAGATGAAGGCCAAGATGGTCTCGTCGAAATATCAGCAATACCTTCTGCTTCATCTGACGATGTAAAAAAATATGATTCTATTGATCTTTTTACTGCTGTTGATCCCGATGTATTTGAATTCTTTGATTAACTTCAATATTTTCAGTTAAGGTTTTTACTTTTTGCAGGCCATTTTTAGTTCTTCTATATATGGCCTGTTCTGTTGTAACAAGTTCAATCATTTCACCTACTTTTGTTATATTCATAAGTTTCTCCATATTCATTTCTCTCACCTCCTATCTTTTTAACAAGAATTTATCTCACCTCTTTTCTTTTATCATGGTTGCTCATTTGTCTCATTTATGCGACAAACTGACTAAAAAAAATATCATTTACTTCGTCACGAGAGAGATTAAGCTCTTTCGAAATCAAATCAGCTTCTCTGATGGTAAGTGTCTCTCCATCTGCATTGAATTTCCTGTATAAGGTCGTTCTATCAATACCTATCAAGTTTGCAAGCTCAGAAGTGTTCAAGCCGCATTCCACTATTTTCCCTCTTAGTTTATTTACATTTACCATTTTCTTGCCTCCTCTTTTCTCATATCTGCGACTACATTTACAATATCACCTTAATATTTCTTTGTCAACCCTATTTTCTCATATTTGAGATTTTTTACGCATATTTATCACTTATATGTTGCAAATTTGCGAATCATATGTTATTATACAAAGCATAGGAGGTGCCGATATGAATACAGGAGATCGGATAAAGCAACGTCGAATAGAACTTGGTCTTACAGCTGATGATTTAGCTCAGAAAATTGGCAAGTCACGAGCCACAATATATAGATATGAAAACGGAGATATAGAAAATATGCCAACGCCCATTTTAGAGCCTTTAGCCAGAGCATTAGATACTACTCCTGCTGATTTAATGGGTTGGAAATCTACTGCTGATGTCCCTATGGAAAGAGTTCCCAATAAGGTAGAATCCGTTCAGAGTTCTTCCGTCTCTACTCAGTGTAAGGAGATCATAGAAGTATGCAATCAGTTGTCTCCTCACAACCAGAGAAAGGTTCTCACCTACTCTAAGAACCTTCTCTCCACCCAACAGATGGAAGAAGATCTTCTTGCAGCTCATGTCCGTACAGATGTTGAAGCTACTCCTGAAGGGCAGAAACAGGATATAGATATTATGAATGATGATAGCAAATGGGAATAGAAGGGAGATGTTATTATGCTTTATCCATTTATGACACTAAACGATAATACAGAGATTGTTCATTCTGAATCTCTTCAAAAAGACGGAAAAGAACAGGTTGAAGTCCGTATCGAAAAACCTGTTTATGGTGGATTTCATTCCGCTTCATGTTGGTTGCCTGATTATAAGTGGGAAAATATTGATGGATTCTCTGATGAAGAAATTAAATATTTTCAGGATTATCTGGCATCTGTTGCACACATTATTATGCAGTTAGCCCGTGAAGGAGGATTCGAAGGAGGTATGGATAATGCCTCGAGTTTTTAAAATTGGTTCTTATATCATATATTTCTGGGTAAATGAAAATGATCCTTTAGAACCAGTACATGTCCATGTATGCGAGGGAGTTCCGTCTCCTACCGCAACTAAAATATGGATTACTCGAAACGGTGGCTGTCTTCTTTGTCATAATAAATCAAAGATTCCAGCTAAACAGCTTCGATTCATTATGCAGACTATCGAGGCTCGAAGTAAAGATGTCCTTGACCTCTGGTATGCAACATTTCATCAGATCAGCTACTACTGCTAATCTGTACTATTTACTTAAAGGGGTGAGCCCAATTGAATTACGAACAGTTACTGACTGCTGCCGATCAGGAAGGATTGCTTGTCAAAGAGCAGCCTCTTACTGAGCATGACGGCCTGATCCGCGGCAGGCGTGTTGCTATTAGGCAAAAGATTGATACTCAAAAAGAAAAATCTTGTGTCCTTGCGGAAGAGCTTGGACACTACTATACTTCTTCCGGAGATATTCTGGATCAGTCTAAGGT
>CAKUYM010000465.1 GCA_934716785.1 uncultured Bacteroides sp. | reverse complement strand
GGAGTTATTGCAGGAGTACTGCACCGATTATCGTGGCGGGGATTGGCTGGACTTTGCCGCTAATACTGTAGGGGCAGTTTTAGCAAGTTTGTTGGCTTATTATGTGGTGCGGCCGATAATGATGAGAAATAGAGGAACTGCGTTGAAAAAACGATAGTATTGTAAGCACATAGGTATGGAAAAACAGCCTTTGCCTTCATAGAGTTGCGGCAAAGGCTGTTTCAGTATAAATGTTTTCTTTACTCTATAAATAGTCAACGACAGTGCTGAGTCTTATGCTGTTAGAGCCTTTGATGAGGATGGTGTATCCTTTCGGTTTGTCCGTTTCCAGCTCCTTGATGACTTCCTGCACATTGGCATAAGTCTTGAAGGGGTGTCGGGCGGCAGCAAACTGTTCTCCTACAAGCCATACCTTCTCAAAATTATTCTCTTTGATGTAGTCTGCTATTTTTTGATGCTCGGCGGCACTTTCGGCGCCAAGTTCCCTCATATCTCCCAATAAAAGCATCTTGTGAGGGGCGTTCATGTTACGGAAATTCTGCAAGGCAGCCATCATGCTGGTCGGGTTTGCATTGTATGCATCGATAATCAGCGTGTTGTCTTCCGTCTTTTTGAGTTGTGAGCGGTTGTTCTGCGGTGTATATTCGGCCAAGGCTTCATCAATCTTATGTGCTTCCACTCCGAAGAAGCGTCCGATGGTAATGGCAGCCAAGGCGTTAGGAAAGTTATATTCGCCTATTAACTGTGTGCGTACCTGATGCTTTTCTCCGTCTCTTCCCGCTTTCCATTCGAAGGCAAGATAAGGCGAATTATCCGTAATGCGTCCGTTGACATATAAATCATCCTCTGTTCCATAGGGAATCCGGTTCAATCCGTCGGAGATATTTATCAAATAAGGATTGTCGTGATGGATGAAAATCGTGGAATCACCTTTTTGACGAAGAAAGTCATACAGTTCGCCTTTTGTCTTGATAACCCCCTCGAACGATCCGAATCCTTCCAAATGCGCTTTCCCTACATTGGTGATGATGCCATAATCCGGTTCTACGATTTCGCAAAGGAACTTGATTTCTCCCGGATGGCTGGCGCCCATCTCAATGACGGCAAGGTCGTGTTCGGGTTTCAGGCGGAGCAAGGTGATGGGTACGCCGATGTGGTTGTTGAGATTGCCCGATGTATAAAGTACATTGTGAGCTTTGCAAAGTACGGCGGACATTAATTCCTTGGTCGTTGTTTTCCCGTTTGTCCCGGTGATACCGATAATGCGGGTTCCGAGTTGCCGGCGATGATAGTTGGCAAGTTGCTGCATGGTTTGCAGGCAGTTGTCCACCAGTATATACCGGCGGTCACCCTCTACGGCATATTCGGCTTCATCGATAATGGCATATGCGCATCCTGAATCCAACGCCAGTCCGGCAAAAGCATTACCGTTGAACGACGCGCCCTTCAGAGCGATAAACAGAGACCCCGCCGGGCAGTTCCGGCTATCAGTAGTGACGGATTGGCACTGCTGGAAAATCTGATAAAGAGCAGCAAGCTTCATAACTTGAACTTATTGGTTAAAAACGTGGCAAAGATAGAAGATTCTTTCGGATTATTTCTCTACATTTGCAACAATCTAAAAAGGAATAGTATCAATGATAAAACCTGTATCTCCTATTTATATTAATGTAAAAGGGCGGTTGCTCGACCTCGCTACCCCGCAGGTGATGGGTATTTTGAATGTAACTCCCGATTCTTTTTATTCCGACAGCCGGATGCAGACCGAAGAGGATATTGCGGCACGCGCACGGCAAATCATTGACGAGGGTGCTTCCATTATCGATATCGGAGCTTACTCTTCCCGCCCCAACGCCGAGCATATTTCTGCCGAAGAAGAGATGCGCAGGCTTCGTACCGGATTGGAAATATTGAACAGAAATCATCCGGATGCTGTTATTTCCGTAGATACGTTCCGTGCCGATGTGGCGGAACAATGCGTGAAGGAGTATGGGGTTGCTATCATTAATGACATTGCAGCCGGCGAGATGGACGACCGTATGTTTCGTACGGTGGCCGAACTGAAGGTTCCCTATATCATGATGCACATGCAGGGGACTCCGCAGAATATGCAGAAAGAGCCTCATTATGATAATCTGATAAAAGAGGTGTTTATGTATTTTGCCCGTAAGGTGCAGCAACTCCGTGATTTGGGGGTAAAAGATATAATCCTTGATCCCGGTTTCGGATTCGGCAAGACGTTGGAGCACAACTATGAGTTGATGGCGCATCTGGAGGAATTCAGCATTTTCGAACTTCCTCTTCTGGTGGGAGTATCCAGGAAGTCCATGATTTACAAACTGCTGGGCGGAACTCCGCAGGATTCGCTGAACGGGACGACCGTCCTGGATACCATTGCATTGATGAAGGGGGCGCATATCCTCCGCGTGCATGATGTGCGTGAAGCTGTAGAAGCCGTTCAAATCACAGAAAAGATAAAGAGAGAAAGTTCATATAGCAAATAAAAGAAGATAGCATGTTTTTTGAATTTGGCATAAAAGATTTTATAGATATCCTGCTGGTAGCCCTGCTGCTGTACTATACTTACAAGCTGATGAAGGCGTCCGGCTCTATCAAGGTCTTCACCGGTATCCTTGTCTTTATACTGATTTGGCTTGTCGTCACTCAGGTGTTGGAGATGAAACTGCTGGGATCTATATTCGACACCTTGATGAGTGTGGGGGTGATAGCTTTGATTGTCCTCTTTCAGGATGAGATACGCCGTTTCTTGCTCACCTTGGGCTCTCATCGCCATGTCAGTGCACTGGCGCGGCTCTTTAACGGTTCGAAGAAAGATGCATTGAAGCATGATGACATCATGCCGGTGGTCATGGCTTGTCTGAGTATGGGCAAGCAGAAAGTCGGCGCATTGATAGTCATTGAGCACAATATGCCTTTGGACGAGATTGTACGCACGGGCGAAGTGATTGATGCGGCAATCAACCAGCGTTTGATTGAAAATATATTCTTCAAAAACAGCCCCTTGCATGATGGTGCGATGGTAATCAGCAAGAAGCGTATCAAGGCGGCGGGATGTATCCTTCCCGTATCCCATGATTTGAACATACCCAAAGAACTCGGCTTGCGCCATCGGGCAGCCATGGGAATTTCACAGCAGTCGGATGCTCACGCCATTATTGTTTCCGAAGAGACGGGAGGTATCTCCGTGGCCTATCGCGGACAATTCTATCTTCGCTTGAATGCGGAAGAACTGGAAAGCCTGCTGACAAAAGAGGTCTGATTCTGCTTATTATTAATTATGGTATAAGAGATATAGACAGTATAAGCA
>CAKUYM010000464.1 GCA_934716785.1 uncultured Bacteroides sp. | reverse complement strand
ACCGATGAACAACGTCACATCAAGCCATTATTTGATTTGAAAAAGTTTTTGGGGTGACGCATTCCCGAAGTCGGGAGGTCGAAGCGACATTCGGTACCGGAAAACGCGTTTATCGGGCAAACAACATACGGGCGAAACTTGATGATACGGGGGATGCATGGTGTGCAGCCTGTTATTTTGTGAAAAATGTCATGAAGTTCCTAAAGGGACTTCTTTATGCCCTTTTACAACTTTTCAATATAAAGCATTACAGACACTTGATTTGTTTTCCAATCGATGAGATTGTCGGATTTTTTGATTTCAGACAATCTCTGCGATTAATTTGAAATGATTTATTCAGCGAACCCTAAATAAAAGACCAAAACTCTAAAATAAGGGCTAAAAAGGCGGTACGTAGCACCAATTCACTCTTTTAACCCTATCTTTACAGTCCCTTATCTACTGGAGGTCTGTGAAGATGTGAAGTAGAATGTTTGTTTTGTTTGTGTGTGATGCATTCTTGTCTGGTGTGATAGGAATGCATCTTTTTTGTAAACTACAATCTTTCTTATAGAAAATGCGGTCTATCTTACAAATCGTAGCAAACGTACGGTTCGAGTCGTTCGAAATCGGCTGGAGTAAACTCGTCGTAGAGCGACAGTTGCTTCAGACTGTTTATATTTCCTTTCTTTTTCCGGTATTCAATGATAACTTTTGCCTGATAGAAATTGATGTACGGATGGTGCATCATTCGCTCCATGCTTGCTTTGTTTAGATTGATCCGACGTATCCGGCCGGCATCGATAGAAAACCAGGGGCGGAGCTTCTCTGCCTTCAGTTGAATCTCCTGTAGCTGCTCTATCCGGTGGAAAGCTCCCAGTCGTTTGCGGTAATTGATAATCTTACGGGCGATGCTACTCCCGATTCCGGGAATCTTCTTCAGTTCGGCAGTATCGGCGGAGTTGAGGCAGATGACAGTTCCGGGCTGATATTTGAATAGTGTGTCCCGTGGTGTGTTGCTTTGTATCGTTAACAACTGCATCGTGTCTTTTGACTGGCGGTTTTCCGTAATTGACGGGTGGCTATCTGTAATTGACTGACGGCTTTTCGTAATCCGAATGTAAGGAAACAGTGTCTGATATAGTTCTTCCGTCAGTCCGTATATCTTCCTGAAATCTTCCGGACGATGAAACCGCCCCTGTTTCTCGCGATAGCGCAAGATGTTTTTAATCATCCATGATGGCAATCCGAGAGACAGAAAAGTGGTGGAGTCCGCCGTGTTCGGGTCGAAGACGGCAAGGTTTATTTCTCTCCGGGGCGAATCCTTGATGAATCTGCCGTCCATCTTCTGCCCGGATTTTGTCTCTTTGAGCGAGGAGATGAACTCGTCATACTCTTTGCTGAACAGTTCCTGTTCTGCAGCATCCGGTTCTTGTGAAGGACTGGAGTGCATGAAGAGAGCAGGGAGCGCGAATACCCCCAAAATAAGAACGGCAAGGACAATAATACCTTGCCGTTCGGTTTTAGTGAAGTAAAAGAAGTTCTTCCACATTATAGTTTGATAAATCCTAACTCATTGATAAATATCAGTGTGATGGCGACCGGAGCGATGTATTTCAATATAAAGATAATCAGCTTGTATACGGGGACTTTCAAAGAGCCGTCATTGGTAATCTCCGACCATACCACTTTCTTGTCCAGATACCATCCGGTGAAGAGGGAGATGCACAATCCTCCGAGCGGTAACATGATTTTGGCGGTTACGAAGTCGAAGAGGTCGAACGTGCCTAATCCGAAGATTGTGAATCCTTTCGTCACTCCCAATGACAAGGAACAGAATATCCCTAAGAATATGCATCCGCCGGTGACTAACTTTGCCGCTTTTCCGCGGGAGAACTTGAACTCCTCGTGCAGATAGGCGGTTACCACTTCGTGTAGGGAAATGGTGGAAGTCAATGCGGCCATTGCCAGCAAGGCATAGAACATCACCGAGAATATATATGCTAATACGGGCACCCCGCTGAATGCCTGCTGAAACACATTGGGCAGTGTGATGAAAATAAGGCTCGGTCCCGAATCGGGCTGTATGCCAACGGAGAAAGCTGCCGGAAAAATGATGAATCCCGCCAGTATCGCCACAAAAGTATCAATGGCACCTACGCTGAAGGCAGTCTTGGTCAGATTGGTGCCTTTGCTGAAATAAGAAGCATAGGTGCAAAGGCATCCCATCCCTAAGCTGAGAGAGAAAAAGGCTTGTCCCATTGCGCTGAGGAACACATTGGCGTCCACTTTGCTGAAGTCCGGTTTCAGCAGGAATTCAATACCAGCGCCGGCTCCCGGCAGACTTACCGAGCAGACTACCAATATAAGGATGAGAATAAACAAAGTGGGCATCATAATCTTTGAGGATTTCTCGATACCTTTCTCTACTCCTTTTACGATAATGAAATGAGTAATCAGCAAGAAAGCCATCAGCCATATAATGGGACGCCAAGGATTGCTGGAAAAGTTTTGAAAGGAAGCGATAAACTCACCGGGCGTTTTTCCGGCAAAGCCATTGGAAACAGCTTCGAACATATACTCAAGCGTCCATCCAGCCACCACGGAATAATAACCGAGTATCAGGAATCCTGCCAATACTCCCATGCGCCCCACCCAACGCCAGTGCGTGCCGGGCGCAAGTTTCTGATAGGCTCCCGCGGTATTTGCTCCCGAACGGCGTCCTATCAGGAATTCGGCTATCATGATGGGGAGTCCGAGAAGAAGCACGCAGCCTATATAGATAAGTATAAAAGCTGCACCCCCGTGATTGCCGGTCTCGTAGGGGAATCTCCATATATTCCCCAAGCCTACAGCCGAGCCGGCGGAGGCAAGTATCACCCCTAATTTGCTGCCGAAGTTTGCTCTGTCATTTTTTACCATAAACCTTGTTTTATCTTACAATTCGTTATAAATACATATATTAAAGTGCAAATATAGAAAATGATGCGTATATTTGCATTGAATTTGTAATTTTATTTAGATATGCTATCTTATATTAAGAAATATCCCGTTTCGCTTTTCATTATACTGGCTGTGATTTACTTGTCATTCTTCAAGCCGCCTCAGACAGATTTGAATGAAATTCCCAACATTGACAAGCTGGTTCATACTTGTATGTACTTCGGTATGTCGGGAATGTTGTGGCTGGAGTTTTTGCGGGCACATCGCAGAGACAATGCTCCGATATGGCACGCATGGGTGGGGGCATTCCTTTGTCCGGTGCTTTTCAGTGGATGCGTGGAGTTATTGCAGGAGTACTGCACCGATTATCGTGGCGGGGATTGGCTGGACTTTGCCGCTAATACTGTAGGGGCAG
>CAKUYM010000463.1 GCA_934716785.1 uncultured Bacteroides sp. | reverse complement strand
GTTTAAAGCAGAAAGCTGCCCGCAAAGAATATGCAATGACGGGTGGCGCTTTTTCTCCTTCTGTTTATGCCCGTTTTACGGTAGGCTCCAATTTCTACGATACATCATTCTCTGCCAGACAATTGCGGGATAATATAGGAAAGTATATCGGCATCGGCATTTCTTTTCCTTTGTTGAACGGTTTGGAACGTCTGACGAATCAGAGGAAGCAGAAGTTGAACTTGCATCGCCTGAAAAATGAAGCTGAACTGGAGAAGCAACAACTGTATACTGATATTGAGCAGACTCTTCTTTCCCTGCGTGCCGGCTATATGGAGCACCGGCAGATATTGCAGCAATTGAGTGCGGAGACTCAGGTCTTGAAAGAATCCGAGCGAAAGTGGGAGGAAGGTCTCATTTCTGTCTTTCAGTTGATGGAAGCCCGCAATCGCTTTATTTCCGCCAAAGCAGAGTTGGTTCGTGTACGCTTGCAGATAGAAATAATGATGAAACTGGAGAAGTATTATCGGGAAGGAACTTTTTTATAAAGACAGATTTAATATATATTTTATGGATACACCTATTGAACGCAAATCCGGCATTACTCGCAGGCACCTATATATAATAGGTAGCATAGCTCTTGTCATTGCCGTTGTTTTATATTTCATGCTTAGAGATACCGCTTCCTCCATGTCTGTGGAGAAGGAACGGTTGACGATTGCTACCGTCAACCGTGGTGAGTTTAATGACTATATCCGTGTAATCGGTCAGGTGATGCCCAACCGTATCATCTATATGGACGCTGTGGAAGGTGGGCGCGTCGAAGAACGTCTGAAAGAAGAGGGGGCTATGGTGAAAGCTGGCGACATTATCCTGCGTCTCAGCAATCCGTTGCTGAATATCGGCATTATGCAGAGTGAAGCGGATTTGGCTTATCAGGAGAACGAACTTCGCAACACCCGTATCAGCATGGAGCAAGAACGCTTGCGCTTGAAGCAGGAGCGTATCGGGCTGAATAAAGACAGGGTGCTGAAACAGCGACGCTACGAGCAATACAGTCGCTTGATAAAAGAGCAGCTCATCGCACAAGAAGATTACCGCCTTGCAAAGGAGGAATATGATGCGGCAAAAGAGCAACTCGATGTCATAGACGAACGTATTCGTCAGGATAATGTTTTCCGTGAGAGTCAGGTAAGCAGTTTGGATGAGAACATACGTAACATGAAGCGAAGTCTGGCGCTGGTGCGCGAGCGGATTGAGAATCTGAAAGTAAAAGCCCCCATTGACGGGCAGGTAGGCAATCTTGACGCACAGATAGGACAATCGATAGCGGCAGGCGAACACATCGGTCAGATAATCACTCCTGATTTGAAAGTACAAGCTCAGATTGACGAACACTATGTGGAGCGTGTTGTTCCCGGACTGCCGGCCGACTTTACGCGTGATGGCGCTAATTATAAATTGGAGGTAACAAAACCCTATCCGGAAGTGAAAGAAGGGCAATTCCGCACCGACTTGCAGTTCACGGCCGGACGACCGGAGAATATACGTGCGGGACAGACCTATCATATTAATTTGCAGTTGGGTGACCCTGCGCAAGCCATATTGGTGCCGCGTGGCGGATTTTTCCAGATAACCGGTGGGCGATGGATATATATTGTGGATGAAAGCGGCAGATTTGCTATTCGTCAACCCATCCGCATCGGACGGCAAAATCCGCAGTACTATGAGGTTACCGAAGGCTTGAAGCCCGGAGACCGCGTGATTGTTTCCGGATATGAGTTGTTTGGTGATAATGAGAAACTAATATTGAAATAGGTCTGTAATATGATAAATTACTTTTCACAAGTGATACGTAGTCAGCGGGTTAAGAAATCCCTGACATTGATAAATATAGCAGGGTTGTCCGTCTGCATTGCAGCTGCACTGCTCGTCATACTTTACGTATGGTCAGAGTTGAGTTATGATTCATTTCATGATGCCGGGCGTGTATATCGTGTCGAAAGCCGACTGTATGAGAGTGAGACACTGACAGACAACTGGGCAACTACGGCTTATGGGCATGCACCTACGATGAGCAATGAGATTGCCGGCATCGAGAAGTATGTCCGCGTGACGGCACAAGACCGGGAGCAAGTAGTGAATTACTTCGACAGGAGGTTTGCCGAAGAGCACTATTGCTATACAGAACCGGCTTTCTTTGAATTATTCAATTTCCCGATAATTAAAGGAGACATGGACGGGCAACTGGTGCGTCCTAATACAGTAGTGCTGACCGAGAGTGCGGCAAGCCGTTATTTCGATGAAGAAGAACCGATAGGCAAGATACTGACTTTCAGTACCTCCTCATCACAGCAAAGTTTTGAAGTAACGGGTGTAATTGCCGATATGCCTGTTCGTTCTCATCTACAATATGACTTTTTACTTTCGTACAGTACAATCCCTAAAGAACGGCAAGACATTTGGTACATCCACGGAGTCTATACCTATGTCCGCTTGATGCCCGGAAAGCATCCGGCAGAGATTGAAAAGGCTTTTCTCAATATATCCGATAAGTACAAGACCGATGCACTGAAACATAAGACTTGGGCGGTAGAACTGATACCGTTGAGGGACATCCACCTTACCCCACAGAAAGCGTACGAGAAAGAAGTGAAAGGAAGCCGGACTGCAGTCCTTATACTGCTGGTGATGTCCGTGGCCTTATTGCTGATAGGCTGGGCAAATGCCTTGAATCTGACAGTAGCACGTTTTCTTGAGCGTGGGCGCGAGTTCGGGTTACGTAAAGTTTTTGGTGCTTCACGCAGTCAGATTATTATCCAAGGATTGCTTGAATCAGGTTTTATGAATCTGCTGGCCACGCTGATAGCCTTTGGCTGGTTGGAACTTCTGTTGCCTCTGGTCTATCATTGGGCGGGGCAAAATTTTGGAGCGGATATACTTATGCAGCCAGTTTTTTGGGGGATTGTATCCGGAGTGGTGGTTGTCGGCACATTTGTTGTCGGGCTTTATCCATCCTGTTTGATGGTGACTATACGTCCGTCGGAGATAATGAGGGGAAAACTGCTACATGGAAAACGTGGCAACCGGATAAGAAAGATATTGATTGTTGTTCAGTTTTTAGCCTCTTTTGTCTTGATTGTCGGCACGTTCACAGTTGTCCGGCAGGTGCGTTATATGCAAAGTGAAGCTGCTACCGGTTCTTATTCGCGTATGTTGGTCATAAAGTATCCTTCATTCACCGAGGGGCTGGCACTACGTATGGAAAGTTTCACCAAGTGTCTGAAACAGCGTGCGGATGTGGCGCATGTAACTGTCTCCGGGGCTGTCCCCGGGGTGGAAGTTGCCAATTATTTCACCAATC
>CAKUYM010000462.1 GCA_934716785.1 uncultured Bacteroides sp. | reverse complement strand
TGGTCATATTCATCGGCATCGTGTTGGGTCTGGCATTGGGGGCCATCCCATTTTCCATTCCGGGCATCAGTACCCCTGTGAAATTGGGCTTGGCGGGCGGTCCCATCATTGTCGGCATCCTCTTAGGCACATTCGGCCCTCGGATACACATGATTACCTATACCACTCGTAGCGCAAACCTGATGTTGCGTGCACTGGGGCTGTCTATGTATCTTGCCTGTCTGGGATTGGATGCCGGAGCACATTTCTTCGACACGGTGTTCCGTCCGGAAGGTCTGTTGTGGATTGCGTTGGGAGCCGGACTGAACATTGTCCCGACAGTTCTGGTAGGACTTGTAGCCTTCAAGATAATGAAGATAGATTTTGGAACCGTGTCCGGTATGTTGTGCGGAAGTATGGCGAATCCGATGGCTTTGAGTTATGCGAATGACACCATACCCGGTGACAATCCGTCTGTGGCATACGCAACCGTATATCCATTGTGCATGTTTATAAGGGTGATTATCGCACAAGTGCTGTTGATGGTCTTGTTAGGATAAACAACCATTGAAAAAAATAAACCAATAGATAAACCATTGAAGCAAATAAACTGTTAGAATGAATAAGAAACTTGGATAGATTGGTTGAATAGATTTGCTGAATAGACTGGTTGAATAGATTGAGTTGAATAAACAGTTTAGATATACAATTTAAATAAATAGCCTGAATAACAGTTTGAATAAACAAATAGATTGGGGTAAATAAAAAATAGTAAATAGTAAATCGTAAAATAGTAAATAAAATGACTGCTCAAAGTAATATAACTCCAGAAAGTATTGTGGGCGACCTTCGTTATCTGCAATTGCTATCCCGTAGCTTTCCGACGATTGCCGATGCAAGTACGGAAATAATCAATTTGGAAGCTATCTTGAATCTACCTAAAGGAACGGAGCATTTCCTGACAGATATTCATGGAGAATATGAAGCCTTTCAGCATGTGTTGAAGAACGCCTCGGGTGCGGTAAAGCGAAAAGTGAATGAAATATTCGGCAATACCCTCCGCGAGTCAGAAAAGAAAGAGCTTTGCACCTTGATTTACTATCCCGAGGAGAAACTCCAACTGGTGAAAGAGCGTGAGAAAGACTTGGACGACTGGTATCTGATAACATTGAACCAACTGGTAAAAGTCTGCCAGAATGTATCATCCAAATACACTCGTTCCAAAGTGCGCAAATCATTGCCTGCCGAGTTCTCTTATATCATACAGGAATTACTGCACGAATCGTCTATCGAACCGAATAAACATGCTTATATTGACGTGATTATCAGTACGATAATCTCCATAAAACGTGCGGATGACTTTATCATAGCCATGTGCAACCTGATTCAACGCCTGACTATCGACTCGCTTCATATCGTGGGAGATATCTACGACCGTGGCCCGGGTGCGCACATCATCATGGACACTTTGTGCAACTACCACAACTTTGATATTCAATGGGGCAATCATGACATACTGTGGATGGGAGCAGCTTCCGGCAACGACAGTTGCATTGCCAATGTAATCCGCATGTCTATGCGCTATGGCAATCTGGCTACGCTCGAAGATGGTTATGGAATCAACCTGCTGCCATTGGCTACCTTTGCCATGGATACATATGCCGATGACCCTTGCTCCATCTTTATGCCGAAAATGAATTTCGCGGATGCCCATTATAATGAGAAGACACTGCGGCTGATAACCCAGATGCACAAGGCTATCACCATTATCCAGTTCAAGCTGGAAGCGGAGATTATCGACCGTCGTCCGGAATTTGGAATGTCAAACCGCAAACTGCTCGAAAAGATTGACTTTGAGCGCGGTGTCTTTGTCTATGAAGGAAAAGAATATCCGCTTCTCGATACGAACTTCCCGACTGTAGACCCTGCCGATCCTTATCGCTTGACGGATGAAGAACGCGAATTGGTGGAGAAGATTCACTATTCGTTCATGAATAGCGAGAAGTTGAAGAAGCATATGCGTTGCCTGTTCACATACGGTGGAATGTATTTAGTAGTCAATTCCAACCTCCTTTACCATGCTTCCGTGCCCTTGAACGAGGATGGCAGTTTTAAGCATGTCAAGATAAAAGGAAAAGAATATTGGGGACGTAAGTTGCTGGACAAGGCCGACCAGTTGATCCGTACCGCCTATTTCGATGAAGACGGGGATGAGGACAAGGAATTTGCGATGGACTATATCTGGTATATGTGGTGCGGTCCGGATGCTCCTTTGTTCGACAAGGACAAGATGGCCACTTTCGAGCGTTACTTCGTGGACGATAAAGAATTGCATAAAGAGAAGAAAGGGGCTTATTACACGCTGCGTAACAGAGAAGATATTTGTAATCAGATACTTGACGAGTTCGGAGCCTTAGGGCCTCATTCGCATATCATCAACGGGCATGTACCTGTAAAGACCATCCAAGGTGAGCAACCGATGAAAGCGAATGGCAAACTGTTCGTTATTGACGGTGGTTTCTCAAAGGCGTATCAGCCGGAAACCGGTATTGCCGGATACACACTCGTCTATCATTCTCACGGCATGCAGCTTGTGCAGCATGAACCGTTTCAATCCCGTCAGAAAGCCATTGAGGAGGGGTTGGATATCAAATCGACAAACTTTGTCCTTGAGTTCAATTCTCAGCGGATGATGGTGAAAGATACCGATAAAGGGAAAGAACTGGTGACGCAGATTCAGGATTTGAAGAAGCTGCTCGTTGCTTATCGTACGGGGCTTATCAAAGAAAAAGTATGATTACTTGATGGGCAAAGCTGTATAAAGCTGTACAAAGTTGTACAAAACTGTGCGAAATGAAAGTGCAAAGATGCGCAAAATGAAAGTGCAATTCAAGAAAATATGATGAATTGCACTTTTATTCTCTTATTAAAGGTAAAGACTTCTGCTATTGTAAAGGTAACTATTCATTGAATATCTGTTAATCATACTGGCTAAAACATATAATTAAATCCCCTCTTTCTTACATAAACTAATTACTGTTGTAGCAATCGGCAGTTCGTTACACCTTGGTGGAACGAAACAAACACCTTGGTGGGACTAAAGGATAACCAAGGTGGAACTAAAGGGCGACCAAGGTAGAACGAACCGATAGTAGTAATTAAACCTATTAATAGTAGCAGTTAGCTCCATTGATAATAGTGATTCAACCAATTAATAGTAGGATATGAGTGCTTTATATGGCTTATTTGAAAATCCGTCCAAATAGTTTATTGAATCAGCCTTTAGAACAGAACGATTCCGGCCTCTATAATAGCTCCCTTGTCGTAATTGCTTGAGCTATTATAGAATCTGGTCAGTCCATATC
>CAKUYM010000461.1 GCA_934716785.1 uncultured Bacteroides sp. | reverse complement strand
GACGGGTTCCATCAACCGTAGCCGTAGCTTTGGTTGTATCATCTATCGTACACACATAAGTCAATTGTTCTCCCGTGGGGAAATAACGTGCAAAATCCAACACGACATTCTTGCCAATTCCGACATATAAGTTAGGAACTTTCATATCCGAGCCACTTCCTGAAATTGCACGAAGCAATGCACCGGCATCAATCATTTTCCCCATTTTTCCACGATAAGATACAAGATCCATCTTAGTAGCCGACCATCCCGGAGAGGTATGCAAATTGTTATATTTCTTATAACCTGTATAATAACCATCCAAATCTCCGGCTGTAGCCTCCATCAAATCTATAAACTCCTGCGCTTTGAAATGACGATGTTGCTTTACTGCATAGGAAAGTCCCAAGGCTGCTACGCCCGACATATGCGGACATGCCATCGAGGTTCCTTCATTATAGCCATAAGCAGCCTTACCCTCCACTACCAACGTGGATAAGATCATCCCCTGCGCTATTGAAGTGTCATTACTATCTTCATCAGTACCTGCTATTCCATAATAGTCACTGTCACCACCCGGAGCTGAAAAAGCAACCTCCTTCCCATAATTGGTGAACGAAGACGGAGTATAATCTGCTGCAACAGCTGCCACCGAAATACAACCTGAATAAGCAGCCGGATAAGACGAAATCGCCGAATATTCATTGCCGGAAGCAAAAATTGCCAACCCACCTTCGATCACTCCGTTAGGAGAACCTGCATTATGGATAAAATAATCCAAAGCCTCTTTCTCCAACGGATAATATGCTTCCCATTCCTTGTCCGTAGCAGGACCCGGTACATACCGCAACGGATTGGAATAAGCCGAGTTATATCCCCAGCTACACTGTAAAATCACAGCACCATTGTCCGCAGCATATTTGATTGCTCTTGCCTCACCGGCCATCGACACTCCCGCCGCACCGTCAAAAACCTGACAAGACATAATGCGTACTCCCTTTTCCGGATGACGTCCTCCTGCGATACCACTGCCACCGATACCATTATTATTAACGGCAGCAATTGTACCTGCCACATGAGTGCCGTGTCCGGTATCATCTAACGAATGCCATGAGATAATTCCGGTATCTTTCACGAAATTATATCCGTATCTGTCTCCCTTATAGCCATTATTGTCTCCATCAGTCTCCGAACCGAATTCTTCCTGTTCGTTCACCCACATATTTCCCATTAAATCAGGATGAGACCACATGACGCCCTCATCCAATACGGCAACAATTATCTCCGGATCACCGGTACAGAGTTCCCATGCTTCTTCACAGTTCACATCAGCTCCGGCAATTACGGGGGCATCCTTTGTAGCGAACGAATAATCTCCACGATTGATATATCCCCACTGATATGGCAATAATACATCATCAAACGGAAAACTCGTATCCACAGCCCGTGTGCTCATCTTTGTTAATGCCCGCTCACTTACAGCCACCAACTTCTTCTTAGGATTGTAAGCTCTCTGAATAGTCGGGTTGCACTGCACCTTTGAGATTTCACCCAGTTTGGCAAGCCTGTTCATGGCTTCCTGCAAATCCGTACCTTCATCAAAACGCACAAGATACCAAAGATGCATACCTGACTCACGGCTCCGTTCTTCCGTACGCGGGTCTACCGGAAATACACGTTCAAATTCGTATGCCCCCAAGATAGACAACACTTCATCCGTTGATGGAATACCCGATCGGGTAGATGCTCCCATTGCACGTGTATGAAATGCCTGATCAAGAATCGGTGTCATTTCAGGCACAAATTTAATCAACAATTCACCATCGGAAGCCCCTTCCGGTATAACCGCTCCGGGGACACCGGGAGCCACCGGAGAGCTGTCAGTCAGCTCCCGGTCACTACAAGCCCCAGCAAACAGGGCAAATATTAACATATAAATATATATACTCTTCATATCCTAATCTTTGAGTTCATATTTTTTCTTGAATTTAGGAAAAGCCTCATAATAATAGTCAAAAGTAGTCGGCTCATTATCAAATCGAGCTTTCTTTCCTTCTGTATCTACTCCCATCTCTTGAGAGAAAATAAGTATTTCAGGATCCCAATCTATCAGATGCGGATGATACAACAACCAATTGGGCAAATTTCCTGTAAAAAAGTTCAGATTCAGAGAGAATTTCTTTATTTTAGGGAGTATTTTCGGTATTTCCGGATGGTCTGCCAGATATTGGATTGTATCACCACCGAAAGCGTCAACATCTTCTTGTGTATAAGCGTCCACTCCATCTTTTCCGACTTCAAAGTCTGGCAAAGTTCCTTCCATAAAGTTGTAAGACATACGCAATTCCTCCAATGTATCCCACAAGAACAATCGCCGCAACGTATTATTTTCATTGGTATTGAAGAACAGACCTATACCATCCGGATATTTAACATCATCTTTCGCCAGTCGAAGATCCAGAAGTGTCACCCTGCGGTTGGTTGTCAAATTCAACGCTTTCAGTTTAGGAAAATTCTCCTTAGTCAGCATTGAGGGTATAGTTGTAAAATTATTACTGCTTATATTCAAACGTTCCAACCGATCGCCCAATTTTACTAAATCATCCGTAAGTCCAATAAGTCCGTAAGCACTGACAGTCAAATCTTTCAAGTATTTCAGCCCAGACAAATCATCCTCCAAAATGATACTTTTATTTGCGGTATTGGTATTGCTATAGAAAGATAAAGTCTCAACATAAGTCAAATAATGCACCTCCTGCGGAATAGACTCTTGGGTATTAAATAAGGTGAAAGAAGCAGAACGTACACGACCGACAGCACCATCGGGCATACCCTCATCACCCAATTCCCACAGAACAACAGCATCCCAGTTTCTCATATTCTCACTCGGATCCCAGTTATTGCTGCTCTCCATGCGTTCTCTGATTGTGAGCAATGCCAAAGAGTCTCCTGAACGATTGTCTTCAATCTTCGGAGCTGCTTTTTGAGTAACACTCAATGTAACCGGATGTTCCAATATATCTTCGTCTTTCTGAGAAGTGAAGTTAATCTTCGCCATGCGCACCTCAAAGTCCGGATTCATACTCCAATCAATACGGATTTTAGTGGTACGCGGCCGAGATCCTCTATCCAGTTCAACCGTTGTTTTATTAGGTAAGCTTAGCCAGTTTTTCTTTTCAGGATCAGTATATTCCACATCTATCTTAAAATCGACGTTTGTCGTTACAGTAGTCTCGAAATAACGGTTATCATACCCATCGGAAGCATTAATCTCTATATCCGTTTTTTCAATATAGATCATTTTGTCATAACCGGTCTGACGAATGGTCATGATGCGAGGAGCTTGCCCGCGCGGCACAAAACGTATGTTCGCCGTACGCATTCCGTTAATCAAA
>CAKUYM010000460.1 GCA_934716785.1 uncultured Bacteroides sp. | reverse complement strand
ATGATGGTTGCATTACGAGATTAAACTTCTTCCTTATTTTCTTTATTTTCCCATTTTTCCCGAAACTCCCACAATTGGTCGATAACGGGATAGAAAGTCGGATTTTCCCAGTTTCTGGTGACCATTGCCATTAAAGAGTTCAAAAACTGCTTGCAATCAGTAATTGTAGTGCATTTGTTAATCTGGAACTTCCCGGTCGGATAATTCCCTGTTTCAATCGTTTTTTTCACCCAGTTCAGCAGTTCCTGAACTGAATCACTGTCATAATTATGTTGTACCATATCTATATTATGTCTATCTATTTTTTTTTGGCAAAGATACGAAGTTTATTTATTCACGGATAAGGTTCTCGGTTTCTTTTCAATAGCAATCCTCCTTGTCTTTTTATCAATCCTCTTGTTTTTTTATAGCCGATACACGAACAAAGCAAGGATATTTTACGTTCATTATATATAGATATATAAAAAAACAACTTATGTTTTACAATTTTTTATTTCCTACAAAGCCCGATACGGCAAAAGTCTCTTTGCTACTGCTGGCTGTCCGGATAATTTTCGGATTATTATTAATGAATCATGGCATTCAGAAATGGAGTAGTTTTCAGGAAATGTCGACAACCTTTCCTGATCCTTTAGGTGTAGGCAGTCCCATATCTTTGGGATTGGCGATTTTTGGAGAACTCGTGTGCTCAATGGCATTTGTCATCGGCTTCTTGTATCGGCTGGCTATGATTCCGATGATTTTCACAATGGTTGTAGCCTTCTTTGTCGTTCACGCAAATGATGTATTTGCAGTTAAAGAGATGGCATTCATTTATTTAGTTGTATTTGTAATCATGTATATTGTCGGTCCCGGCAAATTTTCAATAGATCATATCATCGGAAATGAGTTGCTGCGGCAAAAGTCCAAACCATAAAAAAAGAAGGATAAAAATGCTGATTAATAAAAAAAGTATTATATTTGCATATATTAAAAGTGAACATATTAACATTTTTATTAATCAAAAACATTTCGATATGAAAAGAGGAAAACTGTCTTTAGTCGCAGTAGTACTTAGCGGCAGCCTGCTATTCAGTTCTTGTGTAGGTTCATTTGGTTTGTTCAACCGTTTGTCTTCATGGAACCAGTCTATTGGTAACAAATTTGTTAACGAACTTGTATTTTTGGCTTGCAACATCATTCCGGTTTACGGAGTAGCTTATCTGGCTGATGTCTTGGTGATCAATTCTATTGAATTCTGGAGTGGCTCCAATCCGATGGCCAACGTAGGTGACGTTAAGAAAGTAAAAGGAGAAAACGGAAACTATTTGGTAAAGACATTAGAGAACGGTTATTCCATTACTAAAGAGGGCGAAACTGCTTCCATGGATTTGATTTACAACAAAGAAGCTAACACTTGGAATGTTGTAGCAAACGGTGAAAGTGCAGAATTGTTGAAGATGAACAATGACGGAACTGCCGATTTGTTCTTGCCGAACGGTGAAAGCATGAATGTTACTTTGGATGCTCAGGGCATGATGGCTGCTCGCCAAGCTACAACAAGCAATCTTATGTTTGCAGCTCGCTAATTGCAGAGCCCGAAAATAAATTCAGGGAGCTATGTTAAGTTCTTGGCAAATAAAAATAACCCTCGTTGCATAATGTAACGAGGGTTATCTTTTTGAAAAAAGAGGATGTGTTAAAACAACACACCCTCATAATTTTTTAGAACTTGAAGAAGTTCTTGGCATTATTATAGCTGATGTCTTCAATCATTTGGTTTACTCGTTCCATTTCAGAAGCCGGAATTTCTCCATTCTCTACATCGCGTCCTACAAGATTACATAATGTACGGCGGAAATATTCATGCCGCGGATAGGAGAGGAATGAGCGTGAGTCTGTCAACATACCAACAAAGCGGCTTAAAAGGCCAAGTACTGATAGAGCATTCATTTGTTTTTCCATACCATCTTTTTGATCGAGGAACCACCATCCTGAACCAAACTGGATTTTTCCTGCAACGGAGCCGTCTTGGAAGTTACCTAACATTGTAGCGATAACCTCATTTGCACACGGATTCAGGTTGTAGAGGATTGTTTTGGTTAATTTGCCATTTGTGTTCAAGCGATCGAGGAACTTAGCCATAGCTTTGGCTGTGGTAAACTCACCGATAGAGTCGAAACCAGTATCAGGACCTAACAGCTTGAACATCTTCGTATTGTTATTGCGGATAGCGCCATAGTGGTATTGTTGAGTCCATCCTTTTTCCCAATCCATTTCTCCGAAAACGACAAGCATTGCTGACTTGAACTTCAGAACCTCTTCTTTTGTCAGTTCTGTACCGCCATATACCTTATTAAATATAGCTTTAATTTCTGCATCAGTATAGTCTTCCGCATAGAACTCTTCGATGCCATGGTCGGACAAGCAGCATCCCTGTTCTGCGAAGAAGTCGTGTCGTTTGCGTAAGGCGGCAATCATATCATCGAAGTTGGAGATGGTCACACCGCTTACTTCTGCCAATTTCTCAACATAGGCACGGAAGTCAGCCGACACCTCCACAGCCATTGCTTTGTCCGGACGCCAAGTCGGGAGCATCTTTACTTCAAATCCACTTTCGCGTGTCTTGATATGATATTCCAATGAATCGATAGGATCGTCCGTGGTGCATACGGTTTCTACATGATACCGACGCATCATTCCGCGAGCGGAGTATTCGGGTTGAGCAAGTTTTTCGTTACATTCGTCGTAAATTTCACGTGCAGTTTTCGGATTCAATATCTTGTTAATGCCGAATGCGGTCTTCAATTCGAGGTGAGTCCAATGATACAACGGGTTACGGAAAGTGTAAGGAACTGTTTCCGCCCACTTCTCAAATTTCTCCCAGTCGGTGGTATCTTTTCCTGTGCAGAAACGTTCTTCCACGCCATTTGTACGCATTGCGCGCCATTTGTAGTGATCGCCGCCCAGCCAGATTTCAGTCAGTGATTTAAACTTGTGGTCGTCAGCTACCATTTGCGGAATTAGGTGACAATGATAGTCGATGATGGGCATTTTAGCCGCGTGCTCGTGATACAACTTTTGTGCAGTTTCTGTTTGCAACAAGAAGTTTTCATCCATGAAGTTTTTCATTATTCCTGTGTTTTAAGTATATAAAATTATTACTTTTTGCATTTATACCTATATAATATTGATATTAAAGCTAATAGGTGTAAATATCGTTTTTAGTTTTATTAACCGTTATCGAACACAAAAATAGAAAATTTACTTGGAGCAACAAAATTATTCGTATATTTGCAGCGATAATTTATAATATTTAAGTTTTAGCACTATGGAGGACCAGAACTATACCATTAAAGACATAGCCCGCATGGCCGGTGTTTCCGCCGGAACAGTTGACA
>CAKUYM010000459.1 GCA_934716785.1 uncultured Bacteroides sp. | reverse complement strand
CTTCGATACCTTCCGTTTTTTTAGACAGTGTCAGTACCTTTCCTTCTGCCGGAACCTGTCCGGTAGGGAACGGCACTCCACCACCCGGTTCGTAAGAGACGATCGCCTTGATATTCTTCGTTTTCAATGCAGTGCGCCAGCCTACAGGACCACCCTGCGAATGGGTGACGAAAATAGCCGGACCGACCTTATCAAACAAAGCCGCATAAGCATCTGAATATACTTCAAAATCCACCGGACCTATATTGGGTGTCATCTGGCGAAAATATTGATTAAGGGCTTCCTTGTCCCTACTGAACTGCACACCCTCGAAATAGTCCGGCCAGATGCCTACGCGAAAACGGTTGAACCACAATTCTTCATCAAAAGCAAGGGTGATTGTCGTCACTTTCGTACTACGCCCGGCATTTCCTCGGCGGGGCTGGTCGACAAGATAGGTGGCGAATCCCCGCCGCAAGAAAATATTCTGAAATCCCTCCCGCCCGTCAGGTGTCGTCTCCCACGTTTTGGAAAACTGCCCGACACCATGGGCAAAGACCAACGGATACTTACGCGCATGAGGAGGAAACTGATAGAACACATAAGCATGGTCACCATGAAAAGTATGCCCCAAAGAATCGGTCAGCACCGTGCCACCGACAGCAAAACTGCCTTGCTCGGCAATCTTCAATGTCGAATCTTGAAAACAAGCCGCCAGCAAAAACAACATGCCCATATACAATACAATTATTCTTTTCATATATTATTCTCCTCCTTGTATTATTTCTGTACTTTCGATTCCTGTAAGGCGTCATAACGGCTACCAACCACCGGGATGGCAGCTATCGCGTCCTCCAGTTCGCGCATCTCATCATTGGAGAATACAATCTCCACCGTCCGCAGATTCTCCTCCAGATGAGAGAGTTTCGTTGTGCCGGGGATGGGAACGATAAACGGCTTTTTATTCATTAGCCATGCCAGTGCAACCTGTGCTGGCGTTATACCGCGCGTCCTGCCAAATGCGTTCAGCACCTCTACAATCCGGGTATTGGCACGGATAGCGTCTGGTTGGAACCGAGGAAGAGTCTGACGGTTGTCATTCGTCACGTCAAATTGTGTATATTCATTAATCATGCCACCCAAGAATCCCCGGTTGAGCGGACTATATGGAACAAAGCCAATACCCAATTCCTCGCAGACCGGCAACACGCTTTCTTCTACAGTGCGATGCATGAGATGATATTCACTTTGAATAGCCGTAACAGGGCAAACAGCATGTGCACGGCGAATCGTGTCGGCATTGACCTCACAAAGCCCGAAATGCAGTACTTTTCCCTCTTTGATAAGTTCGCCAACCGTCTCTGCCACTATCTCGACAGGCGTATTGGGGTCGATGCGATGTTGGTAGAAAATGCCGAGAGGCTCAACGCCAAGGTTACGCAACGAGTTCTCACATACCCTTCGGATATTGGCAGGCGTACTATCCTCCTCAGTTTTAATCTGTATCCCATTCACAAACTTATGACCGAATTTGGAAGAGACAAAAACACGTCCGGCATAACCTTTCAATGCCTCTCCCACCAGTCTTTCGTTAACATGATAGCCATAACTCTCGGCTGTATCAAAGAGTGTCACTCCACGCTCTATGGCCTCACGTATAAGAGCAATCTCCTGTTCGCGTCCGGGGTGCTGACTGCGGTTGTGGTTCAGCCCCATGCAGCCGAATCCCATCACCGACACATTCATCATGGCAATGCCGCTGCCTAATGTCCGGTGTTGGCGTACAGCAGGCATACCTACAGGAAGAGTTGCCGAAATCCCATCAGACATGCTTACCGCCTTTTCTGCCGCCAGTGCTTTCTCAAATACCGGAGCAACGCAGAATGCTGCCCCTGTCAACGCCACCTGTCTCAAAAAGCCGCGGCGTCCCATACTGTTTTCATTATCTTCTATCCTCTTCATCTGTCATGTTTTTTTTTTAATTATTGGTTCTGTTACCTGTTGCAAAAGTACAATGGAAATTCAACCCCGCCTGTATCAATATCACAGAATGAGCAACCAATTTCACCTATACATGCCACACATTTGAAGAAAAGATGTACTTTTGTCGAAAAGGAAAAATCATATGCCATGAATGAGATAATGAAAATTGATACCGTCCAACAATACAATGAATATTTCGGAGTGGAGACCTTACACCCTTTAGTCAGTGTCATCGAAGGCAGTAAGGCCAAGATGTTACGTTATTGCCGGAAGTTATACAATGTATATGCCGTGCTGTTGAAGGACACGAATTGCGGCCAACTGAAATATGGGCAGAGTATCTACGATTACCAACAAGGCACGGCGCTCTTTCTGGCTCCCGGACAAGTTATGGGTTCGGAAGATGACGGACAGGCACACCAACCGGAAGGATGGGTTCTGGTATTTCATCCGGAGCTCCTACAAGGCACGCCATTGGCATATATGATGAAGGAGTATTCTTATTTTTCCTATAATGCCAACGAAGCGCTGCACCTTTCCGAACAGGAACGGCGGACGGTTATCGAATGTATGGAGAAAATCCGTACGGAACTGCAATATCCGGTCGACAAGCACAGCAAATCACTGATCACCGACAATATCAAACTGCTTCTCGACTACTGCATGCGTTTCTACGACAGGCAATTCATCACGCGGGAGAATGTGAACCATGATATCCTGACCCGCTTCGAAAAACTCCTGGATGATTATTTCACTTCAGACAAATCTATGAAAAGTGGCATGCCCTCAGTGCAATATTGTGCCGACAAGCTCTATCTGTCTCCCAACTATTTAAGCGATTTATTGAAAAAAGAGACTGGAGTGTCTGCCTTGAAACATATCCAACAGAAAATGCTCGACACGGCAAAAGAGCGAGTGTTCGATGCCTCGAAATCTATCAGCGAGATTTCCTACGAGCTGGGATTTCCTTATCCGCAGCACTTCAGCCGCTGGTTTAAGAAAATGACAGGATGTACACCCAACGAGTATAGGATAATGCACTGATTATCCCTTTCTATCAGTACTATACTGACAAATTTAACGCCGCGTGGGCAAGGTAAACTCTTGCGAATCGCAAATCACCCCGTTCTCGTCCGCCACTGCCACCCGGAATGTCACCTCACCGTCTTTCAGTCTTTCGCCCGCATGGATAGAAGCTGTATAACGGATGCCTTCGCCCGGAAGAATTTTCTCTATCATCACTGAGGGTGAAATACCGATATGCTTCACCTTGCCTACGATTTCCACCACAGGAACTACATTATACACAGGCTGCCGACCTTCATTCATCACTTCAAAAATAATCTTACTGCTCTCGCCTGCATCAATCACGTGACTGCGGTTATCATCGATAAAACGGATTCTGTGCAATTTCAATGG
>CAKUYM010000458.1 GCA_934716785.1 uncultured Bacteroides sp. | reverse complement strand
ATGCTTTTATTAATTCTGATGGCTCAAAACATGAATTTATGTGCACAGATAGTATGGCATAATCCGTTGGAAGATAGTTCGCTACCAGTTCAAGGGAGAGGATGGAATCAGGAAATAGGTAAGACGTACTCCCGATTACCTTTAAGGGTAAAAGAGAAAATTTGTAAATCGGTTTGGAATTTGTCACAGGAGAGTGTGGGGTTATATATAAAGTTTCATACAAATGCTGCCAATATTCAGGTTAAATATAAGGTGAATGGTGAACTTTCTATATCGCATATACCGGTAATTGAGGGTAGTGGAGTAGATCTTTATACAATGGACTCTGATGGAAATCAATCTTGGTGTGCGGGACGATGGTGTAGTTTCAATGATACAATAATTTATTCATATGAAAATCTGACTTATGCCAATCCGCATAACAGAGGAAATGAGTATTGCTTGTACCTTCCTTTATATAATAAAGTCGAATTTTTGCAAATTGGAGTTCCTATTGAGTGCAGGTTTGATTTTGTCCGTCCGTCATTAGAAAAACCGATTGTTATATATGGCGCTTTCATTGCTCCGGAAACTTGCACTTTGCATCCAAGTTTGGCATGGACTAATATGTTGCAACGCAAATTGGACACTCCAGTTATTAATTTAGGGTTTTCGGATAGTGGGCAGTTGGATGAGAAATTTTTAGAACTTATTGCAGAACTTGATGCTTCTTTGGTTATTATAGGTTATATGTCCAAAATGACAGGAGAACCAATACAGTTGATTAAGAACAGATTGAAAAGAATTGTTCAACAGATAAGACGAGAGAGGGATACCCCTGTTCTGTTAGTAGAATGCGATGGATATATGGAATGTAATGCCTCTACCCCCAAAATAGAAAATTTTATAGGTGGTAATAAGCAATTGCAGGTTGCATGCCATTTATTGGAAGATAGTATAAAAGGGTTATATTGTATAACTTTGGAAGAACTGGGATTAAGTGCAAAAAGTTCAATTGATGTAAGGTCTGCAGAAGGTTTGGGGATACAACAATATGTAGATGCATATGCTAAAAAGATAAAAAGCATTCTTTATCCAGCAGTGGACTCGCTGATTTTTAAACCATGTCGACAATATCGTGATGCAGATACTTATTGTTGGAATGTGCGACATGAAGAAATTCTGAAATACAATGCAGACTGCCAACCAAAGATTGTAATGATAGGAAATTCCATCATTCATTATTGGGGCGGTATGCCTTTTGAGAAAAATAGGAAGGCGGATGATGTTTGGCAAAAGCTGTTTAATGGGAAGTCGGTTGTAAATATGGGGTTTGGTTGGGATCGAATTGAAAATATGGCATGGCGTATTATTCATGGTGAACTGGATGGTTTCAAGGCTGGAAAAGTATTCATGCTGATGGGGACTAATAATTTGCAGCAAAATTCAGACATGGAGATAGTAGAAGCGATCAGTCAAGTTGTGGATATTGTCAAAGATAAACAGAAAGATGCTCAATTATATGTTTTGAATATACTCCCGAGACGTGGTTTCGAATATCGCTTGAATGGATTAAATCATCTGCTGACTAACCGTTTGGCAGGAGAATCTAATGTGCAAATATTAGATATCTCTTCTTTCTTCTTGAATAAGGATGGTCGTTTGAAAGAGGATTTGTTTTCAGACGGTTTACATCCTAATCATAAAGGGTATGAGATTATATCCAAGGAATTGTCTAAATACTTGGAATAGTAAAAGTAGGCGTTAGCGGTTATTTCAATATTCATGTTCTTTACTAATTTATTTTAATAAAATTAACCGCCAACGCCTTTCGTCTTGGTATATCCCTCCTTGACAAGCAACTCCACGACCTTGGTCTTGAAGTCTCCCTGTATGATGATTTCACCGTCTTTGGCCGAACCGCCCACTCCGCATTTGCTCTTCAACAGCTTGCCAAGTTCTTTCAGGTCATTGTCCGTGCCGACGAATCCGCTAATTAATGTAACTACTTTTCCGCCTCGGTTCTTTTTGTCAATGGCAACGCGGAGGTTCTGCTTGGTCTTATCGAGGGTAACTTGTTCTTCATCGTCATCCATCTCATATCCGAAGTCCGGATTCGTGGAATATACAATGTTCAGTCTGTCTTTCCAGTCATTCTTCTTCATAATCGTCATTTTTATTTCTTTTCAAAAGTATCAAACTTATGGAAAAGAGCAAAATTTATACCTCTTTTCATCGTTTTGTTTAATCTCTATTAAGGTTTTGCATTATAGGATTGTCAGTCTCAAAAAATAATGTACTTTTGCAAAATACCAATTTTTGTAAGATGTATGAGCACTTATATACGAAAAGAGGCGGATAAAGTGCCGGAGCCTACCTTGCGCAGACTTCCCTGGTATCTGTCTAATATAAAGCTGATGAAAGAAAAAGGAGAGCAGTATGTCTCTTCTACACAAATCTCTAAGGAAATAAATATTGACGCATCGCAAATCGCCAAAGATTTGTCGTATGTTAATATTTCGGGGCGTACGAGAGTCGGTTATAATATCGATGCGCTGATAGAGGTATTGGAAAGCTTTCTTGGATTTACCAATATGCACAAAGCCTTTTTGTTTGGTGTAGGTAGCTTGGGAGGTGCCTTGCTTCGCGACTCGGGTTTGCAGCATTTCGGATTGGAGATTGTTGCCGCGTTTGATGTCAACCCGGAGTTGGTAGGGAAGGATCTGGATGGAATCCCTATTTTCCATACCAACGATTTTGAGGCGAAGATGAAAGAATACGATGTGAATATCGGGGTGTTGACAGTGCCTATCAATATAGCTCAGGAGATTACAGATAAAATGGTGGCCGGCGGGATAAAGGCGGTATGGAACTTTACTCCTTTTCGTATTCGTGTGCCGGAGAATATCGTCGTGCAGAATACGTCTCTGTATGCTCACTTGGCCGTTATGTTTAACCGATTGAATTTTAACGAGAAATAATGAAGATTATTGCAATAGGGATGAACTACGCCCGGCACAACGAAGAACTGGGACATACACAGACGAATGCAGAGCCGGTGATTTTTATGAAACCGGATTCTGCTATACTGAAAGATGGCAAACCGTTTTTCATTCCCGACTTCTCTAACGAGATACATTATGAAACGGAACTGGTAGTCCGTATCAACCGCTTGGGGAAGAATATCGCTCCCCGTTTTGCCAACCGGTATTATGACGCAGTGACAGTCGGCATTGACTTTACGGCTCGTGATCTTCAACGAAAGTTTCGCGAGCAGGGAAATCCCTGGGAGCTTTGTAAAGGGTTTGATTCATCGGCCGCTATCGGCACTTTTGTCCCGGTAGAACGCTATCGGGATATTCAGAATTTGTACTTTAATTTGCAGTTTGATGGCAAGGAGGTAC
>CAKUYM010000457.1 GCA_934716785.1 uncultured Bacteroides sp. | reverse complement strand
AAAGAGCCATCCTCTACATACAAAGAGCTATATTCTGTCGCACCTTGGGCATTTGCACGCGGCATATTGCTTGTCGGGTTGTTTTCGCTCCATCTATTGGTGTAGCTGGCAAACATATTGATATTCTTTTTTCCGTACGGGTTCTCAAATACCATCCGGTTAGCGTTCAAAATATCATTTCCGTAGCTCCATTGTAAAAAGATATTCAAATCGAAATTCTTCCATGTGAAATTATTGCTAAAACCTCCCGTGTGTTTGGGTTGCCCGTTACCGATAGTCGTTTTGTCTTCATCGGTGATGGAACCGCTGCCATCAAGGTCTCTATACTTGGGATCACCGGGTTGTGTATTACTCACATAAGCAGGAATTCCTTTTTTCAGCGTATATTGTTTTTTCCCATTATCGTCTGTCTTGACATCAAAATCCTCTATTTTATAAGTGCCTTCATAAATAAAACCATACATTTTGCCGGCAGATTCTCCTACTTTACTAATATAGGCAGGCGTTGTGTTGTATTTGTTATCCCAGCTGACATAGCTTGTCATCTCTTTCTGTCCGGAGTTTAATGCCATGATTTCATTTTTATTAAAGGCTATGTTGAAATTGGAAGTCCAAGAGAATTTCTTGTTTCTTACATTGACAGTTTCCAACGTGATTTCAAGACCTTTATTACGCAACTTCCCTACGTTAATGGTTGCCGTTGAGAAGCCGGAGCTGGCTGCAATGTCTGCATTTAGCAACAAATCTTTTGTGGTTTTGACATAATAGTCCATGGTCAGATTGATTCGGTCATTCAAGAAGCCCAAATCCAATCCGAGGTCCAGTTGTTCTGTTGTTTCCCATTTCAATACATCATTGGCCATGCTACTGAGTACATAACCGGTGTTGAATGAGCCATTCCAAGGATATTTGTAATAGTCATCGTCGGTAACGAGATGTGCCATGTAATCATAATTTCCAATGCGGTTGTTGCCTGTTTGTCCATAGCTGAAACGAAGTTTGCCATTAGACAACCAGCTTGCATTATCTTTTATAAAGGATTCGCGCCCGAATGCCCAAGCTACAGAACCTGAAGGAAAATATCCCCAACGATTTTGTTTTGAGAACTTGGACGAGCCGTCGGCACGCATGGTTAAAGTCAGATAATAGCGTGAATCATAGTGATAGTTGATACGTCCAAAGTAAGACATCAATGTATTTTCACCTTTTGAAGAGCTTACAGTTGGCACTGCCGAGCCTTTGCCCAATCCTGCCATTCCAAATGATTCGTTGGTGATATGTTCTGCGGTGACATCGTGCACATAAGCAGTATTCTTCTGGAATGAAAGTCCGGCCAATGCATTAAGACTATGCTTCTTTTTATTAAACTGATAACTTAAAGTATTTTCATTCAAATAGCTCCGACTTTCTGACTCATAAAGGTAAGCATTGATGCCTTTGCTTCGTGTATTAGACGGATGAGAGTTACCGGTACTGGTTTGAGAGCCGTTGAACTCTTCGTTCTTATAGTCTCGGGATGTGTAGCCGGCGGCAACTTTCAGTTTCAGATTTTTAATGAATTCGTACTCTGCACTTACATTGAACTGCAGGTTATTGGTAGTTTTGTGACGATATTCGTTACGTGCAGACAATACCGGATTAAAACGATAATCTTCCGTCATGTTGACTCCATCATCATACAACTGGTTCAACATATCTGTGCCATTAGGAGAAACCGGGCGGAAAGACCATACACTATACATATAAGCGGTAGACATGGATGTAGTGGCAGTGGAAGCAGTAGGACCATCTTGCACGGAGCTTGCATAGTTGGCGGTAAGATCTATTTTCAATCGTTTATTTACCTTTTGGCTCAAACTTATTCGTCCTTGGTAGCGTTTCAAACCAGAATTGATAATAACACCTTGTTGGTCATTGTAGGAAAGTGATGTGGCATATTTCAAGTCTCCTTGCGAACCTGTCAGTGAAAGATGATGACTGTTGCTGACCGGAGTCCGATAGATGTAATCTTGCCAATCATAATAGGGAGCGGTAAGATAAGAGTCTATCGTAGGATAGAGACTGGTGATATAGTTACTTGCAAAATCCTCTTCAGCCATGACCTCTTGTTGCAGCAATACGAAGTCATAGCCATTCATCATGGCCGGTGTATTTTTTACATGGCTTACGGAAAGGCTACCGTTATAGCTGATGGTAGGTTTGCCGGTAGTTCCTTTTTTAGTAGTGATGATAACCACTCCATTGGCTCCACGGGCACCATATATGGCAGTGGCAGAAGCATCTTTCAAGATGTCGATAGATTCAATATCATTCTGGTTGAGCGCTCCCATAGTAGAGGTATCTTCTTGTGGGAATCCGTCTATTACGTAAAGTGGTGCAGTGCTACCTGTCAATGAACCGGCACCACGAATGACAATGCTGTAATTATCACCCGGACCACCATCACTGGAGGAAACTTGCACACCGGCAATACGTCCACCAAGGCTTTCTGCAATGTTAGTGACGGGGGCTTTAACTAAATCACCCATGTTGGCTTTGCCGATGGAGCCTGTAAGGTCGCGTCTTCTGACATCACCATAACCTACGGCTACGACAACAACTTCATCCAATGCCTGAGCATCTTCTTTAAGTTCTATGGTGATTTTCTTTTGTCCGTTCACCGGGACCTCTTGTGTCTGATACCCAACGAAAGACACGACTAAAACAGCTTTGGAAGGAACATTTAATAAAGTGAACTCGCCATTTAGATCGGTAATACATCCATTGCTTGTGCCTTTTACAAGAACAGAAGCACCGGTCACCGGACCTAAATTGTCATTGACCGTACCTGTTACCTTGATGTTTTGTGCATTTGCATGTAGGGTAAACAAAACTAAAAGTAACATCATCCCCAATGTTCTAAGAGGAATAAAATTTTGTTTCATAACTATTAAATAAATTGGTTAATAACAGAGGTTATTTACTGCCATATAATTGTACAAGAATTATATACAATCACACATACATTACATGAGCAATAATTTCTTAATGCAAAATTCACAAGAAATACAAATATTGACAATCATTTATTGTTCATAAATTGTATAAATTTGTACATTGCACCTTGAATAGCCCTACGGATATACCTTCTTCTTTTCTTAAGAGAACATTATTCCCATTTTACCATGTTGGATAATTATTGATTACAAATTGCATGCATAATAATTATCAATGTTACAAAATGGTATTACAAACAACCTGTGATAATCTTGTAAATGAACATTAATTTGTTACTTATCAAATAATTACAATTTAAAATTGGGTAGAAATATAGTATTACATTATTTAAGTTTCGCAAGTTAAATATTCTTGAGATAATGGCATAAAAAAACGACATGGTTTCTTGCCTATTTGGCA
>CAKUYM010000456.1 GCA_934716785.1 uncultured Bacteroides sp. | reverse complement strand
GGATAGGCGCCTGCCCATCCCGGCGAACTAATCTGCCAGGCTTCGCCCGTCTTCTTATCGACCAGTTCACGCCACTCTCCCAGACCGTAAATTCCGTTGTGAGACTGCCCCACTCCTTTTGCCACATAATTGTCTGAAGGGATTGCCGCACCTTTCACCTGGTCGGCCTGCATCTCTTTCACGGTTGCCACGGAGAGGATTTGCTTGCCGTTATACATCCCATCATGCGAAATCATGGACAGGAAATGCAGGTAATCATTCAAGGTAGTGCACAGTCCGCCCCCTAACATGGGAGCATGCCCGCCTTCCGTATTGACAGGGGTGAAATGAGAGTTCTTCATCCCCAAGGGTTGGGCAAGCAGTTCTTGGAAAAGAGCCTCAAACTCCTTCCCCATCGCCACTTCCACCATTCTTCCGGCAATCTGCATGGCAAGTCCGCCATATTCGAAACGGGTGCCGGCAGTGAAGACTGTATCCAAAGGAAGAATCTCTGTGACCGCTGAATCCAAATGGTTGTAGTTATCCACACGGGGTTCGGGAAGATAGGGACGTACTCCTGAGGTATGGGACAATAATTGCCGCAAGGAAATCGAGCCTTTGGCATCGCCTTTGAACTCAGGCAGCCATTTCTCTACCGGGTCGTCCCAGTCCAAATCAGTACGGTCTACCACCGCACCGATGACGGCAGCCGCCACCCATTTTCCGGCAGAAGCGACATATACTTGCGTATCGGGAGTGTAGTCGCCATAGTTCTTTTGAAAAATGACGGTATCATTCTTTACCACACCGATGGACGCTCCGGGATAGTAGCCCTTGTCTACCCATCCTTGGATGAGAGAGTCCAAAGGAGAGAAGTCATACCAGCTCGCCTCGCCGGATGAGAGATGGCAAGAACCGGAGAATATGCAGATGCCAGCAAAAACGGCAATCAAGAATCTCCCTTTCGAGAGGAGCTCTTTCAGACCCAAGAAATCAATCTTATTATTCATATCTATTGTACACGTACATTCTTTATAAATTCGTTCTTCACAAACTCATTTAAATCTTTCATTCGCCGACCGTTAATCACGATATTGTCAAACAATACATCCTCCACCTTCCGGTTGCCGTCAAACCCTTGGATGAGAGAGCGGTTCTCTCCAACCCCATTATAAGTAACGTTACGGAAAGTAACATTCTCAATTCCGCCACCCGGAGCCTTATCATATTTCTTATTGAAACGCACGTTGAGATGGAAGAGCCTGCCTTCCTGGATACTTTCCACACGGACGTCTTCGAACAACACGTTGCGCACCCGGTTATTGTCTCCGCAATCTATCGCCATACAGCCTTGGTAAGGGACATCATCTTCATCGTGTTCCAGAATATCTATCTGCCGGAAGGTGAGATTCTCAATCACTTCGCCCACCGGTGATTCGGGGTCGCCATGCCCGCCTATATTGATAGGATGAGCGATATCAGCCCAAAGAACGGCATCCTGCACATTGATGTTGCCCGAACCTCCCCACCAGTTCCAACGATGGTTGTAGAGCGCTATGCAATCATCACTATTGCGCAAGAAGACATGGTCTATCTGCACATCACGGCAGCACATCAAGTCGATACCGTCACTCCAGCCTTTACAACTGAAGGCTTTCAGGTTCCTCACTGTCAAGCCTTTCGTTCCTGCGCCAAACACAGTATAATGATCGGGATTCACTACCGTTATGCCATCAATCAGCACATTTTTCGCATCGGTCACCTCAATGCCTCTTACGGGATGATCCAATATGCCACGACCGATAATGCGCACATTCTCCACTCCGTCAACCAGCAATTTGGCTTTAACGACCGCTCCCGGGGCCAGATATACGGTGGTATTGGAAGGTATGCGAAGCTGATTGTTGGGCAAATCACGAGGACGATGAACCCCCGGTCCGAAATACATGACATCCTTTTCAGCCTCCTTATATACTTCCGTTTCCGGCGGATTGGCAAAAAGGTGCAAATTATGAAGCCTGTCGCCATTGAATTCTACTGACAAATATTGCGGTTTATCCAGTCGGAAAACAATCACGTTCTTTGTCCGCTCATAACGGATGTTATTATTCAGCGGACGGATATCAACTTCACGTATTGTGCCGTTATTCTTCTTCACCATCACCTCGACCGGTTCGCCCATGTCAAACTGAACCATAGAAGCATTCTGCACGGCATCCATGTCTACCTGCACATTGTATTCAAACAAATCTTGCCATTCGCCTCCCAGCGTACGGACACGAACCGTATAATCATCGTTATGCGGCATATTGGCGGTCAGCCCTTCCGGATAGGTCGCCAGTTGCGCGTGCGCACTTATGAAAAGTAGCGACAGCAAACAAAAAACGAGATGTATTCTTCTCATATTCAATTCCTCCAAATTCTTTTTATTCCGTCTGTAAGTTATTCGTATGCAAATTATTCTGTCTGTAAATTATTCCGTCTGCAAGTCCCAATATACAACGTATCGCTGATGATGTAGGTCATAAAACGGACGAAGTACATCGCCCTGCGAAGTAGTGAACCTCAATTCCTTTCCTTGGCGTTGCAACGCTGCTTCCGGATGCTTTACATCTATCTTCAGTGATGTGCGCAAACCTTCCGGGACATGAAAATCGTAAGTATAATAGTCGTTGTAAAGAGCCGGATTCGAGAAAGGAGCCGGGGCTTGCATGCCTTCCGTTCCACGCTCTCCCGCCAATACCAACGGACCATACAGCAGAGCCGCCTTGTCGGGATTGTCCGGAGTGGTCTCCAGTCTGACCCGCATCGGATAAGTAGCCTCAACGCGATCGCCATCTTTCCATTCGCGAGTGATGGCAATATAAGAGCCGGGGCTCTGTCTTACAGCCACCTTCCTGCCATTTACCGACACTTTCACATTCCTGCTCCATAACGGATAACGCAGATAGATAGTGGTACGGAGCGGATTATCCACATTCACCGTGAGCCGGGTCGTCTCTTCTTGCGGGAACTCCGTTTCTTGACGAAGTGTCAGTCCTTTCTCTTTCCAGATTACCCGTGAGGGAATAAACAGGTTTACATACACTCCCCGGTCGTTGTGATAGTAGATAGCTTCTCCATACTTGGCATGATTCTCAAACCCGCTGCCCACACAGCACCAGAAGGAATTCTCTTTTGTGCTATACAGCCTATGAGCGCCGGAGAGCAAAGGCAGGAAGTAGGCAACCATACCCGTTTCGGGGTCTTGCTGCCCCAAGATGTGGTTGTACAACGCTCTCTCATAATAATCGGCAACAGACGCATCACCTGTCCAGCAGAAAAGGTGTCGACTGAGTTTGAGCATATTATATGTACAGCAGGTCTCTCCGGTATAACCGGTCAAGTGTCTGGAGAACTTCTTCGGGTCAAAATAATGCTC
>CAKUYM010000455.1 GCA_934716785.1 uncultured Bacteroides sp. | reverse complement strand
ATTTAATCTCGACTTTAAACTCTCATTTTTTTTCAACTCTCACCCTTTCAGGTGTTTCTTGATATACATGGTCAGTATATCAAGAAACACCTTGTTGTTTCCTCCTTCGGGCACAATAAGGTCGGCATAGCGCTTGCAGGGTTCGATAAATTGTTGGTGCATCGGTTTCAGAACCCGCGTGTAACGTTCCATTACTGCTTCAGCCGTGCGTCCGCGTTCTACGACATCTCTTTGGATGACACGTATCAGCCGCTCGTCCGGGTCGGCATCTACGAATATTTTGAGGTCCATCATATTTCGTAGTTTCTTGTCGCATAAGGCAAGGATACCTTCGATGATAACCACCTCGCGCGGTTCGATGTGTATCGTTTCGGGCTGTCGCGTACATGTCAGATAAGAATAGGTGGGCTGTTCGATGCTCTTTCCTTCTTTCAGCATCATGACGTGTTTGGAGAGCAGGCTCCACTCGAATGCGTCCGGATGGTCGAAATTAATATTCTGACGTTCTTCGACCGGCACGTGGCTGCTGTCTTTGTAGTATGAGTCCTGGGGCAGTAATACTACTTCTCCCGCAGGAAGACTTTCTATGATTTTTCGTACGACGGTGGTCTTTCCAGAGCCGGTTCCGCCTGCTATTCCTATTATTAACATCTCTTTTAGTGTATATTTGAATGAAATAGAGTAAATTTGCATTGTTTATGCAATGCATTAACAAGACAAATATAGAAACAATTCATTAAAATAACAACGTAATGGTAAAACACATTGTATTATTTAAGTTAAAAGACGAAGTGTCTGCCGAAGAAAAGTGCTCGGTTATGACACGATTTAAGGAAGCGATAGAAGCACTTCCCGCTAAAATCTCTGTGATTCGGAAAATTGAAGTCGGATTGAACATGAATCCCGGAGAGACATGGAATATCGCACTTTATAGTGAATTTGATACACTGGAAGATGTGAAATACTACGCAACGCACCCCGATCATGTAGCCGCCGGAAAGATTCTGGCTGAAACAAAGGAGAGCCGTGCGTGTGTAGATTATGAATTATAACCCCTCAATAATTAAAATGAAAAAGTTTATTTCTTTTCTGCTCTTAAGCTTTGTGGTTTATGCCTTGCAGGCACAGATTCAGGAACCGGTAAAGTTCAAAACCGAGTTGAACACTCTATCTGATACCGAAGCGGAGATTGTATTTACCGCCACCATTGATCAAGGATGGCATGTCTATTCTACCGAACTTGGAGATGGAGGTCCTATCTCTGCGACATTCAATGTTGATAAGAAGAGCGGGTTGGAACCTGTAGGAAAACTGAAACCGATTGGCAAGGAAGTGGCTACTTTCGACAAACTGTTTGAAATGAAGGTGCGCTATTTTGAAGGTTCTGCAAAGTTTATCCAGAAAGTAAAGTTTACAGGTGGGGCTTATGAGATAGAAGGTTATCTGGAATATGGTGCCTGCAACGATGAAAGTTGCCTTCCACCTACAGAGGTGCCGTTCAAGTTCTCAGGGTCGGCTAAAGCCGGAAGTGCTGCTGCGGCTGCTAAAGTAGAAGAGCCGGAGAAAAAAGAAGAACCCGCTCCTGCTGCTGTCGAGCAGAATGACTCTGCTGCAGAACTGACTCCTGCCACTCCTGTAGATACTGCTACGGACATTCAGCCTGCCGTTGCATCCGGTGAGCTTTGGAAGCCGGTTATCGATGACTTGAAAGTGCTGGGCGAAGAGCACAGCCAGGAAGATATGTCTTGGATATATATTTTTATAACGGGCTTCCTTGGAGGATTATTGGCATTGTTCACTCCTTGCGTGTGGCCGATTATCCCGATGACTGTCAGCTTCTTTCTGAAACGCAGCAAGGATAAAAAGAAAGGTATTCGTGATGCATGGACGTATGGCGCATCTATCGTTGTAATTTATGTGACGCTGGGACTGGCTATTACGTTGATTTTTGGTGCCAGTGCACTGAATGCGTTGTCTACCAATGCAATCTTTAATATTCTTTTCTTCCTGATGTTGGTGATTTTCGCTGCTTCTTTCTTCGGAGCATTCGAAATCCGTCTCCCGTCGAAGTGGGGAAATGCGGTAGATAGCAAGGCGGAATCTACCACCGGATTGCTGAGTATCTTCCTGATGGCTTTCACGCTTTCGCTGGTATCCTTCTCTTGCACAGGTCCGATTATCGGTTTCTTGTTAGTGCAAGTATCCACAACGGGAAGTGTCGTTGCTCCGGCCATCGGTATGTTTGGATTTGCCATCGCGCTGGCTCTTCCGTTCACGCTGTTCGCTCTGTTCCCGTCATGGTTGAAGTCGATGCCGAAATCCGGCGGATGGATGAATGTGATTAAGGTGACATTAGGTTTCCTTGAATTGGCATTTGCACTTAAGTTCCTGTCGGTTGCCGACCTCGCTTATGGTTGGAGATTGCTTGACCGTGAAACATTCCTTGCTTTGTGGATTGTTATTTTCGCGCTGCTCGGCCTCTATCTGTTGGGTAAAATCAAGTTTCCGCATGATGACGATGATAATAAGGTGGGGGTTGCCCGTTTCTTTATGGCGTTAGTCTCTTTGGCATTTGCCGTATATATGGTTCCCGGGTTGTGGGGAGCACCCTTGAAAGCGGTCAGCGCATTTGCTCCGCCTATGCAGACGCAGGACTTTAACCTGCATAAGAATGATGTGCATGCAAAATTCGAGGACTATGATTTAGGAATGGAATACGCACGCCAGAATGGCAAACCTGTGATGCTTGATTTCACCGGATATGGCTGTGTGAACTGTCGTAAGATGGAGGCAGCCGTATGGACTGACCCGAAAGTAAGTGATCTGATTAACAATGACTATGTGTTGATTACCCTTTATGTGGACAACAAGACTCCATTGAGCGAGCCCGTGAAAATCGTAGAAAATGGTACGGAACGCACATTGCGTACTGTTGGCGATAAGTGGAGTTATCTGCAACGTGTAAAATTTGGCGCTAACGCCCAACCTTTCTATGTGCTGCTGGATAATCAGGGCAAACCGCTGAACAAGTCGTATGCTTACAACGAAGACATTCCTAAGTATATCGAGTTCTTGCAGACAGGGTTGGAAAATTATAAGAAAGGGAAATAATCCATTTCTCTGATAGATTGATAATAAGAAACGGTCTCATCCTATAATAAAGATGAGACCGTTTTTTATCTTTTGGATAGTAACTGTTATATATAATAAGGTGGAAATTTAAATCCATAGAATAAGACATGTTTGTAAGTTGTTGATTATTTGCTGATTAAAAATAAAAGGAAAAATTTCTTAATGAAAGTATGTCTTGTCTTGATTATAATGCGTACTTTCGCTTCCGGCATTTCAAAATGGAATGTTGAAATTAACGATTCTCCAGTAACAACAGACGTGTTGTATAATGT
>CAKUYM010000454.1 GCA_934716785.1 uncultured Bacteroides sp. | reverse complement strand
ACGCTCCATATCGGTCAGGTTTTGAGCATACACTCCGGTAGGGATGATGGCATGGTGGTCCGTCACCTTCGAGTTATCAAATACCTTTTTCGACTTTGGCAGTGTAACGCCATTCAACGGGGCTGTCAAAACTTCGTAATCACGAAGTCCTTTCAAAATGCCGGGACATTTCGGATAAATATCGTCACTCAAGAAAGTGGTATCGACACGCGGATAGGTGGCCACTTTCTTTTCATAAAGAGACTGGATCAGTTTCAGTGTTTCATCGGCAGAGTAAGCAAACTTCTTATTACACTCCACCTGGAGGGAAGTCAAGTCGAACAGGCGCGGAGCATATTCCTTACCGTCTTTCTTACTGACACCGGTCACGATGAACGGAAGGTCCTTGATTCGCTCTACCAAGGCTTCGCCCTCTTCCCGACTGGCAATGGGGTCGATGCCGGGATTATCTATCTTCTTTTTCCCACCGTTCTTTTCTTCTTCCGCAGCTATTTCTTCATCACTCTTGCGGATAAGAGCTGAAAAGGTAGTGTCACGATAGTTCGTTTTCAGTTCCCAATATTGCTTGGGTGTGAAATTGGCAATCTCCAACTGGCGGTTGACAATCAACGCCAATGTCGGTGTCTGTACACGACCGATGGAAAGCACTTGCTTATTCTGCCCATACTTAATTGTATAAAGACGGGTAGCATTCATGCCCAACAGCCAATCCCCTATCGCACGAGAAAGTCCTGCTTCATATAATGATTGGAAGTCCGCCTGGTCCCTCAACTTGGAAAAGCCTTCGCGAATGGCCTCTTCCGTCAGAGAAGAAATCCACAGACGCCTCACCGGACAGCGCGCGCCTGCCTTTTGCATCACCCATCGCTGAATCAGTTCTCCTTCCTGACCGGCATCACCGCAGTTGATAATCTCATCTGCATTCTGCATCAACTGCTCGATAATATGGAATTGTTTTTCAATTCCCGGATCATGCCCAATCAATTTGATGCCGAAACGTGGCGGAATCATCGGCAGGCTACCCAAGCTCCATGACTTCCAGCTGGGAGTGTACTCATGCGGCTCTTTCAGGGTACAGAGATGCCCGAATGTCCAGGTCACCTGGTATCCGTTACCTTCTATATATCCTTCTTTCCTTGTATGAGCGCCGAGTACTTCGGCTATATCGCGTGCTACGGATGGCTTTTCGGCTATGCAAACTATCATTCTTTCTCCTCTTGTTTTTATACTAACAGCATGCAAAGTTACACGAATATTTGTCTAAAAGAACAATATTCCACAGAATAATATGCTATAATCGTCAAAGCAACCGGTTTATAACGGGAATAAATCTTTCCTGTTCTTCCCGATTACTTTTACCGCAAATTCATACATCATCATATTCCCAATTCCTTTTTTAGCCACACCTCCAATACCGGATCCGGAATAATCACCCGACGTTTTTTCTGTTTCTATAAATTTCTTTTTAACTATCTAAATAGCCCAACCGCTTATAATCCACCAGTGCTTGATTAATAAAAACTTTGTATAAAGGCATTAAAATACCCCATCTTATTAGCATTTGGGCAACAAGACGGGGCGCTAAAATCAATAAATAACTGGTAAATATTTATTTATAAACAATAGTAGTCGCATTATTTTTTTTCAGATTCTGAATCACTTGTCCTTCTTTTAAATAAAGAGTTGTAATATTGCTACTACGATCAGCATTTAAAGTTATCAAAGCCGGGCATCCTGAAACATCAATTGCCTTTACCTTATCATAACGCACATAAGATGAGATAAGAGATAAATCCATAGATTGTATTTTACTACCGCTAAGTACCAAATTTTCTGATTCAGAATATTCATAACCATTCACATTAAAACTCAAAATCGGATTATCACCCAAAATATATTCTCCACAACTATACGCTTCCGATAATGAAAGAGAGCTAACCTTATACAAACCGGAAATATCCACTTTCTTCATGTCTCCGCAATATTGTATATTTATCGAAGTCAGATTCGGAAAATATTCTATTCCTGTCAAATCATCCACTTTATCATAATAGGAAGTAGCCAAAAAAGTAGCTTTCAACCCAGCCTCAAGTACAATGCACTGATTCCCGATAACAGAAAATACCCATCCGTTATTTATACACACCGTTCGCAATGTATTGTCCGGAATCGCTATCAAGTCTACTCCGGGATCTTTCTGAACAATAGAAATATCACTTCCAAGCTTCCCGTCAACTTTTGCAATGCGAATCATTCCACCACGTGTCTCCGAAGCCTCATTCAAACGACAGTTCAACATTACAGTAGATAAACCATCATCTCCAACTATAGGTTCGGATGCCGATTGAATAGCAATCCATTCGCTCCCCTTAGTTACAGAAGCCTCATATTCCACATTGTATTTTACACTAAACGAAACCGTATTTTCTGAAAAATCATATAACAGAAGATCACTTTCCGGGATAATAGCCTCTGTTCGTGCTTGAAATATTTGCACCTCAACCGGTTCTGCAACAAGAGGACTCGAAACCGTAATAGCAGCAGAACGATCTTTATACATTTCGTTTTCAATGGCAGAAAATGACAAAGTAAGTATGCCTGCAAAATCTATGCTTTTATTTAATGTCAGCCACTCCTCACTACCTTCACTACAAGATATAACAGGATCGATAACATTAGTCGCAAACTGAATTTTCACCTCATTTTCTTCTTTAGGCATGGAAATTTCCGTCTCGGAAAGCAACGCTATGGAATACCCAAATTCAGTTTCAACCTGCAAAGAAGCAACAGATGCACCTACAAAAAATTTGAAAACTGCAACACGCTTCTCATTCATCTGATTGGGATCAATAGTAAAAGTTACAATTTCTCCACTTTCTCCTTCTGTAGCCGACGGATGCACCCAATCATACACACCTGCCAATCGCCAATTATCAGAACTGGTAATCGTTACCGGAACATCACCTCCATTTCTATCCATCTGAATTATATCGGTGGATAATGAAACTGATGAAGCATTTTCTGTCATCGGCTCATCTTTATCCGAGCATCCCCATACGGTAAAAGCCAACAGGAATACTATTATTCTATTTTTTAATGAATCCATTTTTCTCTTTTTTTTAAGTAAAACATAAATCTCAATCATAGCGTCTTACGCTCAGTGCTATTCTTGGTATAAAAATGAGTCGGATAAATCAATTCTTCTTCATATAATCCTCTACAAACTGTCTGGCAACGGCTTACTTGCGTTTTGTATAATGAAGGATCCAAAGCGAAAAACATATAATATCCATACCCCTCTTCTTTCCTCGATCGTGCTGTCCTTTCAGTCGAATCTCCACTTCCGCGACGAAGTTCTATCGACATCCCGCTACATTGCTTCAAGGTCATGCCAATACCTGGGAAC